>CALAQS010000063.1 GCA_937888435.1 uncultured Acidobacteriota bacterium
TCTGCCCCTGACCTCTTCCAACAGGTAGACGAGCGCGGTCCGAACGTGGGCGGCTGCCTCTAAGCACTCGTCGTCCGTGGCGGTGTGCATGTCTGCGCTTAAGTGCGTGTGGAGAAGGCCGAGGGGGTTCGTTCCGTTCGGTCTAAGGTCGTTCGGAATGATGTCCTTGACCGCCTGGATTTTTCTTTCCGTTACACGTTCACTCTTAAGGTCTTCTAGGACACGGGCGTACCGATCGCGTTCAGCTTCCGGGATCAGATCACCGAGGTGTTTCAGGAGTTCGTCGATCACAGATTCAACGAGGCGACGGTAGTAGGCGTAGGCACCGATCCCATAGCCTTGGTTTTCGGATATCCGGCCCCAGATGAAGAGCTGCCGATCTGCGGTCGAACCAAGAGCCTTGTTAAGCGCATCGGGCAGTCTGACCGATGGAGCCGGGAATTGGCCTATCTTCTGCACCCTATCGGGCGTGGGCAGAAAGAGCACCGTAACGTGGAATGTAAAGCGTCCACAGGCGGCGCATGTGAAGCGGAGCGCGTACGGCTCGCCATGGTGGACGAAGTCTGCCGCTGAAGGGCGGTATTCCACACCGGGTCTGCGCTCCGTCGAAAGTCGGTTTACAGACTGCAGGATGAAGGTCTGCTCATCGCTACACGTTTCGCAATGCAGCTTCGGCCGCGTTTTCGCAAACTCGATGATCTGGTCCGGCTTTTTCTGCTTCTCGGGTTTGTACAGTGGAGCGTCTCGAAGAAACGTCTCGGTTAACATTTCCTCTCCCGCAACGAATCTCTATGCGCATTGTACAGATCTCGCCGCCTGAACCCTGGAATGATTATGTTTTCGCGGAAGGACGGCGACGCAGGGCGAGACGTTACCATCATGAAGCCGTCCTAACGATATCAAGCTCGGCGGTTCGGACAGCGGTCCAGCTTCTGCTCAGACCATGTCGTGACACTAACGAGCTTCCTCAGCCTCCTCTCGCTCAGAGGCTCGGCGCCGTTGCTGACCTCAAGGCACATGATCGCCTGCTGTAGGTCCGGTGCGAGAAGCGTTAGGTCGAGGATTTGCGTCATCCGCGCTCGCGTTACCCCCAGCCTCCTCGCCGCCACGGCTTGATCCAGAATCTCGCCCCTATCGATCGCCCTCTGGATCGCGTGCGCGAGGGCGAGCGTGACCGCGACTCGTGCGGGCCGTCTGACCGGTTCCGGCGTCGGCTCCGCACTGAACCCCTTCCCGCGTCCGCGCCGGACCCTGTGCAGCTCGCCCGTGACGACCTGCGTACCCGACTTCGCGGTGGCGCTCACGCCGAAATCGCCTCGACGGTATCGGGAAGTCCCGCGCACAGATCCACCATGAACACCTTCACCTTATTCGCCGGCTCGTCGACCTCGACCCGTTGGACGACGGCCCGAAGCAGCCGTCCCCGGTTCTCAGGGGTTAGCACGTTCCAGATGCCGGTGAAGTCGTTGAGGCTCCTCGCGACCCAGGAAGACTCCAGCTCGGTCTTCTCGATCGCTGCGAGTTCCCGCTCGACGGTGGCCAGCCGTGCCTCACACCGTCCCAGCTCGGTCCCGAGTCCCTGAAGACGCTCCTCCGCCAGCCTGCGCGCCACGCCGTCCACGTCGGCCATCGTGTCGAGGAGGCGCTTCCCCTCGGCTGACAGCGCCGCAATCTGCGCCGGCAGCTTCTTGCGCTCGGTCAGAGAATCCTTGCGCCGACCCTTCAGCCGTTCCCTCACGCTCGCCTCGACCTCGGATGCCAGCGAGCCAGTCGCGACAGCTTCCCGAAGGCGCTCGATCACGTACTCCTCGATGGCCCCGGCTGGAAGGGGAGCCGACGGGCATGCCTCCTTGCCTTCCTTGTCCCGCTTCGCGCAGCGGTAGTAGCGGTGCTCCGTCCGCCCCCGTCGCGTTGAAGCTGGTGTAAATGCTGATCCACAGCACGCGCACCGGAGGAGTCCGCGCAGAACGTAGTTCGGATTTCGGCCACGGTCCTTCGTGGGTCGCGCTGCGTCCTCGAGTAAACCGTGAACCTTCGAAAACGTCTCTCGGTCCACGATGGGCGGGTTCTCACCCTCGTATAGTTCCCCGTTGCTTCGCATGTAGCCCGCGTAGACGGGGTTCCTGAGGAGCCTCGTCACGTCGGCCTTCGTCCAGCGTCGGGCCTCCCGAAGGCGACCGTTGGCGGCGACGTGGCGCTTCGTGGACCGGTTCGACTCGTTCAGAAGCCGAGCTACTGCCAGCGTCGACCTCTCTCGTAGGTAGAGGGAGAAGAGCTCGCGGACGAGGACCGCCTCGAGGTCGTTCTCGACCAGCTTCTTGTCCACGACGGTGTAGCCGAGGGGGACCGTGCCGCCGGTCCATTTACCCCGGCGTCTCTGGGCCGCGATCTTGTCGCGGGTCCTCTCGCCGATCATCTCTCTCTCGAACTCCGCGAAGGACATCAACACGTTCAGCGTGAGCCGCCCCATCGCGTCGGCGGTCGAGAAGTTCTGCGTGACGGAGACGAAGGAAGTACCCGCCGCCCCGAACCTTTCCATCAGCTTCGCGAAGTCGAGGAGCGACCGGCTCAGGCGGTCGACCTTGTAGACGACCACGACGTCGATCTTCCCTTCGTCGATGTCGGCCAGGAGCCTCTGGAAGGCCGGCCTTTCGATGTTTGCGCCCGTGAAGCCGCCGTCG
>CALAQS010000064.1 GCA_937888435.1 uncultured Acidobacteriota bacterium
GCCTACTGGCGAGCTCTCCGCGACCCACTTCAGCTCTTTGGCGACGTCTCCAGCGCTCTGCCAGCGCTCGTCGGGATCCTTGGCAAGGCAGGTCTTGACGACACGTTCAAGCGCCGGCGGCGTCATAGGCTGAAGTGTCGATATCGAAGGAGGATCGGCCGACAGGATCGCCGAGATCAGCGAGGCCTGACTGGTCCCGGAGAATGCCTTGCGGCCGGTGGCCATCTCGTAGAGGGTCGCACCGAGAGCGAAGATATCCGTACGCAGATCGACCTTCTTCCCCTCGAGCTGTTCCGGCGCCATGTAGGAAAGCGTGCCGAGGATCTCTCCGTCGCGCGTGACGTCGCGGGCCGCCGTCGGGGCGGACGTGAGGCCCTCGACCGGCCCCTCGGGTGTCAAAACCTTCGCCAGCCCGAAGTCGAGGAGCTTCACGCCCGACCTCGTCAACATGACGTTTCCCGGTTTCAGGTCCCGGTGCACGATACCCACCCGGTGTGCCGCATCCAGCGCCGACGCGATCTCGATACCGGCTTTCAGCATCTGACCGGGCGGCAGCGGCCCCTTCTTCAGCCGCTCCGCCAACGTTTCACCTTCGGCCAGTTCCATGACCAGAACGTGACGCCCCGAAACCTCTTCGAACGAGTAGAGGCCGGCGATGTGCGGGTGGTTCACCGCGGCAAGAGACTTCGCCTCGCGCTCGAATCGGGCGATGCTCTCTTTCTCTTCGAAGAACTGCTCCGGCAGGACCTTGATCGCGACCTCACGGCCCAGCTTCGTGTCCTTCGCCCGGTACACCTCACCCATCCCGCCCGCGCCGAGGGCTGACAGGATTTCGTAAGGGCCGAGGCGGGTACCGGGGGAAAGACTCATTCCCTTTTCAGCAGCGCCGTCCAGTTGGTCACCAGCGTGATCGGAGCCGGTTTCTGCTCTACGACCGGAACCGCGATGAGGAATCGCTGGAGAACGGGCGAATAGTCGAGGGCGACGCTCGGCATCGCGGCGTCGCCGAAGATTCGATGCGAGGCCCCGACCTCGAGGCTTCCGCCGCGCGCCGTCAGATCGACGGTCAGCACCTTTCGGTCATGCGAAAGGATGATGAGCTGGCCATTTCCGTTCCAGAAGCAGAAGGGTCCGCCGTTCCCACCCGAAGAGATCTGCCATTTCCCGCCCAGGCCCGGATAGGGAACGACGTAGTCCTCCCACTGGCCTGACTCGTTGGAGAAGTACGCCAGCCAGCGGCCGTCGGGTGAGAACGTTCCGCCGTTCTCATCGGCGGGACCGGCGATGAGAAACGACGGCTTGCGGTCGCCCGTCATGGGAAGAATGCCGATGTCGAAGCTCTTGGTCACATCGGTCTGCGTGAAGAACGCGACCACCTGCCCATCGGGAGACCAGCTCGCAGGCCGCGCGATGCCTTGACCGGTCAGGACGTTCTTTCCGGGAGAGCCTCCATCGGCTTCCTCGAGCCGAAAGGTCGTGGAGACGCCGGCCATGACGGGGAAGAGCACCTGCCGGCCGTCCGGCGACCAGACGGCTTTGGCTTTGCCCATTACGCGGACGCCGACTGCGAACCGGCTGCGAACACCGCTCGCGAGATCGATCCTCCAATGCTCGGCTCCCTCCATATCGGTCCCGACGACGGCACGCTTCCCATCAGGGGCCAGAGAGATGGAGGAGAACGTCGCGGGATCTCCGACCGTCGAAAGTCGCCTGCCATCGAGATCGAACCAGGTGAGTTGGCTTTGCGGCGGAGGGGCCTCGGCCTGGTAAAGGAGAAGGTCCGGGCCGGCAAAGGAATACACCGCGGTTCCGCGGAACTCAGAGAACCGCTGCTTCTCAGCGACTGGCACCGCTTCACCGGAAAGACGGAGGCTGTCGGGGTCGAAGCGCTGGACCATCAGGTTCCTCTCGCGCACGAAGGCGAGATAGCCCGGCGGCACGAAGCGCCCTTCACTGTTCTCGTGAGCGACGAGCCGGACCTTCTTCGTCGCGAGGTTGAGGGCGTAGATGCCGTGCTCCTGCGACCGGGACGGCCCTGTCGCATAGAAGAGGACCCTCTTTCCGTCAGGCAGAAAATGCGGGAGACGGTGGCTCTCACCGGCACCGATCGCCGCCTCCGCCTCGATGGGAGAGCCGCCGGAGGCGGAGACCCGCCAAAGCGGACTGAAAAGAGTCGGCGCGAAGACGATCGTCCCGTCGGGCCCCCATGTGCCGCCCCGGCCCTGCGCCGCGTCGCAAATCGTCTGGATCGCTCCGCCCGTTGCTTCCATCCTCCTGAGCTTTCCGTCCGCGAAGAACGCGATCGACTTTCCGTCCGGAGACCAGAAGGGATACGTCGCTCCCTCGGTTCCAGCGAGAGGCTGCATCGCCGTGACGTCGAGCGATCGCAGGTACATCGGCTGCTTTCCGTCGATGCCCGGTGCGGCCAGAGCCAACGAGCGGCCATCGGGCGAGAGCTCGAGGGAGGAGATGACCGCATCGATCTGCAAGCCCGCCGGAAGCTCGATCGTCGAGCGAAGCAGGTGCATCGGTTTCGGCGCACGCCGCGCGTAGCCGATTCCTAGAGCGATCGCCACGAGCAGCGCGATGGCTGCGATACCCCACGCCACCTTCTCCCGGCTTTTTCGCCGTGCGACGGTTGCGGGAACCCCTGCCTGCGAGGTTCCACCGGCGATCCACTTCAGCTCTCTCCCGACATCGGCGGCCGACTGCCAGCGATCCTCCGGATCCTTGGCGAGGCAGGCCCGCGCGACGCGGTCGAGAGCCGGCGGCGTCAAGGGCGCCACGGCCGAAATCGGCGCGGGATCTTCCTTCATGATCGCCGAGATCAGCGAAGCCTGGCTCGCTCCGGAGAAAGCCCTCTTCCCCGTCGCCATCTCGTAGAGCACCGCGCCGAACGCGAAGATGTCGCTGCGCGCGTCGGCTTCCTTGCCTTCCAGCTGCTCGGGCGACATGTACTGGAACGTCCCGAGGATCGTCCCCTTTTGCGTGAGGTTCTTCGGCAGCTCCGTGGGCCGGGACGTCAGATCGGATCGCCGGACCAGAGGCGCCGCGACCTTGGCCAGGCCGAAGTCCAGCAGCTTCGCACCCGACTTCGTGAGCATCACGTTGCCCGGCTTGACGTCGCGGTGGACGATGCCAGCCCGGTGGGCGGCATCCAGCGCCGAGGCGATCTCGACGGACGTCTTCAGGACCTGATCGAGAGAGAGCGGCCCCTTGAGCAGCCGCTCCGCGAGCGTCTCCCCGTCGGCCAGTTCCATGCTGAGCATATGCCGCCCCGGAGAGCCGGGAGAACCGGGGATTTCTTCGAATGAGTAGAGATGGGCGATGCCCGGATGATTCAAGCTCGCGAGCATCCGGGCCTCACGCTCGAAACGCGCGATGCTCTCCTTGTCTTCGAAGAAATCCTCCGGCAGGACCTTCAGCGCGATCAATCTCTCGAGTCGCGTGTCTTTCGCCTTGTACACCTCACCCATCCCGCCCGCGCCGAGAGGGGCGAGGATCTCGTAAGGACCCAGACGCGTGCCGGGAGCGAGTGCCACTGGTGAGGCTCTTCCTCTCGCAGGAGTATCTCAGCATTCCGAGGCACCGCTCCGGACGGCAAGACAGGGTTGGGCCGCGGCCAGCTACTTATCCCGCGACAGTTAG
>CALAQS010000065.1 GCA_937888435.1 uncultured Acidobacteriota bacterium
AACTTCTACGGGACGACGGCTTACGGCGGGCCTCTTGGCGGCGGGGTCGTCTTCCGTTTGACGCGAGATCCCGAACTGTTCCTGCCCGTCGTCCTCGACAACGTGGCGGGCGTCGGAGGCAGCCACTACACGACCGAGCTGACGCTGGCTTCGAAGGCGACGACGGCGATCCAGGTTGATCTCCTCTACATCGCCTCGGTCGGCTCGGGCACCGGCTCGGTCTCCCTCACCCTGGCTCCCGGTGAGACCCGCATCATCCCTAACACCATCTCCTTCCTGCGCTCTCAGGGCCTCTCGATCCCCACGGACGGGGGCGTTGTCGGCACGCTCTTAGCCACGTTCGTGGGCGCCGGCTCTTCCAGCGACCCGTTCATCGGCGGGCGCACCTTCACGGCCGGCGGGGGCGGTACCTTCGGCCTCTTCTACCCCGCCGCCGCCACCACTACCACGACCGCGACCCTCGTGGGTCTCCAGCAGAACAACGCCCAGCGCTCCAACCTCTCTCTGGCCAACGCGGGCGGGACTCCCATCACGCTGCGCGTGCAGCTGTTCGGACCGATGGGCGAGGACCTCGGCACACTGCCCGACGAGAGCCTTCCTCCCTACGCCTGGACGCAGATCAATACGCCGCTCGAAGGCAAGGCCGTCTCCGGACGGGCCGTGGTTACAGAGGTCTCCGGCCCGTCACCCTTCACGGCCTACGCCGTCCTCAACGACGCCGTCACCTCCGACGGCTCGTTCATCCCGCCTCTCATCGCAAACGCCTCCGGCCCCGGCGATCTTCTGGTGCCGATCGTTCTTGACGTTTCCGGTCTCGGCGGCAGCCACTACACCACGGAGCTGACGTTCGCGAACCTGACGACCAGCTCCCTGCCGGTAACTCTCGTCTACACGGCATCGCTCGGGAGCGGCTCGGGCCAAGCCACGCTGACGCTGGCCCCCGGCGAGCAGCGGATCGTGCCGGACGCCATCGGCTTCCTCCGCTCGCAGGGACTGTCGATCCCCGCCGACGGTAGCAGCGTGGGCGGTGCGCTTCTCGCCCTGCCGCCATCTGGGACGCAACCCTCGGCCTTCGCCGTCGGGGCCCGGACCTTCACGCCGGCCTCCTCGGGTGGCGGCACTTTCGGGGTCTACTACCCCGGGCTGACGCTCGGGGAGTCGGCCACCTCGGTTGCGTACGTCAACGGCCTCCAGCAGAACTCGGCCCAGCGCTCCAATCTCGCCCTCGTCAACCGCGGCGACGCCTCCGACCCGATCACCCTGACGCTCAGCTACTTCGACGCGACCGGCGCCGCGCTCGGCACGCCGACGCCGGTGACGCTCGCACCCGGCCAGTGGACGCAGTTCGGCCAGCCCCTCGCGGCCCTCGGAGCCACTTCTGGCTACGCCAGGATCGAGAAGACGTCCGGCAACTCCAGCTTCGTGGCCTACGGGATTCTCAATAACGCCGTCACTTCCGATGGAAGCTACATCCCGATGAGCTTCTGAAGCGAGCGGCGACGAGCGCGGAAGATGACCTCGCCGCTCATCTTTCACAGCCGGGGCCGAACGATGGCCGCGAAGTCGGGCGGTTTCCAGTTTCGCCTCTGCAAGCTCTGGACGAAGGCGTGCGGGGCGGCGGGGGAGAAGGGCGTGCTACCCTTCCGGTCGCCGAACGGGTACAAAGCACGCCCGAAATCCACGGAAGGTCCGTAAACAGGGCAGACCGTGAACCAGATGGACGGGTTCGAGTCCCCCCTTTCGCACCAATCATCCCTCCCAGAATGAACAACCTCGAGTTGAACAAAGCGATTCTCGACGCGCTTCATCCGCGCGGCTCGCGCATGCTCACGTTCTCGGACCTCGCGAGCCGCATTCTCGGCGCCGATCCCGATCCCGCCCGCCAGAACGCGCTCCGCGCGGCGGTGGCCGACCTCGAGCGCCGGGGCGAGATCGTGCGCGTCAAGGGCGAGAAGCTCTCGCGCATCGAGTTCACGGACTTCCAGGCCGGCGCGCTCGCGATCCGCGGCGAGGGCCGGGCCTTTCTGCTGTCCGGCGAGCCGGGCGTCCCCGACGTGCCCGTGACCGCCCTCGGCAGCGCGCTCGACGGCGACATCGTCCTCGTGCGCATCGAAGAACCGAAAGCCGCCCCGAGAGCCGTACCCAGAGGGCGCCGCTCGCGCTTCGCGCCGCGCCCGACCGGCGTCGTCGTGAAGGTGCTCGTGCGGCGCCGCGAGACCGTGGTCGGGAAGATCGCCCGATCTCCCGAGGGCACTTTCGTCGTACCTTTCGATCGCAAGATCGACGTGCGCCTGGCGGTGCCCGACGGCAAGGACCTCGCGGCGCCCGCCGGCATCTTCGTCGAAGCGCGCATCATCGCGTATCCCGACGACCGCCGGCTCGCCCTCGCCGAGGTCCTCGAGCTGATCGGATTCGAGGGCGACCCTGGCGTCGATGTCGAGGTCGTGGCCCGCAAGTGGGGCATCCCGCGGAAGTATCCCGAGACGGTCGTGGCCGAGGCCGAGGCCGCGAGCGGCGTCGTGGGGGAGGACGAGCGAAAGCTCCGCGCGGACTTCACGGGCCGCACGATCGTGACGATCGACGGCGAAACCGCGCGCGACTTCGACGACGCGATCGAGGCGGAGGAGCTGCCGGGCGGCGGCTTTCGGATCGGCATCCACATCGCGGACGTGTCCCACTACGTGCCCATCGGCAGCGCGCTCGACGCCGAGGCATTCGAGCGCGGCACGTCGGTCTATTTCCCCGACCGCGCGATCGCCATGCTCCCCGAGCGCCTCTCGAACGACCTCTGCTCGCTGCGCCCGAACGAGGAGCGGCGCACCGTCTCGGCGGTGCTCACGCTGGACAAGCATGGGGAGACGGTCAAGGCGGAATTCTTCCGCTCGCTTATTCGGTCCCGTGCGAGGCTCACCTACACGGAGGTCGGAGAATTAATTGAAGATTTCTTAGAAACGGAAAAGGGAGGCGTCCCTCGCAACGCGGCGGCCGAGCCCTCGCCGCATGCACCTTCTAAGAAATCCCCGGTCTCTTCGGACGTTGCGCGAATGCTCCGCGTGGCCCATAAGGCCGCGGGTCTTCTCAGAGCAAAGAGGTCCCGCCGCGGCTCCCTCGACTTCGACCTGCCGGACGCGGACGTGATCCTCGGCGAAGCGGGAGATGTCGTCGAGATCGTCCGGGCCGTGCGCAACGAGGCCCACCGCCTCATCGAGGAGTTCATGCTGGCCGCGAACGAGGCGGTCGCCAAGCACTTAGAGTTCGTTCCGACGCCGGCGCTCTACCGCGTGCACGACCGGCCGGACGAGAGCCGTCTCGTGGACCTGAGGGTCGTGCTCGGGCCGCTCGGCTACGACCTTCCCGAAGACGAGGAGGAGGTCACGCCAGCCACGTTCCAGGCCATCCTCGACCAGGCGGCGGGAAAGCCCGAGGAGCGTTTCGTCTCGGATCTCGTCCTGCGCGCCCAGAAGAAAGCCGTCTACTCCGAGGAGTGCCGCGGACACTACGCGCTCGCGGCGAAACACTACTGCCATTTCACCTCGCCGATCCGGCGCTATCCGGACCTTCTCGTTCACCGGGCGCTCGTGGAGTGGCTCGCCATCCGCCGCCCGCCCGCCGCTGAGGACGCGGACGGCCGCACGCGCTGGTTCCACGAGGCGGCAGCGCACTGCTCGTCGCGCGAGAGGCGTGCCGAGTCGGCCGAGCGCGAGGCCGTGGCGTGGAAAAAGTTCGTCTTCCTGTCGTCGCGCGTCGGCGAGGAGTTCTGGGCGTACGTCTCGGCGGTCGTGGGCTTCGGGTTCTTCGTCACGCTCGAGGACATCTACGTGGACGGCCTCGTTCCGATCTCGTCTCTCGAGGACGACTTCTATCGCTACGAGGACGTCGAGCACCGCCTCGTGGGTTCCTCGTCGGGACGCGTCTACCGGCTCGGGGACCGCTTGCGGGTGAAGCTCGTCAAAGCGGACGCCGAAAAGCGCGGCCTGGACTTCGTGCCCGTGAGCGACAACGCCGGGCCGCGGAAGAGGAGCCGCGTCGAAGCCATTCACCGGCAGCAGCAGGAGCGAGGCCGACGCCCGTCCCCCGCCCCGCGCGGCCGAGTGCGGCGCCGGTGAGCGCCTTCAAGGTCGTCCTCGTCGGCCGCCCGAACGTCGGGAAATCGGCTCTCTTCAACCGGCTCGCGCGCGAGCGGAGGGCGCTCGTGCACGATCGACCCGGGATGACGCGCGACGCGCTCGAGATGACGGCCAAGACGCCGTCGGGCCGCCCGTACACGCTCGTGGACACGGGTGGACTCGATCTCGACGCCGCGGGCGGCTTCGCCGCGTGGACGAGCGACCGCGCGCTCGCCGCCGTGGCGGACGCCGACCTCATCCTCTTCGTCCTCGACGGGGTGGCCGGGCGCCTTCCCGAGGACGAGCGCCTCGCCCGGCGGCTTCACGCGCTCGGCAAGCGGGTCGTCGTCGCATGGAACAAGTGCGACACCAAAACCGCGGCCGAGGCGCTCGCCGACGGCTTCGCGCTCGGCTTCCCGAAGGTCATCGGGGTGTCGGCGCTCCACGGCACGGGTGCGGACGAGCTTCTCGAGGCGATCGAAGAGGCTCTGCCGGCCGACCTCGACCCCGAGACGCGCACCGAGCCGCTCCCGATCGCGATCGTGGGCCGGCCGAACGTCGGGAAGTCCTCCCTCGTGAACGCGCTCGTCGGCGCGGACCGCGTCATGGTGTCGGAGATCCCCGGCACGACGCGCGACTCCATCGACGTGCGCCTCTTGCGGGGCGGCCGCGAGTACGTCTTCGTGGACACGGCGGGCATCCGCCGCAAGGGGAAGACGACCGACTCGGCCGAGCTGCTCTCGATCGTCGCGGCCCGAAAGTCCATCGACCGGGCGCGCCTCGTCGTCATCGTCTTCGACGCCTCTGCCGGCATCACGGCGCAGGACGCCACGATCGCGGGCTACGCGGAAGAGGCCGGCCGCGGCGTCCTTCTCGTCGCCAACAAGTGGGACCTCGTCGAGAAGGACCGCGAGAAGACGGCGGAGCTCAAGCACGACGCCGAGCGCCGGTTCATCTTCCTGCGCCGCGCCCCGTTCCTCCCGCTGTCGGCCACGACGGGGAAGGGCGTCCAGCGCCTCCTTCCAGAAGCCGACGCGCTCGCGAAACGGTTCGCGACGCGCATGTCCACGGGCGAGCTGAATCGCCTGCTGCAGAAATCCTTCGCGCGCGAGGCGCCCCGATCGCGCTCGGGCCGCGACCTGAGGATCCGCTATGCCGTGCAGGTCGCCGCCGAGCCGCCGCTCGTCCGCCTCTTCGCCGACCGGACCGAAGCGCTGCACTTCTCCTTCGAGCGATTCCTCCAGAATCGCATCCGCGAGAAGTGGAACCTGAACGGCGTGCCGCTCAAGTTCGTAGTCAAAAAGGACGACTGAGCCTTCGGATCGGGCCGCCGATGTGCTAAAAAGAGTCAGACGAAACGCTGACGAAATGGCCCAGACGACGAGCGAAAACGCCGAGGTCCGCTACAAGATCGGGGATGTCTGCCGCATCGCGGACGTGCAGCCGTACGTCCTCAGGTACTGGGAGTCGGAGTTTCCCGTCCTCGCGCCCGACCGCTCGGTTCCCGGCCCGCGCACGTACAGCGCGCGCGAGCTGGATCTCATCGGGCAGATCAAGAGGCTTCTCTACGACGAGGGCTACACGATTGCCGGCGCCAAGAAGCGCCTCGAGAGCGAGGCCTCGGGGGCGAAGTCGCACGACACGAATCCCGCGATCACACCGCTCGAAGAGGTAAAGGACGAGAAGACCGAGAAAGCGAAGCCGGGAAGGCCCTCCGAGAAGGTGCCCGTGCGCACGCGGCCCTCCTCGAAGCCGGGCATGGCGCTGTTCGTCGAAACGGCTCCCGCCGCCAGCTCGACCGCGCCTCCGGCAGCTTCCGGCGTCGACCCGGCCGAGGCCCAGGCGGGACAAACACCGGACCCCCGGATGGCGCGCGCCGTCGCGGAGCTGAAAGAGATCCTCCAGATCCTCTCCCACGACTAAATGCTATAAACAACCACCCCCGGAGATCGCGTCGACGACTCTCCGATGTCGTTCCCGGTCGGGACGTGGCGCAGCCTGGTAGCGTACTTGAATGGGGTTCAAGGGGTCGTGGGTTCGAATCCCACCGTCCCGACCACTCATTCTAAATGGGTTAGCTCTGGGAGTCCGGCGCACGGAACGGAAGGAGAATGAACGTTCCCGAGAACGAACCAAAGGAGCCCCGGTCGGTCACCCTGCTGCTGCATTGCCCCCTCCGTCTCGGCTTGGCCGCCGGTCTGACCCAGTTCATCTACACCCACGGAGGGCGCATCCTCTACCACGAGCAGTACGTCGACACTGACGGCTCCATCACGAAGGAGAACAAGAGCGAGGTCGAAGACGAGCAGATGGCCCTCCTTCAGAGCCATCGGATCGACGTCGTCGTCCTCGCCCGATACATGCAGATACTGACGGGCCGGTTCGTGGAGGCGTATCTGAGCCGGATGATCAACATCCACCACGCCTTCCTTCCCGCCTTCCCCGGCGCTCGCCCATACTACTCAGCCCGTGAGCGGGGCGTGAAAATGATCGGAGCCACGAGCCACTACGTGACCGAGACGCTGGATGCCGGGCCCATCATCGAACAGGACGTCTTGCATGTGACTCACCGCCACTCGGTGCAGGACCTGATCCGCTCTGGGCGGGACCTCGAGAAGGTGGTCCTCTCGCGGGCCATCAGGAGCCACATCGAGTGGAAGATCATCGTTCACAAAGGCCGCACGGTCGTCTTCCACTAGCCATCTTGCCGCAACCCTCGCCGATTCGCACGACATGATTCTGAACTTCGGAACGCTACAGGCTCGACGCAGGTTAATTGCCGCAGTCATTTTGTTGGCGGGCCTTGGTAGCGCGCTCGTGATCTATCTCACCGCCACACCCGCCCCCGCCAACCCGTTGGGTTACGAACCCGAGGACTCCAAGCAGTATCTCCGCGAAATGGAAGTCTACGGCGGCAAAGCCAACGTGCTCGCGAGTGAGTTTCGGCAATGGTTTGAAAGCCTCTGGCACGGTGAGCGCCTCGCGGTCACTGTGGTCTGTCTGACGTTGGTGCTTCTGCTCTTTTTCTTGGTCGCCTCTACCCCCCTGCCGCCTGAGGTGGGCGCCTCTCCTCGAGGTGAGCAGAAGCCTGACCGGACGGGACCGTGACAGCTCGTACACGCGCACGGACCGGCGCCGTCTTCGTCAGCGTTGGCGAAAAAGTCCGGCCGTGGCGTGGCGCAGTTGAAACGTCGGCGATGCAGACGGGCGACCGGGAGGCGGCGCCGTGGACCTCGGGGCGGCGAAATGAGCGCTAGTGCGCTGGTGGAGGCGGGCGCTCTTCTGGCGGCCTCCGTACCACACCGGGAGATAGGTCGGGGCGTACACCAGCGGCGCCTCGGTGACGACCTCAGGCTCGGGCGCTGCCGTGTCCAACTCCGGTTCAAACGGGATGAAGGCGCTCAGGCGTTGCGGCACCGTGCTTTCGGCCGCCGAGAAACCTCCGACGGCCTTTCTGCCCTCGCGGAGCTCACGCGCAACGTCTGACAGGCTGCGGGGCGTGGCGCTGACCGGCTCTCTCTCGGCCCCGCCCGTGAGGGTCAGCGAGACCGTAGGTGACGGAACGGCGTCGATCGCTGCGAGAAGGACGAGGGCCATCAGCATGAGCGGCCCCTCCTCACTAAGTATAGATCGCCGGGAACTGCGTCACCAGAGAGGAATCAGAGTCGGGTCCGTGTTGGCCGCCCGGTCAAGGTCGGGCGAGGACCGAGGCCGGAGTTTCACCCGATTTGGTGACGCCAGAGCGGCTCGCCTTCGGCGGCGCTCCCAGCACGACCCGCACCCGGTGTACGCCGCCGTCGTCCACGAGCGGTATCGCGGCGGGGTCGGAGGGCGCTCCATCGAGCTCGGCGCTCAACACGCCGCCGCCGCGGCGCTTCGGGTTCTCTACCTCGATCGTGTAGCGCGTCTTTCCGAAGCGCCATTCGATTGAGTACCTCGGCCACGACGACGGGATGCACGGGTCCACCGTGAAGAAGGCGCCCCGGCGCGTGAGCCCGAGGATCCCCTCCAGCGCCACGCGATACATCCAGCCGGCCGAGCCGGTGTACCAGGTCCAGCCCCCGCGCCCGCGATGCGATGGGTGGTCATAGACGTCTCCCGCGACGGCGTAGGGTTCGGTCTTGTACTGCTCGACCTCCGCGGCGGTGCGCGAGTGGTTGATGGGGTTGAGCATGTGGAAGAGCTCGACCGCCTCGTCGCCGTACCCGAGGCGCGCAAGGGCGAGGACGACCCACTGGGCCGCGTGCGTGTACTGTCCGCCGTTCTCGCGGACTCCCGGGAGGTAGCCTTTGATGTAGCCCGGGTCGAGGGCCGTGCGGTCGAAGGGGGGTGAGAGGAGAAGGATGACCTGGGAGGTGCGCCGGACCAGTTGCGCGCGCACCGCGTCCATCGCACGCTCGGCGCGCTTTTTCGGCGCGGCGCCGGAGAGGACAGCCCAGGTTTGTGCCACCGAGTCGAGCCTGCCCTCGTCGTTCTGGGAGGACCCGAGCGGCGTGCCGTCGTCGAAGTAGGCGCGCCGGTACCACTCGCCGTCCCAGCTCTGCTCCAGCATCGCCCCCAGGCGCTCTCGCTCGGCGCGGTAGCGCGCGGCGCGCGGCGCGTCGCCCCGCTCCTCGCACAGCGGCGCGAAGGTGCCGAGGACCGAGTGCAGGAACCATCCCACGAAGACGCTCTCCCCGCGCCCCTCGGGTCCGACCCTGTTGTAGCCGTCGTTCCAGTCGCAGCTCCCGATGAGCGGCAGACCGTGGGAGCCGGCGGTGAGCGCGCGGTCGATGGCCCGCAGGCCGTGCTCGAACAGGGTGCCCTTCTCCGCCGATACGCCCGGCAGCCCGTATGCCTCCGCCTCTCCGGGTGGAACGGGAGGCGCCTGAAGGAACGGAATTCGCTCGTCGAGGACGGCGGCGTCTCCGGTCGCCTTCACGTACTCGGCGACGGCGTATGGGAGCCAGAGGAGGTCGTCCGAGCAATGAGTGCGGATGCCGCGGCCGCTCGAGGCGTCCCACCAGTGCTGAACGTCGCCCTCGGCGAACTGGCGCGCCGCCGCCCGCAGGAGATGCTCGCGGGTCAGGTCGGGCCTCGTGAACATGAGCGCCAGGACGTCCTGGAGCTGGTCGCGGAAGCCGTACGCCCCGCTCAACTGGTAGTAGCCAGAGCGCGCCCAGAGGCGGCAGGCGAGGTCCTGGTAGAGGAGCCACCGGTTCACGAGCAGGTCGAAGGAGTCGTCGGGTGTCGAGACCCGCACGGAGCCGAGCGTCTCCTCCCAGAACGCCTCCACGGCGGCGAGCTCGGCTTGCGCCACGGCGAGGCCGCCCGCTCCGGCGTAGCGCCGGAGGAGCGCACGGGCCTCGTCGAGGTCGCGCCCCTGGCCGAGGAGGAACACGATGCGCCGCGTCTCGCCAGGCAAGAGGTCCAGACCCACCTGCAATGCGGCGCACGGATCGAGGCCCGCGCCGAAGCGGCTCATGAGCCGCATGCGCCTGAGCGCGGCCGCGCGTTGGAGCGAGCCGTTCCGGCCCAGGAACTCCTGTCGGTCACCGGTGGCCGAGAGAAGCGCCTCGCCGGCGCCCGCGAACGCGACGCGGCCGCTGAAGACCTCGCTGTAAGGATTGCGCGCCAGGACCGCGCCCGTGTCGCCGTCGCGCTCCGTCACGACGAAGCGCGAAACGCCCGGCTTCGGGGGTCCGAGCGACCACTCGTTGTACGCGAAGAGGCTGAGGCGGCGAGGCCGATTCGAGCGGTTCGTCAAGGTCAGGAGTGACAGCTTGACCGGCTCCTCCCGCGCCACGAAGACGGCCAGCTGATGCGCGATGCCGCGCGTGGCGCTCTCCCAGCGCGTTACGCCCGGCGCGTGGCGCACCACCCAGCGCGGTGAGCGCGGCGTCCGCCTGAGCGGCGCCGGCGTGGCGCCCCAAAAGGCGTCGCTTTCCTCGTCGCGCAGAAAGATGGCTTCCGCGGTCGGGTCGGTGACCGGGTCGTTCGCGAACGGCGTGAGGCGGTTCTCGCGGCTGTTCTCGCACCAGGTGTGGGCCGCGCCCGAGCTGGTGACGATGCTTCCGAAGCCCGGGTTCGCGAGGACATTGACCCAGGGGAGCGGAGTCTCCCGCTCGTCCTCGAGGACGACGACGTACTCGCGGCCGTCACGCGTGAAGCCGCCGAGCCCGTTCTCCATCACGAGCGCTGGCGGCTCGACCGGCGCCTCCGGCCGCTCGTCGGTTGGTTGCTCGTAAGGCACGACGGTGACAGGAAGCGAAGGCTCCGGCTCCGGGCGGTCCAGCTGCTCCGCCAGATCCCCGCGTTCGCCGGAGAGGACCGCACGGGCGACCGTATTGAGGAGAAGCCGCTCGGCGTCCGGCATCGCGTCGCCCCGGAGAAGGAAGACCCCGCCGGGTTTCCCCTTCCATGCGCCCCAGGCGCCGCCCTCGACGAGCTCGACGAGCTGCTGGTGCATCTCGTCGCGATAGCTCGCGGGGTGCTCGTTCAGGATCACGGCGTCCGCTTTCAGCCCCTTGAGGCGCCAGAGCTCCTGCGCCATGAGGACGTGCCGCACGAGGGGCAGGTCGTCCGGCTCGGTCACGCGGACGAGGACGATCGGGAGATCGCCGGAGATGCCGTTCCCCCAGAGGCCCGCCTGGCCCAGCGTGCTCTTTCCCAGGATCTCCCTTTCAGCGCGCAGCGACGCGTCGGAGAAGAAGACGCGGGAGCCGAGCCGCTCGAAGAGCTGGGCCTCCTCGACGGAGATACCCAGGTGCCGGAGCGAGACTTGCGCGTGCGTGTAGGCCAGCGCGAACGTGCGGGCGGCGACGCCGGGGTCGTGATACTTCTGCGCCAGGGCGTGAGCGGCGGTCTCGTCCGCCGCGACGCCCGTCGCGAGGGAGAGGCGGGCGAAGGCGCCGGGCGCGAGCCGCAGCCGCGTCCTCAGGCTGAGGATCGGGTCGAGCACGGCGCCCGTGGTGCCGGAGAGCGCACGCCCATCGAGCGCGATGGGATCGTCGGGGCCGCGCCCGCGTCCCAGGAATCGCATCCGGTCGGTCTCCCACTCGACCGGTGCCTGCATTCGCCCGTCGATGGACAGGACGTGAAAGGCGAAAAGCGCCGGGTCGTCCGCGCTGCGCTGGCGGCGCCGCGCGAGAAGGGCCGTGCTCTCTTGCACCCACTCGGTCTCGATGAAGAGCTTCCCGAAGGCGGGGTGCGCGACGTCTTCGGAGATGGACCCCAAAGCGATCTCGACGTAGCTCGTCAGCTCGATCTCGCGCGGCCGGTCGCTCCGATTCGTCACGGAGACGCGCCGCACCTCGGCGTCGTCCTCCGGCGAGACGGCGATCTCGAGGCGAGTCTCGATGCCATGATTGCGTCGCTGGATGACGGCCTTTTCGGGGAGGAGCTCCACGAGGTAGTCCTCCGGCTCCACGCCGACGGGCTGATAGGCAGCGGACCAGACCGCGCCGCCGTGGACGTCGCGTAGATAGAGGAACTGACTGCCCGGATCGCGCGTGGGGTCCTCACGCCACCGAGTGACAGCGCGGCCTCGGCAGAAGCTCGCTCCGCCGCCGGCGTTCGTCACAATCGCGACATAGGCGCCGTTCGACAGGATCTGTGCGCGTGGGTACGGCGTGTGCGGCGAGCGGAGGCGGCGCGGAGCGCGAGCGAGCGGGGGGGCCACGTGGGTCTCCTCGGCGGGACGCGGTTGGATGACAGGAGCCTCACGTGGCACCCGCTCCTGCAGGAGGAGCTCGGTCGCCTGGATCCTCGGGTCCGCGTGGAACCGGTCGACCATGATGTCGCCGAGAAGGACGTTCGCGATGGCGACGAGCGTCATTCCCTGGTGGAGCGCGAGGTACGTCTTGACGACCACGCCTGCGTTTACACCAGCGCCGCGCGGCTCCGCGGGCGAGGCGCCGCCGTCGTCCGGCTTGCGGGGCGTGTAGTCGACGGCATCGTAATAGCCCAACGATCCCTCAGCCCCCTCGCTCGCCAGGCGCCTCAGGTTCCGAGCGGCCTCGGCCGGGTCCACCAGCGCGGCCAGGGCGGTCGCGTAGGGCGCGACCACGAGCTCGTCGGCCAGCCCGCGTTTCAGCCCGAGGCCCGGAACTCCGAAGGCCTTGTACTGGTAGTTCCCGAACCGGTCGACGAGGTTGAACGCCGATTCGGAGATGCCCCAGGGGACGCCGCGGTCGCGGGCGTATTGGCGCTGTCGCTGTACGACCATGCGACACGTTCGGTCGAGGAGCGTCCCGGGATACGTCCTCATCAGGAGGAGCGGCATCAGGTACTCGAACATCGACGCGCTCCACGAGACGAGCGTCGGGACGCCGTCCACGCTCACCACGAGCCGGCCGAGGTGGAACCAGTGGCTCTGCCGCACGTCTCCCTTGGCAATCGCGAAGAAGCTCGCCAGGCGCGCCTCGGAGGCGAGGAGGTCGTAATAGGAGCTGTCCAACCGGCCAGGCCCCAGCACATCGGCCAGCCGGTAGCCGATCGAGAAGAGCTGGCGTTCGCGGTCGTAGAGGAACCCGAAGCTCATTCCGTCGGCGAAGGTCATGGCGCGCGCGGCAAGGTCGTAGAGGCGGGTTGCCAACTCCGGTTGCGACGCGGCCAGCCGCCGGCACCCCTCAGCCAGCGCGAGCAGCGCCCCCGCGAGGTTGCCGCTGTCGACCGTGGAGACGTAGCGCGGAAAAAGCGGCGAGAGGTTCCGCGTGTCGTACCAGTTCAGGAGATGCCCCTCGTGCCGCTCCAGCCCTTCGACGGTGGTCAGCGTCCGCTCCAGCCTCTCGAGCATGGCGTCGGCCGGCAAGAAGCCCAGATCGTGCGCCGCGAGCGCCGAGAGAAAGCCCATCCCGATGTTGGTCGGCGAGGTCCGGTGCGTCACGACGCGGGTGGGCTCCTCCTGGAGGTTGTCGGGAGGGAGCCCGTGGTCCTCGGGGCCGGCCAGCGTCTCGAAGTAGCGCCAGGTCTTCCGCGCGACCGTGAGGAGGAGCTCGCGATCCGCTGGTGACAGCTCGCGCCGCCGCGGTGCGGCCGGCTGGCTCAGCCAGTAGGCCAGGAGGGGCGCGATCGCCCAGAGAGCGCCGAACGCTATTGCAAGGGGGAGCGCACGCGGACGCGCCGCGGCGGTGAGAACCACGAGAACGGCGGCGGCGATCGGGCTCGCGGCCATCTGCACCAGGAACGAGCGGACTCCGTCGCGCAGGAGGCCCGCGGCCCGTGCAGCCTGCGCGGCGGCGGTCTCCCAGTCCAGCAGGCGGCGCTGCGTGATGACGAGCCTCACGAGCGTCAGGACGATGGCGTGCACCATTTCCCAGGCGTGGTACGGGAGGAAGACGAGCGTCAGGAATGCCTGCGCGGAGGCCGTGCTCAGCTCCTCGAGAAGGCCCCGCAGGTGGACACGGGCCGGCTCGTGCGCGGGCGGCAGCTTCAGCAGGTGGAAGAGAGAGGTGACGAGCGGAAACGACACGACGGCGAGTCCACCCAGGGTCCACACAAGCGGGTTCCCGGGCAGGATGGTCCAGGCCGATCCGAAGAGAGCGAGGAGCGACGGCGCCACGAGGCTCCGCCGCAGGTTGTCCAGGATCTTCCATTGGCTGATGAGCGGCAGGCGGTTCTTCGCGAAACCCTTCGAAGTCGGGACCATGGGCAGAAGCCAGCCGAGGATCTGCCAGTCGCCGCGCACCCAGCGCTGCTGCCGCCGCGCATGCGCGAGGAGGTTGGCGGGATAGTCGTCCACCACCTCCACGTCGGAGACGAGCGCGGTCCTCGCGTGCAGACCCTCGAAGAGGTCGTGCGAGAGGAGCGCGTTCTCGGGGACGCGCCCGTCCACGGCCGCGCGGAAGGCGTCCACGTCGTAAAGCCCCTTGCCCGTGAAGACGCCCTCGCCGAACAGATCCTGGTAGGTGTCGGAGACGGCCGTCGTGTACGGATCGACGCCCGTATGGCCTGCGTAGACCCGCGCGAAGAGCGATCCGGCGGCGCTCGCGAGCGTGACGCTGACGCGCGGCTGGAGGATGCCGTATCCCTCCGTCACCCGTCCGACGGACGGATCGAAGACGGGTCTGTTCAGTGGGTGGGAGAGGATCCCGATCAGCGTCTGCGCGGCGCCCCTCGGAAGCCGCGTGTCCGCGTCGAGCGTAAGGACGTAGCGCACCGACGGCAGGATCGAAAGGTCTCCCTGTCGCACCGCGAAGCCCAGGTCGTTCGGGTCTCTGAGGAGCCGGTTGAACTCCTCGAGCTTGCCGCGCTTCCTCTCCCAGCCCATGAACACGCCCTCTTTCGGGTTCCACCGGCGCTCCCGGTGAAAGAGGAAGAAACGGTCCCTGGCGTCGGGCGCGTGGCTGCTGTTGAGGGCCTCGATTCCGGCGGCGGCGGCGGCCAGGATCTCCGCGTCGCCCGCCATCGTCTGCGCGGTCGCGTCCTTGAAGTCGCCGAGGATCGCGAAGTGGATGCGCGGGTCGAGGTTACCGAGGGCCTGCACCTCCAGATGCTCCAGAAGAGCCTCGACGCCCTTCACGCTTCCGAGGAGCGCCGGCACGACCACCATCGTGCGGGCGCTCTCGGGGACGCCCTCGATGAGATCGAGGCGGGCCAGCCGCCGCGGCGGCACGAGCGCGGCGACGAGGCGCTGGACGATGAGCGCCGCGAGCTCGCTCGCGGGGATCGTCGCGAGAAGCGCCGCGACGGTCGCCATCTCGGGAGCGCCCGAGGCGCGGACATATTCGATCGCCGCGTAAATGCCGAGGCCGGTCAGGAGGCCGATGCCGCCCAGGTATGCGGTCGTCGCGTGGGAGAAGGCGAACCGGCGGAGCCGCTGGCCGAGCCGAGGGTGGTACGCCACGTCGATCTCCAGGCCCGGACGGCCCGGGCCGATCAGGTGATGACCGACGTGCGCGGTTTTCTCGCCGATTCCCTTCCGCTCCGCCGCCTGGCGCGCGCTCTCGATGGCGCGCAGGGCGACGCGCACCTGCGCCTCACCGGTGGGCTCGGCGAGCTCCTCCACGGCCTGGCGGTAGCGGTCGCGGCTCTGGAAATCCATGCGCGTGTAGACCGCCGCCGGATCGCGCCGCAGGATCTGCTCCACCAGGCTGACCCGCTCCACGTAGCGGCTCCAGTCGAGCGTGGCGCAGAGCCTCAAGCTCGTGATCGTGTTGCCGGTAGAGGCCTGGTCGGTGGCCTGGCGCTGGTACTCGGCGCGGACGGCGTCCTCGGACGTCGGACCTCCCGCCGGGAACGCCTCCTCCATCCGGGCATGGAGCGAGGAGACGCGAGGGTCGGACTCGCGCATCAGTTGCCGGATCTGCGCGACGAAGGCGCTGTGAAGCGGCTCGGGAAGCGGCTCGGGAGGGCCGCCGCCAGCCAGCCGCTCGAGCGCGGCGTCCGCCTCCCGCCTGGCGGCTCGCCCGGACAGGATCCCCGCCGCCAGGATTCTCAAATTCTCAAGGAGCCCGAGCTTGAGCATGCTGGGCCACGCCCAGAGCTCGCCGATCGTCAACGGCGCCACGGTCTGATAGGCGAGGACGAAACGCGTGAGTCGTTCCGCGTCGAGCCGCCCGTCGCCGTGCCGGATCAGCTCCAGCGCCATCGCGTGGATGCGGGCCTTGCCCGAGAGCTCGCGCGCGGCGAGCTTCGGGAGCTTCTGGTAGTACTGGGAAGGGAGGTCGTGGCGCACGGCCCGCGCTTCCGACTCGACCAGGTGAAAGTTGTCGAGGAGCCACTCGGCCGCCGGGTCGACGGCGTCACCCCGGCGGACGTCGCCTGCCAGAAGGCGATAGGCCTCGCGAAGGACTCGGAGGTTCGCGTCCAGCCGCGTCCGGATATCGTGCCTACCCGCCCCGGAGTCTCGCGCCAACGTGAAGACGCCGGCCAGGGTTTTCGCGCGCTCCTCGAGGCTCTCGAGGCCCAGGAGCTCGCCTCTGAGAGGCACTTCTACTTCGGGACGGTGCCGTCCGAACAAGGATCGCCTCATGTGATCGTAGACGCCCATCGTCCTGGAGACTACGTCAACGCAATGGGCGTGCGTCCACGAGCTCGAGGAGAGTGTCTCCGATGTCCGTCAGACCACCCTTCGCCCCTGGATGAGTTGGATCACCACGACCACGATGGCAATGACGAGCAGGATGTGGATGAGGCCGCCCATCGTGTACGACGTCACCATCCCGAGAGCCCAGAGGACAAGCAGGATCAAGCAGATTGTCCAGAGCATGGTATTTCCTTTCTTCGTGGGGCTCAGCCGAGAAGGTTGACAACCTTCTTGACGCCCTTGATCGAACGGGTTTTCTCGATCGCGGCTTTAGCGGTCTCGGGGTTATCGAGCTTGCCGCGCAGGCTGACGACGCCGTCGACGACCTCGACCTCGATCTTGAGTGCGTTCGTGCCGATCTCGGTCAGAAGGATGGCCTTCACCTTCATCTCGAGCGCCACGTTATTCACGGAGGCTTCGCTCGCGGCCATCGGCCCCGCGGCCTCCTTCACCGTCACCTTGTTGTCGACCTTCTTGATCCCCTCGACCGACAGGGCGACCTGCTCGGCGAGCCCCTGGCTCGGCGACTTCGCCACCTCACCGGTGAGGGTTGCCGTCTCTCCTGAGACGGAGACCTTGATCCGAAGGGCGTCGGCGCCGAGCTTGTCGATCAGCTTGGCCTTGACGTGGGTGGCATTGAGCGCCTCGGAGACCTCCGCGGGAACCGCCTCGGGCTCGGCCGCGGCACTCGCTGGGGACGCCGAGAGGAGCCATGTGAGGGAGAGGGCCGCCGCGAGGATCGGGACCGGGTTCTTTTTCATCTGAGTCTCCTGCTGCCATCGAGGTGCAATTCCCCTGCCAGAGAGCACGACCCACCAGCCACGATCACGCCGCATCGTCCTTCCGTTCATCCTTCAACCGCGGCTTTCTCGTCCTTCCGCCGGTCTGCCGAGATCTCGACGGCGATGGCGGCGGCCTCCTCCGCGCCCACACCCTCCGTCCTGCGTTCGTACTCTTCCTCGCCGCGGTCGTCGGCTTCGCGCAGGTCCGCATCCACGGGCTGCTCCTGCTCACCGGGCAGCTCCACTCGCAGCTCCGCGATAAGCATCATCACCGCGGCCGCGACGGGCAGGGCGAGGAGCGCGCCGAGGATCCCCATCAGCGTTCCGCCCGCCAGAAGCGCGAACATCACGACGGACGCGGGAAGGCGCAGCGCCCGGCCATAGACCCGGGGAACGAGCACACGGCTTTCGAACTCCTCGTACGCGAGCATGAGGACGAGAACCACGATGACAACGACCGGCCCACGCGACAGTGCCGCGAGGACCGCCGGCGCCACCGAGAGAAGAGCGCCGATGTAGGGCAGCACGTCCGCGAGGCCGGCGAACACCGCGAGAGCCAGAGCGTTCTCCACGCCGCACGCCGTCAGAAGCACGAACGTGAAGATCGACATCAACAGGGACGTGAGGATCTGTCCACGGATGTACGCGCCGACGATCGTCTCGAGGTTCATCACGATGCGAGAGAGCCGGATGTGGTGCGAGCGGGGGACGACGGCGAAGAGCCCTCCTCGTAGCCGATCGCGGTCGATCATGATGTAGAGCCCGAGGAACAGGGCGCTCAGCCCGTACGCGGCGGCACCGAAGACGCGTACCGAGAAGGCGAAAGCCGTCGCGCCGATCGTGCCCGTCAGCGCGTCGTACTTGAGGCCGCGAAGCCAATGCGCGAGCGGGGCGCTCAGATGAGAGCCGGCAAGACGGTCCGCGAGTCGCGCTCGCAGCGCGGGCTCGTGCTCGAGAAGGGCCGCCGCCTGCGACACCAGCGTCGGGATCGTAAGGGCGACGACGAGAAGCGCGAGGATGAAGAAGACCGTGAAGACGATCGCGATGCCGAACCCGCGCCTCACGCGCTTCGCTTCGAGCCAGCGGACGACCGGGCTCAACGTGCCGGCGACGAGGAGAGCGACGACGAGCACGAGAAGGACGGGCCAGAGCTGGATCAGGAGCCACAGGGAGGCGCCGACGAGAACGAGCGCCACCATCGTCTTGGGCGATAGCTCGAAGCGCACACGACGCGCTCCATCGCCGCCCACAGCGGCGGCCAACAGGGGAGCCGGCGGGGTGGCGCGAGGCACGTGCGATCCCGATCCAGAAGTCCTCGTAGGGTTCTCTTTCATCGGACCTTCTGGTCTCTTTCCGGCTTTCTCAGCGCAATCTTCCTGCCACCGCCCGGCTGGGCAACCAGGCCCATCGCTTCTTCATGGGTCGGGGACAATTCAAGCGGCCGGCACGCTTTGCCGATCTCCTCGGAAAAACGTGCCGCTCTGCGTGCTCGGCTACTCGGCCTTCTCGCGGCCGTGCTCTTTCTTCGGCAGTTGAGCCTCGCCGCCCTGCGGCGGGCGGACCGCCTCGACACGGGGAGCGGGCGCGTCGCGCCGCTCGCGCGCTGGCGTGGCCGGCTTCGCGATCGACACCGCCGGCTCTGCCGTCCGGGCGTGGGCCACTCGCGCCGTCTCGTGCGCCGCCTGTGGTCCTTCGTGCTTCACCGTCGCGCCCCGAGGCGGCGCCTTGGCGGTCTCGTGAGCGACCTTCGCGGCGTGCGGCGCAGGCGACGCGATGAACTTCGCTCGCTCAGTGGCCGACGCGATCACATTGCTCCGCCCGCCCCGGAGCCCGGCGTCGAGTGGCACGGCCTTCGTGTGCGCGTCCCCGACACTGACTCTCGCGATCTTCCTCTGCGTGGCGTGCTCCACCTGCACGACGGTCGGGCCGCCGCTCGTCAGCACGCCGCCCGAGGCGGCGAACCGTGTCACGGGCTTCGTACGGGCGAGGAGTGTGGCGTTCTGCGTTGCCGGCACGCGCACCGTCCCCACGTTCACGCCGACGAACCGCGTCGCGGGCACGAAGATGTACGACGAGCGCGAGACCGTCACCGGAGGCCCGACGTACCCGGATACCCCGACGCTGAACGACGGCGGGACCGGCGCCCACCCAATGTCGTTGTCCCCGACGTACCACGTCACCCATGCTGGAGCCCAGATGGTGCCCGGGATCCAGACCCAGCCGTAGGCGTCCGACCGGCTCCACGTGCCGTAGTGGTACGGGTCGCCGCCCCAAGGGTCGTACGACACCCAGGTCCAGCCGTCCTCGGTATAGAGCCACTCCCCGTTCAGATAAGGCTGCCAATTCCGATCGATTCCTCGGGGGCGCCAACAATGGCCGTAGTTTCCCACGGTGACCCAGTCACCGTGAGGGCTCAGCTCGTCGTAGAAGGTGGAGATGCTGACGCCGCCGCTCGCGTCCGCGCGGCGCAGGGGCACCGCGAGCGAAACACCCAAGGCGAGGAGGAGGGGAAGAAGACATTTTCTCATCTGCTGATCTCTCCTTGGAGATCCAGACCCGAGGAGACGCAAGCCGCGCGCCAGATACGGCTCGTCGATCTGGATCGTGGGGCTCAGTCCGGGCGAGGTCGAGCCCCAGTTCGAGGACTCCGGACCTGCGTCTATATAGTCAGGACGATGCGGAAGCGGGAGACGCCTGAGGCCGGCCCGGCGACGCCCGCCGAGGACGCGCCGCGCGGGCGCAGGAAATGGGTGGCCCACGGATTGTCGAACCGCGTCGTGTACGGCGGCCTCCATCACGGAGCCCGCTGGCTGCCTCTGCCGGTCCTGAACGGCATCTCGCTCGTCGGGAACAGCCTTGCGGTGACTCTCATGCGCGAAACGCTCGAGGGCATCCGCGAGAACTTCCGCCTCGCGCTCGGCGTTCCGGAGCGGGAGGCGCGACGTCTGGCGCGTCGCCTATTCTTCGAATACGGCCGGTCGGTGATCGACGTCTGGCGGCTCCGGAGCGAAGCCTTCGTCCCTGAGATCACGTCGTTCGATGCGGATGGCGCCGTGCTCGCCAGAGTCCGCAAGAACGGCCGCGGCTTCCTTCTCGTGACCGGGCACGTCGGAAACTGGGAGATGGGCGCCGTAACGCTGCGCGGCCACGCGCTGACGCCGGCCGTCGTCGGGCAGCCCGAGCTCGATCCGGACGTCGAAGCCATGCGCCTGAGCCTGAGGACGCGCCTCGGCGTCGAGTCGATCGACATCGGCTCGTCCATGGCCACGGCGTTCAAGGTGCGCGCGGCGGTCGAGGCGGCGCGGGCGGTGGCGCTGCTCGTCGACCGCGCCTATCCGGAAGACCAGGTGGTCGTCCCCTATTTCGGCCGCCCCACGCCTTTTCTCCGGTCGCCGGCCCTCCTCGCCCGCTTCTGCCATTGCCAGATCCTCCCCGGCTTTTTCCTGCGCAGCCCCGACGGCTCGTACTTCAACGTCTGGGGCACGCCGCTCGCGGCCGACGAGTCGCTCTCTCCCGACGAGGACGCCCGCCGCATCA
>CALAQS010000066.1 GCA_937888435.1 uncultured Acidobacteriota bacterium
GAGTCGAAGTACTCGAGCAGCGGGATGAGCGTCTTGCGCGTGAGCCCGAGGAGATCCCTGAAGCCGGCCACGCCCAGCGTCTGCCCGCGCACCGACTCGAGCTTCTTCTCCGCCGCGGCCGCGACGTCGCGGTGGACGACCAGGTCGGGCGAGAGGCGCACGAGGATTCCGGACTTCACGAGGTGCGACACGAGGCCGTCCACGACGGCCGGCTTCGTGCCGACCTTGGCCGCGAGATCGGAGAGCCTCGGAGGCTCGAAACCCGCCGCGCGATAGCCTTCGGAGATCTTCGCGGCGAAGGACGCGGCGTCACCGATGAGATCGGCCGCCTTCGCGCCGGGTGGGACGACGCGATCGCCGTCGAGCGCGAGCTTCTTCGACGCGGCGAGGACCGCGATCCAGCCGTCCACGGCGGCGGGAGACAGCCCCTTGGCCAGGCGTTCTGAGAACTCGCTCTTGCCGAACGAGACGGACGCGATGCCGCTCTTTTTCCGCTCGGCGAAAGCGGCCGCCGCCCTCTCGGCGAGGGAAGCGGCGGCGCCTGCGTGCGCATAGAGCGCGGGAGCGATGCGAAGGGCCTTTCCCGAGGAAACGAGCGTGTCGAGCAGGCTCGCGGCGGAGGAGGCGAAAACGCCGAGGCGGGGAGCGAGGTGCGCAGCCGTGAGGCCGGCCGGGCCCGCCTCGAGAAGAAAGAGCTCCGCGAGGTCCCTTTCGTCACCCCTCTCGAGCACGGCGAGCGCGCGGTCCACGTCTGCACCGCTCCTTCGCCTCAGGCGCGGGCGCCCGGCGTCGAGCACGCGCCCGCCGCCGACCGTCTCGGCGGGAGAAGGCCGGCGGAGGACGAAGCGGTCGCCGGGGCGCGCGGGCAACGGCAGGTCCAGCGTGATCTGCGCGAAGCCGGTCGAGCCGGGAGAAAAGGCGCGAGAGAACTTACGGCCTGAAGGCGCTTCGAGGTCCGCCCCGAGGCGGTGAACGCGACCCGCGATGTCGGCCGTTCCAAGATGGACTCGCAAACGCGCCCCGTTTTCGAGGGCGGCCGCGACGGACGGCAGCCACGTGACTTCGACCGTGAGGACGGAGGAAGGCTCGAGCCCCCCGCGCGCGACGAGAGCCTGGCCGCGGCGCAGCGTCGCGCGCTCGACGCCGGCGAGATTCAGGCTTACGCGCTCGCCCGCCTGTGCGTGAGCGCGCTCCTCGCCGTGGACTTCGAGTCGCCTCACCCGCACGTCGAGACCCCCGGGAAAGAGCGTGAGCGGGTCCTCGGGCGCGAGGCGCCCGCCGTCGAGCGTGCCCGTCACGACGGGGCCGAAGCCCTTCATCGTGAAGGCGCGGTCGAGGAAGACGCGAGCGGTGCGGCGGCTCCGGTCCTCGCGCGCAATGCGCGTAGCGGCCGCGGTGAGCTGACGGCGCAGGGCGGGGAGCCCCTCGCCGGTCACCGCGGAGACGGGCACGATCGGGGCGTTCGCGAGAAAGGAGCCCACCACGAGGGCGCGGATCTCCTCCTCGACGAGCGCGCCGGTCTTCCCGTCGACGAGATCGCTCTTCGTTCGGGCAATGACCCCGGACGTCAGGCCGAGGAGCTTCAGGATGTCGAGATGCTCGCGCGTCTGCGGCATGACGGAGTCGTCGGAGGCGACCGCGAAGAGGACGAGGTCGACGCCCTGCGCGCCGGCGACCATCGTGCGGACGAACTTCTCGTGTCCGGGCACGTCCACGAACGAGAACGTCGTGTCGTCCCACGTCGCGTGCGCGAAACCGAGGTCGATCGTGATGCCGCGGGCCTTCTCCTCGGGCAGGCGGTCGGGATCCGTCCCCGTGAGCGCGTTAACGAGCGCGCTCTTGCCGTGGTCGATGTGGCCGGCGGTGCCGACGAGGACGCGGCGCA
>CALAQS010000067.1 GCA_937888435.1 uncultured Acidobacteriota bacterium
CGCGAGATGATGGCCGCGTACCAGGAAGGCGACACGTTTCTCGACTTCGTCGGGCCGCTCGGGATGCCGAGCCACGTGAACAAGGTCGGGCACGTCGTCCTCGTCGGCGGCGGCCTCGGGGTCGCGCCGGTGTTTCCCCAGCTCCGCGCCTTCAAGGAGGCCGGCAACCGCGTCACGGGAATCATCGGCTTCCGCTCGAAGGAGCTCGTGTTCTGGGAGGACCGGTTCAGGAAGTACTGCGACGATCTGATCGTCTGCACCGACGACGGCACGTACGGCCGGCCCGGATTCGTCACGGCCGCGCTCGAGGATGTCCTGTCGAAGGAGAAGGTCGACGAGGTGGTGGCGATCGGCCCGCTCCCGATGATGCGCGCCTGCGCCGAGGTCACGCGCCCGCGCGGGGTGCCGACGGCCGTGAGCCTGAACGCAATCATGGTGGACGGCACCGGGATGTGCGGGTCGTGCCGGGTCTCGGTCGGCGGCGAGATCAAGTTCGCGTGCGTGGAGGGCCCCGACTTCGACGCGCACAAGATCGACTTCAACGAGCTCATGCTGCGCCAGCAGCGATTCAAGAACCAGGAGACGCGCGCGAACGAGGACTTCCAGCACACGTGCAACATCGAGAAGCTGCTCTTCGAGGAAGAGAAACGCAACTACAAGAAGCTGAAGGACGTGGCGCCGCATGCCACGAAAATGGCCGAACGGAACGCCGAAGAGCGCGCCCACAACTTCCTCGAGGTGAACCTCGGCTACACCATCGCCGATGCGCTCACGGAAGCCGAGCGCTGCATCCAGTGCCTGAGGCCCTCCTGCATCCAGGGCTGCCCGGTCGCCATCGACATCCCGCGCTTCATCCGGCACCTCCTCGTGCGCGACCTCGCGGGCGCCGCCGCGGTCATCCGCGAGAACAACCACTTCCCGTCCGTGTGCGGCCGCGTCTGTCCGCAGGAGAGCCAGTGCGAGGTGCAGTGCATCCTCGTCAAGAAGATGGAGCCGGTCGCCATCGGCCGGCTCGAGCGCTTCGTCGGCGACCATGCGCCCGTCACCGCCCCGCCTCCACGCCCGGCGGTGCCGATCGGCAAGGTCGCGGTCGTGGGCTCCGGTCCCGCCGGCCTCGCGTGCGCGGGCGACCTCGCGCGCGACGGCGCGGAGGTCACGATCTTCGAGGCGCTGCACGTCATCGGGGGAGTCCTGCGCTACGGGATCCCGTCCTTCCGGCTGCCGCGCAACATCATCGACCGCGAAGTGAAGCAGCTCGAGGACATGGGCGTCCGCTTCGAGACGAACAAGGTCATCGGCAAGACGTTCACGATCCCGCAGCTCCTCTCAGAGCGCGGCTTCGACGCCGTCTTCGTGGGGACCGGGGCGGGCGCCCCGGCTTTTCTCGGCATCGCGGGCGAGTTCGCCGGGCAGGTCTACAGCGCGAACGAGTTCCTCACCCGCGTGAACCTCATGGGAGGCGACAAGTTTCCCTACGAGGACACGCCCGTCACGCTCGGCCGCAGCATCGTCGTCATCGGCGCGGGCAACACGGCGATGGACTGCCTGCGTGTGTCCAAGCGCCTCGGAGCCGACGTGGTCCGCTGCGTCTACCGCCGCACGAAGGCGGAGGCTCCCGCCCGCGTCGAAGAGCTTCGCCACGCGGAGGAAGAGGGCATCACGTTCCACTGGCTCAGGGGCCCGACCGAGATCGTCACGGACGACAAGGGCGGCGTGAAGGCTCTCGTCTGCCAGAAGATGGAGCTGGGCCCGCCGGACGCCTCAGGCCGCCGGCGCCCCGTCCCCATTCCCGGCGAGATGGAGACTTTCGAGTGTGACACCGTCATCTACGCGCTCGGCACGCGCGCGAACCCCATCATCGCGCGGTCCACGCCGGGCCTCGATGTGCGCGGCGAGGGGTACATCAACGTCGACGAGACGACGCAGGCCGCGAACCTGCCGGGCGTCTTCGCGGGCGGCGACATCGTCACCGGTGCGGCCACCGTGATCCTCGCGCTCGGCGCCGGCCGAAGAGCGGCCCGCGCGATCACGTCGTACCTGAAGGAACGCGTCTGGCCTCCCGAGGTGCGTGCGGAATCGAAGATCCCGGCCGTGGCCGTGCCCGCCGAGTCCGTGTGCAAGAAGTGCCGGCGCCCGATCGAGGAGGGTGAGGACTACGTCTGCTGCGCGGGTGAGCGGCTTTCCTTCCAGTGCACGTCCTGTCAGAAGGTCTCCGAGGGCTTCGCCTTCCCGTTCGGCCTGTGCCCGATCTGCGGCGGCGCGTTCGCGCCCCGCGAAGAGCTCTCGACCCCGGAAGGCGCGCTCGCCGAGGCCGTGCGGCGCGCGTACGAGATCGAGATCGGCGGCGTCCTCTTCTACGCCCGCGGCGCGGAGGAGATGGCGCGCGCCGGAGGCGACCCCGAGGTCATCGAGCTCTTCAATCGCCTCTCGGCGATGGAGCGCGAGCACATGGAGACGCTCGCGCGGCGCTATCACCTCGAGGCGCCGGACCTCTCGATCGGGGGGCCATCCCCCTCGCAGCTCGCCGTCTTCTCGGGCGTCGAGACCTCGGTGGACGCCGACGGCGTCGCGCTGCTGCGCCTCGCCGTCCATCTCGAGAAGCGGGCGGGCCGATTTTTCCTCGAGACTGGGCGCGCGTTCTCCGAGGCCTCGCCCGAGTGGCGCCTCTACCGCGAGCTGGAGGCGGAGGAGCGCGAGCACGCCGAGCTCCTCGAGGGCGCCGCGATGCGGCTCAAGGGGGGACGCCCGCTCGTGATCTGAGCGCGGCGAAAGCCGGGCGTCAGTACGCGTTCTTGTGGGTGAAGCCCCACTTGACCGTGAGCCAGAGGATCTTCACGTCGAGGCCCACCGTCCAGTTCTCGATGTAATAAAGGTCGTACTCGATGCGCTTGGAGAGGCTCGTGTTGCCGCGCCAGCCGTGGACCTGCGCCCAACCCGTGATGCCCGCGCGCACGCGGTGGCGCAGCATGTATTGCGGAAACTTCTCTCTGAACGTGCTGACGAACTCCGGGCGCTCGGGACGCGGCCCCACGAGCGACATCTCGCCCTTGAACACGTTGATGAGCTGCGGCAGCTCGTCGAGCGAAGTCTGGCGCAGGAATGCGCCCACGAGCGTGCGGCGCGGGTCGTTCTCCTCGGTCCAGCGCGCCCCGTCGTCCTCAGCGTCGACACGCATCGAGCGGAACTTGAGCATGCGGAAAAGCCGCCCGTCTAGGCCCATGCGCTCCTGGGCGTAAAAGATCGGCCCGCGGTCCTCGAGCCAGATCGCGAGCGCGAGGATGGGGAAAAGAACGGCGAGCGCGACGAGGCCGAGCGCCGAGAGCGCGACGTCCATCGTGCGCTTCACGAGCGAATTCCAGCCCTCGAGGGGCATCTGCGTCAGGTTGATGACGGGCAGCCCGTCGAAGTCCTCGATGCCGGCCTTGAACGTGACGTATTGGAAGAGGTCCGGCACCACCTTGAGGTCGACGATCTGGTTGCCGACCTCCTTGAGGATCGTGAGCATCGTGCGGTACGCCTCGACGGGCAGCGCCAGGAACACCGTATCGACCCCGTGCGCGCCAATGAGCGCCGTGACTTCCGAGGTCGTCCCGAGGACGGCGAGGCCACGGTAGGCCTCGACGCGCTTGAGCGGGTCGTCGTCGGCGAAGCCCACGGGCTTCAGGCCCGTCGCCGGGTGGTCGAGCAGTTTGTCGGCCAGCGCGCGGCCCGCGTGCCCCGCGCCCACGATGAGCGTCCGCCGCACGCCGGCGCCCGTGGACCACATCGTCTCGAGGTACTTGCGGATGCCGAAGCGCACGAGCGACACGAAGAAGACGTCGAGAAACAGGAACAGGACGAGGAGCTGCCGGCTCGTGTACGTGAACCCGCGCCAGAAGGAGAGGAGGCCCACGAGGAGGATCGTCCCGAGAGACGCCGCCACGATCACCGCGAGCACTTCGTCGATCGTCGAGCGGTCGCGCCGGATCTGGTACAGCCGGTGGAAGTAGAAGACGACCGGCCAGATGGCGACGAGGATCGGGATGAACGCGACGTAGTTCTCGAAGGGCTGCGCGCCCTTCGGCGTCGGCCACACCGACTCGAACCGGATGAGCCACGCCGCGCCCAGCGCGAGCACAGTCGCGAGAACGTCGGCGGCCACGAGCAGGGCCTGGAGGCGGCGGGTCTGGCGGCGGATCACACGGACTCCGGACGGTGGATTCTAGCGTCCCGCGCGGTTCCGTGGCGCCCGGCCCGCGCCGTCTCGAGGGCGGCGCGGAAGCAAGTCCGAAAGACGTCCCGCGAGAAGCGGGCGGCGTTGCGGGGCAGAGCCGCGGAGTCGAGCGTGAGGCCGCGGAGGCGGCCGAGCGCGGCGAGGAGGCCCGCGGCGCCCGGTTCGGTGTAAAGGACGCCGGTCTCGCCGTCGTGCACCGTCTCGGTCGCCCCCCCGAGAGAGAGCGCGATGACCGGCGCCCCGCAAGCCTGCGCCTCCAGCGGCACGATGCCGAAATCCTCCTCACCCGGCATCAGCACGGCCTCCGAGGCGCGGTACAGGTCGCGCAACATCTCGTCGTTGGGAGTGTCGAGGAATCGGACCGTCTCACCGGCCCGCACCGCGAGGCGGGGGCGCTCCGGCCCGAACCCCGCGATCGTGAGGGGCAGCCGGCGGGCGTTCGCGGCGTCGATGGCGTCGTCCAGGCGCTTATACGGTGCGAGCGCCGACACGACGAGGAAGCCGCTCCGGGGCGTCCCGGGAGGCGGCGGCGTGTAGAACTCCGTGTCCACGGGTGGAAACACGACGGCCGCCTCGCGTCCCCACACCCGGGCGATACGGCCTTTCACGTTTTCCGAATTCGCGAGAAAGGCGTCCACGCGGGGCACGGTCGCCCGGTCCCATGCGCGAAGCGGGGCCCGTGCGAGGCGCGCGGCCGCCCGGATCGCCGCGGAGCGGTTTCGGAAGTAGTCGTCGAACTGGTCGTGCAGGTATCGCACGGGCGTGTGGCAGTAGCACAGGTGGAAGGCGCCCGGCGCCCTTTTCGCGCTCTTGGCGACGCAGTGGGAGGACGAGATCACGAGGTCGAACTCGGAGAGATCCCACGTTTCGGCGGCCATGAAAAAGAGGGGGAGCAGTTTGCGGTAGTCCGCGTAGGGCGAGACGAGCTTCTGGAGGAACGTCGTTCGGATTTCCGCGGCCTCGATCTCGGGAGGCTGCGAGCCCGGAAAATGGAAGAGCGTGAAGACCGGCGCGCTCGGAAACATCCGGACCAGCTCCAGCAGCACCTTTTCGCCGCCGCGCGTGCCCGTCAGCCAGTCGTGAACGAGGGCGACCCTCACGAATCATGCCTCAGTTCTTCAGAAGGAGATTTTTCTTTGAATGGGTAAAGAACGCTGTCGTAGATCCGCGCCGTTCGTTCTGCGACGCGAGACCACGTGAATTCCGCCGCACGCTCCCGTCCCCTCTTTCTCAGCAAATTTCTCTTCTCTTCATCTCCGAGCAGTGCGCCCAGAGCCGCCGCGATCGATCCGACGTCCGCCGGATCGAAGAACACCGCCGCGTCGCCCGCGGCCTCGCGGAGAGCGGGGAGGTCCGAGCACGCGACGGGCGTGCCCGCCGCCTGCGCCTCGATCACCGGGAGGCCGAAGCCTTCAGCGAAGGACGGTTGGACGAGCACACGGGCGCCCGCGACGAGGGCGGGCACGTCCTCGTCGGGCACCCAGCCGATGGCTTTCGTGCCGTCGGGCAGTGTCTGCCCGGGCTTGACGCCCGCGAGGACGAGCGACAGCGCGGGATGCGCCGCGTGCACGTGCGGCCACGCGCGGAGCAGCCCGTCGAGGTTTTTGTGCGGCTTGTCGTTGCCAAGAAAAAGAACATAAGGAAAAGATTCCTTGAAAGGGGAAGAGGGAGAAGGCGCCGCCGCCGCCCGGCGCGAGCCGCCTTTCTTTTCTTCACCTTCGAAGAACTCCTTTCTTACCCCGTACGAGATCACGACGACCTTGCCGGATTGCGCGGGTCCGAAAGCAAGAATCTCTTTCTTCGTCTCTTCGGACCCCGCAATCACGCGAGCCGACAGGCGGAGCGCGCGCCCGATCATCCACCGCGCATATGCGCGTTTCGCTGACGTCGCGTGCTCGGGCCTCGTGAGGTGCATGAGGTCGTGGATCGTGACGACCGTCGCGCGCGGCGGGAAGAGCGGTACCACGTAATGCGGGGCATGGAAGAGATCCGGTGCGATCGCGGAGATCGCCTGCCGGACGGCTACGAGCTCGCCGAATGAATAGTGCGCAGCCGCGCAGGCCGTCGTCGTCACCCCTGCGGGAAAGAGCGCCTCGTCGCCCGGAAGAACGAGCGCCTGGAGTTGGAAGCGGTCCAGGCCCGCGAGGCCGCCGAGAAGACCCCGGACGTACGTGCCGATCCCGAAGTCGCGCGCCTTGCGCGCATCGACGAGGACGACCTTCTTTCGCTCCGTCATGAGAGTGCCTCTTCGAAAAGCGTGCGCGTCCTCGTCGCCGCGGCCGCCCAAGTGAAGCTCTGCGCGCGCCGGGGCCCCTCCGCCGCCGCGCGGCGCCGGAAATCCGCGTCATCGTGCGCCCGTTCCAGCGCCGCGGCGATATCGGGAACGCTCGCGGGGTCGGGCAGGAGGCCGGCGTCGCCCATCACCTCCGGCAGCGCCGACGCCGACGAGCCCACGACGGGCGTGCCCTGAGCCATCGCCTCGAGGGGCGGGAGGCCGAAGCCCTCGTAAAGGCTCGGATACGCGAAGACGCGCGCGCTTGCGAGCCAGCGCGCCCGCTCGCCGGGGCCGAGATAGCCGACGCGCGCGACGCGCGCGGCGTGGCGCGAACGCGCGACGCGTTCCCTGAACCCTTCCATCCCCCACCCGTCTCCACCCGCGAGCACGAGGTCAGGAAAGTCCGGGCGACGATCCCAGATCGACTCCATCGCGGCGACGAGCCGCGCGACGTTCTTGCGCGGCTCGAGCGTGCCCACGTAGAGGACATACGGCCTCCCGCCGTGCGGTGCCGGGTCGAGCACCGCGGGAGCCTCGGGCTCGACGCCGTTGTGCACGACGACCGTCTTCGGTGCGGCATCGGGGAACGCGGCGACGAGGTCGCGGCGCGTCGCGTCGGACACCGCCACGATGCGCCGTGCGCGGCGGACGGTGGCGCCAATGAACGGATTGAAACCGAGGCGATTCTTCGGCGAGTGCCATTCGGGGAACAGAAGCGGCGTGAGGTCGTGCACGGTCGCGACGCCCGGCAGCGAAGAGAGGAGAGGCAGGATGCCGAGGCTCCCGAAGAAAGCGTCGGCGCCGGCGCGGCGGGCGGCGCGCGCGGCGGCGGTCTGCAGCCAAACCGTTCCGGGCAGCGCGGGAGAGGCCGCCGCCTCCACGCGCCCGGCGAGGCGCGCCGGCACATGGACCTTCCGCGGCGAGAGCAGGATGAACGAGTCCGAAGGCGTCTGGTCGAGCCATGCGGAAAGCAGCCCTTCGAGATAACGGCCGACGCCAGTCGGACGCTCCTCGAACGGGCGCGCATCGACGGCGAGGCGCATGCTTCCATGTTATATTCCCCGGCTCCTCTTCGTGGAGGAGGAGCCTTTTCCCATGGACCTGAACCTCGAAGCGGCTTTCGACCAGCCGGTTGATCTTTCTCATCAGTTCGACTTTCCGGCCAGAAGCCTGGAGCGTCCCGAGCTCGTGTCGCTCTCGCCCGTGACGTTCACGGGTCGTCTCGAGCGCCAGGGGCCCGGCTTCGTCCTGAACGGCCGAGTCGTCTTCGACGGCGTCACGGCGTGCGCGCGCTGCCTCGCCCACGTCTCTTTCCGCCGCGCGAGCGAGGCGTTCTGGGTCTTCGCGCCGGCGCACGAGAAGCCGCACGAGGGCAAGCCCGCCCCGAAGGCGGACCGGACCGAGAGGCGCTCGAAGGGAGAGGAAGACCCGGACGACGGCCTCGAGCTCGCGCCGGAGGACCTCGACGTCCTGTACTACGACGACCTCGTCGTCCCCTTCGACCCTCTCGTCGAGGAGCAGGTGCAGCTCGAGCTTCCCTTGAAGGCCCTCTGCCGGGACGACTGCCGCGGGCTCTGTCCGATGTGCGGCGCCGACCGGAACCTCGCGCCGTGCGTGTGCAAGCCTCCCGCGGACGAGCGCTGGAAATCGCTTCGAACGCTTCTCGAGCCCGGGAACTGAATCAACACTTTTCGTCATCGCCGCCGCGCGTCGGACCGTCACAGGAGACCGCCATGCCGAATCCAAAGCACCGCCACAGCAAGACGCGCCGCGACCTGCGCCGCGCCCACGATTTTCTGAAGCCCAAGCAGACCTCGAACTGCCCGAATTGCGGCACTGAGAAGCTGCCGCACCGGGTGTGCCCGTCCTGCGGTCACTACAAGGGCCGGGAAGTCATGAGCGGAGCCGAGAAGGCCTGACTTGACGATCGCCGTCGACGCCATGGGGGGCGACTACGCCCCTCGCGTCAACGTGGAGGGTGCGGTCGCGGCGGCCGTGGATTTCGGTCTCGACACGCTCCTCGTCGGCCGGCGGCGGGAGATCGAGTCCGAGCTCCGCAAGGCCGCCTACAACGGGAGCCGTGTGGGCGTCGTCGATGCGGACGAGGTCGTCCTCTTCGACGAGCCCTCGATCACCCCCATTAGAAAGAAGCGCCGCGCGTCCATCCGGATCGCGGCCGAATGCGTGCGAGACGGGCGCGCGAACGGCATGTTCACGGCGGGGCACACGGGCGCCGCGATGGTCGTCGCGAAGATGATCATGGGCGTCGTCGAGGGGATCGACCGGCCAGCCCTCGCGACGGTGCTGCCGGGACTCGACCGCAAGCGCGTCCTCCTCGACGTCGGGGCGAACGTGAACTGCCGCCCGGAGCACTACCGCGAGTTCGCCATCATGGGCCACTTCTATGCCCAGGAGGTCCTCGGCATCGAGAAGCCGAAGATCGGCCTGATGTCCGTGGGCGAGGAAGAGGGCAAAGGAACGGACACCGTGAAGGAGGTTTTCAGCCTCCTGAAAGAGTCAGGGCTGCGTTTCATCGGGAACGTCGAAGGCCGCGACGTCTACGCGGGCGACGTGGACGTCATCGTGACGGACGGGTTCACAGGCAACGTCATCCTCAAGGTCTCCGAGAGCCTCGCGCACCTCGTCGAGGAGGCCCTCAAGCAGGAGATCTCGCGAAGCCTCCAGGCCTCGATGGGCTTTCTTCTCTCCAAGGACGCCTTCCGGTCGTTCAAGAAGCGCCTCGACTACAGCGAGTACGGCGGCGCACCGCTGCTCGGCGTGAACGGGGCGTGTCTGATCGGGCATGGACGCTCGAACGCGAAGGCGGTCCGCAACGCGATCCGCGCCGCGGACGAGTTCGTGCGGCGTGGAATTCCCGAAAAAATTCGCGAGCAGGCCCTTCTGTTCGCGCCGCCATCGCTCTCCCGGTAACATTCCGGCCTCACCCCCGCACGGAGGAACGATGTTTCACGCCACGATCGCCGGCACGGGCCGGGCCATTCCGGACCGGATCTTGACGAACGCGGACCTCGCGAAGATGGTCGAGACGTCCGATGAATGGATCACGTCCCGCACGGGCATTCGTGAGCGCCGTGTGGCCAGCGAGGGAGACGTGCTTTCGGACTTCTGCGTGCGCGCGGCCCGTCCCGCGCTCGCCGACGCCGGCGTCACGGCTGCCGATCTCGACACGGTCATCCTGTCGACCTGCACGCCCGATCACTTGATCCCGGGCGCCGCCCCGGTCGTGCAGCACAAGCTGGGCGCGAAGAAGGCCGCCGCGTTCGACCTGAACGCCGCCTGCTCGGGCTGGCTCTACGGGCTTCACGTGGCGGATGGGCTCATCCAGTCGGGCAAGGCGAAAAACATCCTCCTCATCGGCGCCGAGTTCCTGACCCGATTCGTGGACTACACCGACCGCAATACGTGCATCCTCTTCGGGGACGGCGCGGGCGCGACCGTCCTCAAGGCGACGAAGGCCGACCACGGCGTTCTCTCGACGTCGATCCACTCGGACGGAGAGGGCGCCCCCTTCATCTCGATGCCCGGCGGCGGGTCCACTTACCCGCCGAATCGTCCCGAGACGCTCGAGAAGAAGCTTCCGTTCATCCAGATGAAGGGTGGCGAGACGTTCAAGTTCGCGATCCGATCGATGGTGGAGGTCAGCAAGGTGGTCCTCGCGGAGAGCGGTTTCACGACCTCCGATGTGAGCTGGCTCCTCCCGCATCAGGCGAACGAGCGGATCATCACGGGTGTCGGCGAGCGCCTGCAGATTCCGCCCGAGCGCTGCATGAACAACATCGGGCGCTACGGGAACACGAGCGCGGCGTCGATTCCGATCGCGCTCGACGAGTACGCGCGCGACGGCCAACTGAAGCGCGGAGACCTCATTCTCATCACGGCGTTCGGCGGCGGCCTCACGTGGGGTGCCGCGCTCGTCCGCTGGTGAGCCGGTGAGCCTCGCGTTCCTTTTTCCGGGCCAGGGCTCGCAATTCGCAGGCATGGGACGGGATCTCGTGGAGGCCTTTCCGGAGGCCCGCCACGTCTACGAGCGGGCGGACGCGGCGCTCGCGCCGCTGGGCCTGTCCGTCTCGAAGGCCTCCTTCGAAGGCAGCGACGACGACCTCAAGCAGACCGCGGTCACGCAGCCCGCGATCCTCACGCACGCGGTGGCCGTGCTCGAAGTCCTGAAGGCGAAGGGCCTCGCGCCGTCGGTTGCGGCCGGCCACTCGCTCGGCGAGTACGCCGCGCTCGTCGCCGCCGGTGCGCTCACGCTCGAGGATGCGGTCGTCCTCGTCCGGCGCCGTGGTCTCTTCATGCAGGAGGCGATCCCGCAGGGGCAGGGCGCCATGTCGGCGGTCATCGGTCTCGCTCCCGAGGCCGTCGCCGAGGCGTGCGCAGAAGCCGCTGCGGCAACCGGCGAAATCTGCTCGGCCGCGAACTTCAACTCGCCGGAGCAGACCGTCATCGCGGGGAGCGCCGCCGGCGTCGCGAAGGCGGCAGAGGTTTTGAGGGCGAAGGGCGCGAAGCGCGTCCTCCCGCTCCCGGTATCCGCCCCGTTCCACTGCGCGCTCATGAAGCCCGCCGAGGAAAGGCTCGCGCCGTTCCTCGCGGTGGCGGCGTTCCGCCCGCTCGTGATCCCGGTCGTCACGAACGTGGACGCCCGCGAGACCACCGACCCCGAAGTGGCGCGCGACTCGCTTCGGCGCCAGATCTGCTCGCCCGTGCGCTGGGTCGAGTCCGTGCAGCGCCTCGCGGGCCTCGCCCCGTCGGCGGTCGAGGCCGGGCCGGGGACGGTCCTGGCGGGCCTCGCGAAACGCATCGCGAAGGACTGGCCCGTGAAGACCACCTCGACGGCCGCGGCGCTCCTGACGTTCGCCTGACGGAGAAAGGAAGGTCAGATGGCTCTCTCGTTCTCTCTCGAGGGGAAAGTCGCACTCGTCACCGGCGGCTCGCAAGGCATCGGGGAGTCGATCGCGAACGCGCTCGGCGCGGCGGGCGCGCACGTCGTCGTCGCCGCCCGCAGCGAAGACAAGGCCGCTGCCGTCGCGCAGGCGATCACTTCGTCGGGCGGCCGGGCCGAGGCCCTGCGCCTCGACGTCACCGTCCCCGCGTCCGTCTCGGCGGCCTTCAAGGCGATCGTGGAGAAGCACGGGAAGCTCGACATCCTCGTGAACAACGCCGGCATCACCGACGACGGCCTCATCCTCAGGATGTCGAAGGAGTCCTGGGACAAGGTCCTCGCGACCGACCTCACGGGGGTCTTCCTCTGCGCCCAGGAGGCCGCGAAGAGCATGCTGAAGAAACGGGTCCCGGGGCGCATCGTGAACATCACGTCCGTCGTGGGGCTCATGGGTAACCCGGGCCAGACGAACTATGCCGCGGCCAAGGCCGGCGTCATCGGGTTCACGAAGGCCCTCGCCCGCGAGATCGGCTCGCGGGGAATCACCGTGAATGCCGTCGCGCCGGGCTACATCGAGACGTCCATGACGGATGCGCTGAGCGAGGACCAGAGGAAGGCGCTCGTCGGCCAGATCGTCCTCGGGCGGCTCGGAACGGCCGCTGACGTGGCGGGCGCCGTCGTCTATCTGGCGTCCGACGCGGCCGCCTACGTGACGGGGACCTGTCTCAACGTGAGCGGCGGGCTCTACGTCGGAAGCTCGTAATTGAGGGTGGACCCGGGCTGCCGAGGGCGGACGATGGGGAGCGGGTCTTGAGAATTGTTCTCATGTCGTGTTCCCTTTAGGTATACCCTTCCCTTGCGGGGGTTTCCCCATGTCAGCATTCAGCGAAGAGCAGCGGAAGGAACTCGAGGGGTGTGTGAACGCCGCGAACCAACTCGCCACGCGCTCCGCAAACGTATATACGACCAGGACGGTGGCAGACGCGATCGTGGCCGAACGCGAGCGACTCGCGCACATCGTCGAAACCTGCGAGCCCATCACCGACCTCGCTGGGGACCATCCGGCCGGAGTCCAAGACGAGATTCCCGATCTCGAGGCGACGCTGCGGGCGTTAGGGCGGGCCATACGCATCGGACACCACGAGATCCTCTTGTCGTAGCGGAAGTCGGGGAGGCGCCTCAAATTCTTGGGCGGTCAGCGGGGGGTGCGGACCGAGAGAGTAGAAGAACGTCTTCATAGAGCCCTGAGAATCGTCCTCTTTCCCCATCGGATAGACTGCGCACGCTTGAAATCGGGTCCCGGCAGCCCTCAGAATGCCGGTCTCTCAAGAGATGAAGATTTTCGGAGGATCGCGATGGCGAATTCGGTGGAAGAAAAGGTCAAGGGCATCATCGTGGAACAGCTCGGCGTCCAGGCGGACGAGGTGAAGCCCGAAGCCTCTTTCGTGGACGACCTCGGCGCGGACTCCCTCGACACCGTCGAGCTGGTCATGGCTTTCGAGGAGGCGTTCGGCATCGAGATCCCGGACGAGGACGCCGAGAAGATCCAGAAGGTCAAGGACGCGGTTTCCTACATCGAGTCGCACGCGAAGCCCGCCTGATTCGGGGCTGCCTCGACGCGTGTCCGCGAATCCAGCTTCCCTTCTCGACGGCCGCGGCCGGCGGCGCGTGGCCGTCACGGGCGTCGGCCTCGTGTCCCCAGTCGGCCTCACGGCGAAGGAGAACTGGGCCAGCCTGACGGCGGGCGTCTCCGGCATCGGGATGATCACCCGCTTCGACGCCACGGATTACGCGTGCCGCATCGCCGGCGAGGTGAAGGGGTTCGACCCGTCAGCGTTCCTCGAGAAGAAGGAAATCAAGAAGTTCGACACGTTCATCCACTTCGCGGTCGCGGCGGCGAAGGAGGCAATGACCGATTCGGGCCTCGTCGTCACGCCCGAGAATGCCGAGCGCGTGGGCGTATGCATCGGCTCGGGAATCGGCGGGCTGCCGCTCATCGAGGAGACGCACAAGATCGTCCTCGAGAAGGGTCCCCGGCGGATCAGCCCGTTTTTCATCCCGGGTCTCATCGTGAACATGTGCTCGGGCCTCGTCTCGATCCAGACAGGCGCGAAAGGCCCGAATTCGGCCACCGCCACGGCCTGCGCGACGTCGGCCCATGCGATCGGCGACGCGGCGAACGTCATCCGCCGCGGGGACGCCGACGCGATGATCGCGGGCGGTTCGGAGGCCGTCATCACGACGCTCGCGGTGGGCGGTTTCTCGGCAATGCGCGCCCTCTCGACGCGTAACGACGATCCGAAGGGCGCGTCGCGGCCGTGGGACAAGGACCGCGACGGCTTCGTCCTCAGCGAGGGGGCGGGCATCCTCGTGCTCGAGGACCTGGCCCTCGCGAAGGCGCGCGGCGCTTCGATCTACGCGGAGCTCGCGGGCTACGGCATGTCCGGCGACGCGTACCACATCTCGGCGCCTTCCGAGGACGGCGACGGCCCGTTTCGCGTCATGCGCAACACGCTTCTCGACGCGAACGTGAACCCGGACGAGGTCGTCTACGTCAACGCGCACGGCACGTCCACGCCGCACGGCGACCGCATCGAGTCGATCGCCATCAAGCGGGTCTTCGGCGACCACGCCCGGAAGCTCGCCGTTTCGTCCACGAAGTCCATGACGGGGCATCTTTTGGGCGCGGCGGGGGGCCTCGAGGCCGGCATCCTGGCGCTCGCCATGCGCCACGGCGTGGTCCCGCCCACGATCAATTACGCGACTCCAGACCCCGAGTGCGACCTCGATTACACGCCGAACACGGCACGTGAAAAGAAGCTCCCCATCGCCCTGTCGAACTCGTTCGGGTTCGGCGGAACGAACGCCAGCCTCCTCATGCGGGCGGTTTGAGGGGGGCGCCGAGGGCAACAGAGCCCCTGTTAACATGAGAGCGCCAAACGGAGGGCATCGAGATTCGACGCGTCACCGTCATCGCGGCCGCCGTCGCGATGCTCGCGATCTTCGGGGCCGGGTTCGTCGTTCTCCGCGCGCGGAGGCCTTTTCTCGCGCGGTTCCGTTCCGACGTCGACGGGCTCGTGTCGCCCGAGAGGATCGGCGAGACGCTCGAAACTCTCGCGAAAAGCCCGCATAGGGCGGGCACGCCCGCGAACGCCGCGGTCGCGGACGAGATCGCGCGCCGGCTCGGGAGTGCGGGCCTGAAGACATGGAGCGACGTGCACGAGGTCGAGCTGTGGGAGCCCGTGACTCTCTCGCTCGCGCTCACGAAACCCGCTCCGCGCGCGTTCGACCTCTACGAGCGCGCCCTCGCCGAGGATCCGGCGACGGCCGTCGCGAAGGACGAGCTGCCCTTTCTCGCGTACGCGCCGGATGCCGATCTCGAGGCCCCGGTCGTGTACGCGGGCTTCGGCGGGCCCGAGAACTTCGAGGCGCTGCGCAAGGCGGGCGTCGACGTGCGCGGCAAGATCGCGCTCGTCAAGGCGCAGGGCGTCTGCCGCGGGATGAAGTCGCTCGCGGCCGAGCGCGCGGGTGTCGCGGGGCTCCTCATCTACGTCGAGCCGCGCGACCAGGGCATCGTCAAGCCGGCTTATCCCCTGGGCCCGTCGACGAACCGGTGGGCCGTCTCACGCGGCTCGCTCCTCAAGTACTTCCTCCGGCCGGGCGATCCGGGACGCGCGAAGGCGATGGGCGTCGACACGCTGCCGAAGATTCCGGCGCTTGCGATCTCAGGCGACGTCGCCGAGGCGCTGCTTCGCGAAATGGCGGGCCCGGCGTCTCCGCCGGACTGGAAAGGTCTTCTCGATGCGCCCTACACGCTCGGTCCGGGGCCGGCGCGCGTACGGATGACGGTGCGAGGGAAGCGGGTACGCGCCTCGCTCCGCAACGTCCTCGCGACTATTCCCGGCGCCGACCCGCTGGCCTCGCCCGTGGTCGTCGGCAACCATTCCGATGCCTGGGTTTACGGAGCGGTCGATCCCTCGTCTGGCACGGCGGCCGTGCTCGAGACGGCGTCCGCTCTCGCGCGCCTCGGCGAGCGCGGCTGGAAGCCCTCGCGCCCCATCATGTTCACGTTCTTCGACGGCGAAGAGCCCGGGATGCTCGGCTCCTCGTGGTGGCTCGAGGAGCGCCTCGCGAGCGGGGACGTTCCCGCCCTCGCCTTCGTCAACGTGGATTCGGCCGTCCGCGCGAACGATCTCTACGTGAGCGCGACGCCCGGCCTCCGAGGACCCCTCGCCGAGGTGTTGGAGCTCGTACGCGACCCGGCCTCCGGCAGGACGCTCGAGGAAACCTCCGGCGAGCCCGATCTGCCGGGCTTCTCCAGCGACGCGGCGCCGTTCCTCGGCTTCTCCGCGACACCCGTCGCCGAGCTGGGCTTCGGCCGCTGGTACGGGAGCTACCACACGCTCTACGACACCGTTACCTGGATGAAGCGCTTCGGCGATCCAGGCTTCGTGCGATCCGCGACGCTCAGCCGGATCCTCGCCCTTTACGTGGGCATGCTCGCCACACCGCGGTTTTTCCCGCTGCGCTTCGGCGAGCTCGCCGATTTCGCAAGCCGCCAGATCCGTGAGATCCAGGCGCGTCATCCCTCGTCGATCGGATGGGTGCCGCAGATCGCGGGGCCGCTCGTGAGCCAGATCGAGCTCTTCGAAGCGGAGGCGCGCGCGTGGGATGCCCGTGTGCGTGCCGCGAAAGGCCCGGGAAAAGACGCGGGCCAGTTCGATCGGCTTCTCTCGGTCGCGCTCGGCGCATTCGCCGCGCCGGGCGCCGCGTTTGGACGTGGGTGCCGCCTCTGGGGACCTTCGCCCGAGACAGGCTGCGGCGCCGCTGCGCTCCCGGCGCTCGAAGAGGCCGTCGGCCGGAACGACCGCGCGGCCGCCGCGAAGGAGGTTGGGCGCCTCGCCGCCGCGTTCGCCCGCGCGCGCAACCAGCTCGTCCTGGCGAATCGCGTCGCCGAGGGCACCCGGCGTCCCCCGCGGCCAACGCCCGGAATCTCGCGGCCGCGGTGACGCGCCGCCCGAGCGCTGCCGTCGCTCTCACCCTCGTCGCGCTCGCGGCCTGCGGAGGCCGCGATCCGCTGGCGCGGCGCGCGACGCGCCTCGAGACCCTCGTGGACCCCGCCCGGATGAAGAGAAACGTGGAGATCCTCGCGCGCGTCCCGCACCGTGCGGGAAGCCCCGCTCAGCGCGCCGCCGTCGAGAAAGCCGCTGAATTCCTCCGCGCCGCAGGTCTCGAGGCGGTGATCTCGGAACACACCGTGGGAATTCCCGAGCCCATCGAGGCCTCGCTCGCGGTCGAAGGGCCTGCCGGCCGCGCGTTCGATCTCAGCGAGCGAATGCTCGCGGGCGATCCTTACTCGGCGGCGGCGCCGGCCGAGCTGCCGTTCTTCGCGTGGGCCCCCGATGGCGACGTCTCCGCGCGCGTCGTTTACGCGAACCACGGAGCTCGAGAAGACTACGACGTCCTGCGCCGGGCCGGCGTCGCCGTGAAGGGCGCGGTGGTCCTCGCGCGGGCTCAGGGTGTCTGCCGCGCCATGAAGTCGCTCCTCGCGGAGGAGGCAGGCGCTGCGGCCCTCCTTCTTTACCCGGAGCGCCGCGATCTCGGGATCGTCAAGCCGGACTTTCCAGCCGGGCCGTACCTCAACCCGTGGACCGTGCAGCGCGGCTCGATGCTGCGCTATTTCCTGCGCCCGGGCGATCCCGACTGCGCGGCGGGCCGCGCCCTCCCGCGGCTTCGTCCGGCACTGCCCGCGCTGCCCGTGTCGGAGAGCGTCGCCAAGGATCTGCTCCGACGCGTGGAAGGACCGCCCGCGCCCGAGGCATGGACCGGATGGCTCGAGGTCCCATATCGCCTCGGCGCGACTCGGGAGACCGTGCGGCTGCACACGCGTTCGCGCATCGAGGGGCGCGTGCTCCGCAACGTCACCGCGGTGCTCGCGGGGCGCCGGCGCGAGGCCGCCGTCGTCGTGGTCGGCGCGCACACCGACGCCTGGGTGAACGGCGCCGTGGACCCCATTTCGGGCGTCGCAGCCGTTCTCGAGACGGCAGCGGCCCTCTCGGCCCTCGCGCGCGATGGCTGGAAGCCCGAACGCGACATCGTCTTCACGCTCTTCGACGGCGAGGAGTACGGCATGCTCGGCTCGACGCTCTGGGTCGAGGAGCGCCTGGCCACGCGCGCGCCGCCGATGGCGGCGTTCCTCTTCGTCGACTCTACCGTGCGCGCCCTCGATTTCATGGCAGACGTCTCGCCGGGTCTGAGGGAATCGCTCGACGAAGTCCTCGGGCACGTCGCCGATCCGGTTTCGGGCCACGTCCTTCTGTCGCTGCGCGGGGTGCCGCAGCTGCCCGGCTTCAGCGGCGACACGTCGCCCTTCCTCGGCCTCGGCGGCGTCCCGTCGGTCGAGCTCGGGTTCGGGCGGCGCACGTATCCGCAATACCACTCGGCATACGACGATCCGTACCTGCTCGGCCGGATCCTCGATCCCGGCTATCGCGTCAGCGCGACCCTCGCGCGCATCCTCGCGCTCTTCACGTCGGTGCTCGCCGAGTCGCCCGAGCCGCCCTGGCGCTTTTCCGAAGTCGCCTCGTTCCTGGACGACGAGCTCTCGAAGCTCGCGAAGGATCCAGCCTCCAACCGCCTCGTGCGCCGGAGCGAGCTCTTCTCGGCAGCCCTGAGGCTGCGCCTCGCAGCCCGGGAGTGGGAGTCGCTCGACGCGGCGCGCCGCTGCTTGGGCGCGGAGAAGGCCGAACCCCTTCTTCTCGACGCCATGGCCGCGTTTCACGACGCGGCCGCGCCCGAGTTCGCGCGCCGCAATCTTCTCCTCGGGCCGTCCGCCGAGACCGGCTGCGGCACGGAGACACTGCCCGGCCTTCGGCGCGCGCTGCACGGCGACGGCTCGGTTGAGGCCGAGACCGCGCGGCTGCTGCACGCTCTCGCGACGGCCGCCCCGAAGCTGCGCGAGGCCGTTCGAATCGCGGCGGCAAGCTGACGCGGAGCGTCAGCGGAAGTCGTGGCTGGGAAGGTCGGGCAGCGCCGGAAGCGGCCAGAACCGCTCAGCCCTCACCGAGACGTTTCCGCCTTCCTTCTGGAGCTTTCCCTCCACGACGAGGCCTCCCGAGCCCACGATGACCGAGCGGTGCTCCCGGAAGAGGTCGGGCCGCACGATGGCCTGCACGATGCCGCTTTCGTCCTCGAGCGACAGGAAGACGAAACCCTTCGCGGTGCCCGGCCTCTGCCTCACGATGACGGCGCCCGCGGTTTTTACGCGTTCGCCCTCGGGCACGTTCCGTAGCTCCATCGCCGACAGGATCGACCGCGCCGCGAGCG
>CALAQS010000068.1 GCA_937888435.1 uncultured Acidobacteriota bacterium
CTGTCGATGCCGAGGCGGCGAAGCACTTCCACGGCCGCGCGTGGCGCGATGGGGGCAAGGAGGCACGCCACGACGCGTAGCGCTTCGAGACAGTCGAAGAGCACGTGGGAACGGAATTCGAAGAGTTCTTCTGAAGAAAGAGGGGGCTGGCGGAGCGCCTTCCACGGCTCGGCCGCGGTGATTTCGGCGTCGATCGCGCCGAGAAGATAGCGGATTGCGGCTGCCGCGTCCTGAAGTCGATAACCTTCGAAGGAATTCTTCCAGTCGTCTCCTGCCTTCTGGGCGGCTACGAAAACCAGAGGCCCTCCTGGCGTCGTCTTCCTCCGAACCGAAGGCGTTCTTCCGTCGAAGAAATCTCTCGACATCTTCACGGCGCGCGAGACCGTGTTGCCGAGGCCGTTCGCGAGATCCGCGTTGTAGCCGGCGAGAAAGTCCTCGTCGGAGAAGCTCGCGTCCTGTCCGAACGACATCGCCGAGACGAGGTGCCAGCGCAGCGCATCCACGCCGAACGCGGCGACGAGGTCGTCGGGCTTGACGACGTTGCCCGTGGACTTGGACATCTTCCTCGCATCGCGAAGCCACCAGCCGTGGCTCACGACCTGCCGCGGGACGCTCAAACCGGCCGACATGAGGAACGCGGGCCAATAGACCGCGTGAAACCTCAGGATGTCCTTTCCGATCACGTGGATGCCCGGCCAGTAGCGCTCGTAGAGCGACGCGTCCGGCGAGCCGAAGCCGAGCGCGGTGATGTAGTTCACGAGCGCGTCGAGCCAGACGTAGACGACGTGGCCCGGGCGGCCCGGGAACGGGATGCCCCACTTGATGGACGTGCGCGAGACCGAGAGATCCTTGAGCCCCGACGCCACGAACGAGCGCACCTCGTTGAGGCGGCTTTCGGGATAGACGAAAGGCTGACCGCCTTCGCCCTTCTGCTCGTACAGCTCGAGCAGGCGGCCGCCGTACCGCGACAGGCGGAAAAAAACGTTTTCCTCCTTCTGCAGCTCGAGCGTCGTGCCGTGCACGGGGCACTTGCCTTCCACGAGGTCTTTCTCCGGGTAGAACGCCTCGCAGGGTGCGCAATACCAGCCCTCGTGAGAGGCCGTGTAGAGGTCGCCCGCCGCGTCGATCAATCGGATGATCTCCTCGACGCCCACGCGGTGCCGCGGCTCGGTCGTGCGGATGAAATCGTCGTTCGCGATCCCGAACTCTTTCCAGAGGTTCCGAAACGTCGGTGCGTGGCGGTCGGCCACGACGATCGGGGCGACGCCTTCCTTTTTCGCGACCTTCTCGATGTTCTGGCCGTGCTCGTCCGTGCCGGTCAGAAAACGCACGTCCTCTCCCGCGAGGCGGAAATAGCGGGCAAGCGTGTCCGTGACGACCGTGGTGTAGAGATGCCCGATGTGGGGCCGGTCGTTGACGTAGTAGATCGGGGTCGTGAAGTAGCGGCGCGCCATGAAGAATCGAGGATACCGCGCCGGCGCTACGGCCGCCGCATCGCGAGAACGCGTGCGGCGATCCTCTCGCCGATCGCGAGCGAGGCCGTGGCCGCTGGTGACGGGGCGTTCAGGACGTGAAGCACGCGGCCGTGCATCGCGATCCTGAAATCGTCCTCGAGCCGCCCGTCGGGACGCAGCGCCTGCGCCCGCACGCCGGACCCGCCCGTCTCGAGGTCCTCCGCGCGGAGGTCGGGCATGAGGCGCTGCAGGGCCTTCACGAACGCCCGCTTGCTGAAGGCGCGGTGGATCTCGCCGAGGCCCATGCCCATGTGCCGCAGGGCGAGACGCCAGAAGCCCGGATACGTGAACGTCTCCCACGCGTCGCGGAGGTCGAACGACGTCCTCGTGTAACCCTCGCGCGCGAGCGCTGGCACCGCGTTCGGACCGGCCTCGGCGCCGCCGCCGATCATCCGCGTGAAGTGGACGCCGAGGAACGGGAAGCGCGGGTCGGGCACGGGATAGATGAGGTTCTTCACGAGGCCGGCGCGCGAGAGGACCAACCGGTGATAGTCCCCGCGGAACGGCACGATTCTGAGGCCCGGGTCGACCCCGTCGAGGCGCGCGAGCCGGTCCG
>CALAQS010000069.1 GCA_937888435.1 uncultured Acidobacteriota bacterium
AATGGTGGACACGGTCGGAAAGAATTCGAACCGCGTCCGAGGTCAACCTGGAGTTCCCACTGACTGAGGCAGAGGTTTCCCTTTATCAGAGGTTTGCACCCGAAATCGCGAGACTTCGCCGACTCGGGCTCAGCCGTCACCGGATCGGGGAAGCACTCGGCATCGACGACAAGACGGTCGCCAAGGCGATCCGCTGGCGCCACGTGCGCTGAGGCATCTTCACTTGAACATCGTACTTTCCATCCCGGCCCTCTGAGCATCGATCGGTGGGTTCGTTTCGCAATTCGACTGGGCTGCATCGGCTAGTGTATTCACGTCCACGACGACATTCTCCGGAAGGCCTTCCTCTGCGGCCGGCAGGACTGCCGCGGATGCATCCGCGAGATCGGTCGGGTTCGTTTCGCGATTCGGACTCTGGGTCGGCGGGAGCGGCCTCACGGGCTGGGACCGCGCCGCCGTGCGATCCTCGGGCATGCCGGGCGACCCGACGGCTCGCACCTGATTCGGGTCTGCGAAGGCAGCGCGGTCAAGGCTGATCTCGACGTCCCTCACTTCGGGAGCGGCAACGTGTTCTCCGATCCGCCGGCGCTGCAGGCGTTCCAGCTCGTGGGCGGCCCTGAAGAACGCCCGCTCGACGGCCGTCTCGTAGCGCTGCAGCTTGCCCAGAAGGTCTTCGCCCGAGGAGAGGCCCACAAACGACGCGCCAAGGCGGAGCCCGGCCATGCCGAGCCGCTTCTCGGCGAGTTGCTTCCCGGAGTCGGCCTCGACAGCCGGTGCTAGCCCAGACGAGAACTCGGAAGCGACCACGTCAGGAACCTTGAACTTGGGGGCCAGTGCCGCCTCGAGTCGGAGGGCCTCGTCGGCAAGGATCTGCCGAGTGAAGAGTTCAGTCTCGACCCTTTCAGCTCGTCGCGTCCGCCATGCGAGCTGGACCAGCCGCTCCACGAGAAAGACCTCAACGTCTCCAACCGGAGTCCAGGCCTGGTGGAATCCCGTCCGAAGGGTCCTGAAGTCACCCTCAGACTCCCCGTGAAGGATCACCGGGTTCACGGCCGTCAGGCCGTGCTTCGTCGAGTTCAAACTGCTTTTCTTCTTCCCCGCGGCTGACTGGGGTCCTGTGCTCTTCTGCGCGTTCTTTCTGTTCGCCTCTGCCTTTCGGTTGTTCTCCATGATTCGGATACCTCCGTTTGATAGTCACATCGACGCTCGCGCCTGAGGCCGGACCCCAGATGGGGGCTTTCCGGCAGTCGGCGCCGCCGGCACTACCTAGAGGGGGCGGCAAGTGTTCCGAGCCTCAGGAGGTGGGATATGGGTGAAACGTCCACGCCGCAGACGAGTGCGGAGCAGGAAGCGGTGAAACGCGAAATGGCTAGGAAAGTCGAGCAGTTCCTCCGAGAGGGCGTCCTTCTCGGGCTACCAATGGAGGCCCTCGCCCAGGCGCTGACGAGTAACGGCGAACCGGCCCTGCAGATGGAGGAGCGTATTCGAGTCCTGCGAGAGTCGATTCAGCGGGAGGCAAAGGTTGACCCCAAGCTAGAGGTCGCTAATACATTGAAAAGACTGGAGATACTGTGGGCCGCGATGATGTCCGAAGGGGACCATGCAGGAGCTCTTCGCGTGGTGCAGGAGAGGGCTCGGTTCACTCGCGCCGCGGATTTCGTCACGCACACGACAGCGAGCGACGCGAGGAGGCCTAAGAGCCAGTACGAGCTGGACCGGGAGCAGATCGACCCCGTAGAACTGGAAGAACTGAATGTTGAATACCGGAAACGGATGGCCGCGCTCGCCGAAGAGACTCGAGCACGCCGAACCTCGGAGAATGAGGCGCCGGCGCGGATCAAGAACCCAGGGGCCTGACGGACACGTCGCCGCCCCCAGGAGTTATGGATGATAAAGAAGGACCCTCAGCCCAGGCGCGAGTCTCGCTTCTCCTCCGCGGTCGAGATGCGGCGCGGGCGAGCGGCGAGCCAGGCTAGAAACTAGGCCTCGGGGGGTATACGCGCGCGGTCGGTGAGTCAGTGATCCGAATGAACGGCGGGGCGGGGGATCCTTCAGGAAAAGGGCTCGTTTTGCGAACCTAAACCGCCGTCCGAGCGGGCGTGACTCTGGATCTCTCCGCGCTGCAGCCCCCGGCAATTCCCATTGCGCCCCAACAG
>CALAQS010000070.1 GCA_937888435.1 uncultured Acidobacteriota bacterium
CGCAGCGGCAGCTGGGCGCGCGTAAAGACGAGAAGCTGGCGGACGCTTGATCGCCTTCGCCCGCAAGGAACACCGGAGCGGAAGATCATGAATAGAGGGCCCCGTAGGGGTACCTCCTCTTCTTGGCTTCCAGATGCGACTGGCGGACCCTGGTGGAGCGTGTTCGAACTGCGTTCAAAGAACGGTATGTAGAAGCGGTTTCGCGGTCATAGCGGTTGCAGTGGCCTACCCGCCGCCAACAAACACGGGCGGACTGTTCCTCCGCGACGGCGCGGACTACCATGAGGACACTAGCCAACTACCGTCATGAACTGCGAGCACTGCGGCAGAGAGCGCGTACGCGGTGCGGCGCACACGACTGTGAATCGCGTGGGCGCTCACGTCCTGACGAAGTACGCGTAATCGCGTCCGCGGATGCGATCCCGTCAACAGCGGACGCGCTAATTCGGCCGCTTCGCCCTCACCGTACCCGGACACCGGAGGCGGCCTCGGGAGCTGGGGGAGATGGCCATCGTTCCCTGGGTGAAGGATCAGAGAGGAAAAGGGTCGGTTTCTCGAACCTAGACTCGCGGTCGGGGAGCAGCGCCAGCGACTGACGCCGAGTCCGCTGCAAGGATGAAGTGGACTCCTCCTTTATGACGTAAGACGGCATCGTTGTGCCAACGTCATCGAGTCGGAGCAGAACCGAAAAGGAGGAGTCCATGGAGAATCCTACGACGATCGCCGTCGACCTGTCCAAGAACGTCTTCGAGATTGCCGTCGAGCGCCAGGGGCGCATCTGCCAGAGGAAGCGCCTGAACCGGCGCCAGATGGTCGAGTTCTTCTCGCAGTGCCCGAGCGCGACGGTTCTGATGGAAGCGTGCGGGTCGTCGCATTACTGGGGCCGCGTGCTCCAGAGACTCGGGCACGACGTGCGGCTCCTGCCGCCACAGCATGTCAAGCCGTACGTGCTCGGCAACAAGACCGATCGCCGGGACGTTGAGGCGATTCTCAGCGCGCGCCACCGCGAGTCGATCGTGCCGGTGCCCGTCAAGAGCATCGAGCAGCAGAGCGTTGTCTTTCTCCACCGGCTCAGGGCGACGTGGATGAAGACGCGCACGAGCCGGCTGAACGCGCTGCGAGGGATCCTCAGAGAGCTGGGCGTGACGATCCCCGAGGGAGCCAGCCGGGTCCTGCCGGCCGTCTCGGCGGCGCTGTCGGATCCGAGTGCGCCCGTTCCTGAGGTCCTTCACTCGGTACTCATGTCGGCGATGGCTGAAGTCCGCGAGCTGGACGAGAGGATCGAGGGCGTTAAACGGCAACTCGAGGCCGTGGCGGGGACGGTGCCGCTGGTCGAGCGCCTCGAGACGATCCCGGGGGTGGGTCTTCTGAACGCCACGGCGCTTGCGGCGATGGTGGGCGAGTTCTCGCGGTTTCCATCCGGTCGCCGCTTTGCGAGTTCGCTCGGGCTCACGCCGAAAGAGCACTCCAGCGGCATGAGGCGGCGGCTGGGCGCCATCAGCAAGCGGGGCGACACGTATCTCAGGACGCTCCTGATCGGCGGGGCGCGTTCGGTGCTGCTTTCCGCGCACCGCACGAAAACACCCCATCGGCTGCAGGAGTGGGCGCTAAACGTCGAGAGAAGGCGCGGGCGAAACCGCGCCTCCGTCGCCGTGGCCAACAAGCTCGCACGCATCGTCTGGGCCGTGGCCACGCGAGGCGTTCCCTTCCACCCGATCCCTCTCGCACCCCAGGAAGTCCCGGTCTGAAGTCACGAACGAAAGGAATCCGTCAGAGTCTTCCCGCCCAAGAACGCGAGAGATGCGAAAGATGAGCTCGGTCCGACCGACACGGGGGAAAGCCGATAACACCGCTGGCCCCAAGAGGCCGTTGTTCAGCGATTGGCTCCCCGTGTGCGGATTTTCATCCTGGCCCGGAGCCCATGCCGGCTCCAACTTCAAAGGCCGTAGATACGAGTGCCGTCGCGACCCCCGCTCATCGGCATCGAACGCGTCCCTGCCTGGAAAACGCCCGACGAAACGAAACCTTGGGTTCTCTTAGAAGGAGAAAACTAGAAACCGCCCCCTCTTGATCCCAAGGAGGAGTCCAGATACGAGGGGTTAGGTGGCACTTCACGGCCCCGCCGACTTGCCGTCAGCCGACCCTAGCAGAGCCCGAAAGGTAGCTAATTCTTCTGGCGATGCCGCGCGAGAGGCGAAAGTGCCCGCGTATTGAGCCGCGAAGAAAGACCTTCCGGCACCGAATGTGAGCACGGGTGAACTGTCCTGAAACACGACAAGATTGACGGTAGAAACAGGAGGTCCGTACCACGGGACCTCCCAGCCGCGCCGCCGTTCCGCAATGAAGGCGAGTATCCGCGTTACGTGGGCTGGTTCCTCGATTAGGGCGATGCGCTCGTTCCGGTTATTCGTAACCTCGATTCGCGAGGCCTTCGAAATGGCTGGAAGATCAGGCTCCGGGTGCCCGCAGCCGACAAGAATGAGGGCGAGAGCAAGCGTAGTGCGCTGCAATTCTTCCTTTGTGCCACCTAACGATATCAAGCTCAGCGGCGAGCGCAGCGAGGGATCTTGCTCCGGTTTAGTTGACACCCGTGTGGATAGGAGTCTGAGCT
>CALAQS010000071.1 GCA_937888435.1 uncultured Acidobacteriota bacterium
GTCCAAGGCGGTGAAGGGCTCGCTCGCGCTGACGGTGACGCCGAAGCCGGTCTGATTGCCGTTTCGCTTGGTCGGCGCGCAAGCCTCCAGGGCGCGCGCGCCGGCCGGCGAAGATCACTTCGCGCTCCCGACCCCCATGGGCTGCATCGTGAGGGGATCGCGGAGCGGAACTTCCGTGAGCTTTCCGTTCGTGAGGTCGGCGAACTTCACCGGGTGCTTCGGATCGGGATTCAGGAGGTCGGCCTTCTTGCCGACGACGAGGAGCGTCACGGATTCGGCTTTGAGCAAGCGCTGCGCCTGACGCTTCACGTCGGCCTTCGTCACCCTCTCGACGTTCGCCTGGTACTTCGCGTAGTAACCGGGGTCGGAGGCGTAGCGCCCGGTGAACTCCTCGTCGACGAGGAGGCCGACGACCTGCACAGGTGTCGAGAAGCGGCGCGGCAGCGTGTCGATGAACGAGCGTTTCGCGGTGTCGAGCTCTTCGTCGGTGACGTCCCCGTCGCGGAGCTTCTTCATCTCCTCGATCACGATCTGCGAAGCGTAGGCGGCCGTCCGCACCTTCGACTGAAACGCGGCTCCGAGGCGTCCGGGGTACCAGATCCCGCTCTGAAGCGCGGAACCGGCCGAATACGCAAGGCCCTCGTCCGAGCGGACCCGGTTCATGATGCGGCTCGTGAACCCGCCGCCGCCGAGAATGTCGTTCATGATCGCCGCGGCGAAGAAGTCCGGGTCCGTCCTCAGAAGACCCGGCAGCAGGATCGAAACGCGGCCCTGGTTGACGTCCTTGTCCACGAGAAACGTGCCGGGAGCCAACGCGTGGTTCGGCTTCGGCACCGGAGGCGCGGCCTCGCCCTTGTGGGGCCACCCCGCGAAGAGCTTGTCGAGCCTGGCGGCCATGTCCGCCTTCTTGAAGTCGCCGGCGGCCGCTACGAGCATGTTCTTCGGGTCGACCCACTTCCGATGGAACGCGACGACGTCCTCCCGCGAGAGGCCCTCGAGCGAGGCCTTCGTCTCGAAGCGACTCAGGTAGAAGTCGTCGCCATAGCTGAGGAAGGATCGCTCACGCTGCTCGATGTCCGTGGAGCTGTCGTTGCGCTGCTTCATGTCGGCGAGGGTCTGGTCCTTGCGAAGGTTGAGCTTGTCGTCCTGGAAGCGGGGTTCGGTGAGCACCTCGCGCAGGATCGCGAGGCCCTCGTCGAGATCCTTCGAGAGGAGGTTGAGCGACACCGTGCCGCGGTCCTCGCCGTAGGCGCTGTTGAGCTGCGCCGCGAGGAAGGCGAGACGCTCCTCGAGGTCCTCGGCTTTGCGGTCTTTCGTTCCGCCCCGCGCCAGGAGATAGCCCGTCAGCTCGGCGAGCCCTTCCTTGCCGGGCGGGTTCAGATACGTGCCGCCCTTGAGGAGGATCTGGATGTTGACGAGCGGAAGCTCGTGGTTCTCCGCGAGATACGCCACGACGCCGGACTTGAGGACCGTGCGATGGTCCTTTGCCGCGGGCGGGACGTAGGCGAAGGGCTTGAAAACGAGCTGATCGGGCTTCGCGGGGATGGGCTCGGCCTGAGTGGCCGCAAAGCCCTGGGGCGAGGCGAGGAGCGCAGCGAAAGCCGCGATCGGTGCGTACCAGAAGAGCCCTTTGTTCGGGAGCATCGACAGCCTGAGGTGAGATACGAGGATGTTCTTCATGGTATTCACTTCTCCGCCGGCTTCGCGGCCTTCGCGAGCGCCTGCTTGACCATGGGGCGCATCTACTCGGGGACGGCCGTGAGGCCTGGAACTTCGGGCGCCGCGGCGGCGCCGGCCTTGCGCGTGTAGGTTGCGACTCCGCGGTTCTCCTTGGTCAGGTACGTCTGCGCCACGCGGCGCACGTCCGCGGCCGTTACGGTCTGGATTTTCTTCGGACCCTCGCTGAACTCCTTCCAGTCACCACGGCCGTCGTTCCCCATGATTTGGTAGAGAATGCCCATGTTCGACTGCATCGAGCGGAACACCTGCGCGGCGAAGTTGTTCTTCACCTTCTGGAGCTCTTCGGCCGGGACGAGATCCTTCTTCAGCTTCTCGATCTCAACGTAAACGGCTTTCTCGGCGTCCTCGGGCGCCTTGCCGTCCTTGACCTCGACATCGATTTCGAGCTCGCCGGCGTACTTGCGCGAGAGGGCGCTCGCCGTGACGTTCGTGGCAACGGCGCCGTCGCCGACGACCATCGACTTGTAGAGCCGGCCCGTGCGGCCGTTGAGAAGCTGCGTGAGAATCTGCAGGGGGTAGGAGTCCTTGTTCTGGAAGGGCACCGTGTGCCAGTCGACTTCCACCTGCGGGTTCGTGTCCGCCTCGCCGTTGAGGCGCATCTCGGCTTCCCACTTCGGCGGCAGGATCGTCATCTCGGGTGGAGGGTTCTTCCCGCGCGGGATCCGGCCGAAGTACCGCTCCGCCGTCGCGAGCGCCTCCTTCGGGTCGAAGTCGCCCACGAGGATGGCGGTGATGTTGTTCGGCGCGTAAAACAGCGCGTAGTACTCGTCGGCCTGCGCCTTTGTGATCGCCGGAATGTCCGAGGGGTATCCCACGACCGGCCACGTGTACGGGTGGCCGTGCCAGAACATCTCCTCGAACGCCTCGTCGAGCCGGCCCGTGGGTGTCGACTCCGTCCTCAGGCGGCGCTCCTCGAAGACGACGTCGCGCTCGGAGTAGAACTCGCGGAAGACCGGGGCCTTCAGCCGGTCGGACTCCATCCACATCCACAGCTCGAGCTTGTTCTTCGGCACGGTGACGAAGTACTGGGTGAAGTCGGTGTTCGTCGAGGCGTTCATCCCCGAGGCTCCCTTCTTCGCGTAGATGCGCTCGAACTCTTCCTTGACGAGGAGGCCGCGCTGCTCCTTCACGAGCGCGTCGAACTCCTTCTCGAGCTCCTGGTATCGCGCGGTCCTGCTCTCGGGCTTCGCCACGTCGTCGATCTCGCCGCGCCGGAGCGCCGCGCGCATCTTCGACTCCTCGTCGCGCATGAGGCCGCGGAGCCGCTCCTGCTCGGCGATCAGCTTCTGATCGCGCGCGTAGTCCTTCGTCCCGATGGTCTCCGTGCCCTTGAACATCATGTGCTCGAAGAGGTGGCTGATGCCCGTGATGCCGGGGCGCTCGTTGGCGCTCCCGACCTTCGCCACCCAGCCGCCGGAGACGGTGGGCTCGTCGCGCCGGGGCACGAGCAGCAGCTTCATGCCGTTGGACAGAACGTGCTCCTCGATCTCGAGTTGCTGGGAGCCGGCGGGAGGAGCGGCGAGGACGGCGAGAATCGCGGCCGTCGCGAGGGAGATGCGTTTCATGGACACCTCTGTCGAGAATTCCGAGCGGATCATCCTACGCCGATGGCCCTTCCGGGTTTCAGCCGTCTCGTCTTCACCGAGGGAGTGAGAGAATCGGGGACAGGTGGTCCCATTCCGCCCTGGTGAGGAGCTGTCCCTGCCTGCGCTCGCGCGGACGCAGGGATTCGACTCGGATGTGTTCACGGTGA
>CALAQS010000072.1 GCA_937888435.1 uncultured Acidobacteriota bacterium
TCTCCCCGTGTGAAAGATACGTCGCAACGGCCCCGTTCATCCCTCCCTATTCGGCGAATCGACCTCCGGCGCCGGTGAACGGCGGGAGAAGCCCCAGGAGAGCCGCGGGACGTCTTACCGCGCCGCGGCCGCCGCGGGACGTGCAGCCCCGGCGGGCTGGTACCCGAGGTTCGGCCCGAGCCAGCGCTCGGCCTCCTCGAGCGTCCAGCCCTTCCGCGCCGCGTAGTCCTCGACCTGATCGCGTCCGAGGCGCCCGACGCCGAAGTAGTGCGCGTCGGGGTGCGCGAAGTAAAAGCCGCTCACCGAGCTCGCGGGCGTCATCGCGCAGTTCTCGGTGAGCGAGATCCCGGCGTTTTTTTCCACGTCGAGAAGCGCAAAGAGCGTGCGCTTCTCCGTGTGGTCGGGGCACGCCGGGTACCCGGGCGCGGGACGGATGCCGCGGTAGCGTTCGCGGAGGAGGTCCTCGGAAGTGAGGCTCTCGTTCCGCCCGTAACCCCAGTCCGCGCGCGCGCGCTGGTGCAGCATCTCGGCGAACGCCTCGGCGAGCCGGTCCGCGAGCGCCTTGACGAGGATCGAGGAGTAGTCGTCATGCTCCTTCTCGAACGCGCGGCAGAGCGCGTCCACACCGATACCGGCCGTCACGGCGAAGGCGCCGACGAAGTCTGCCCGCCCGCTCCCTTTCGGCGCCACGAAGTCCGCGAGCGCCTCGAGAGGCTGACCTTCGGGCTTCTCCATCTGCTGGCGCAGCGTGTGGAGCGTGGCGAGCGGCCGCGTCAACGCCGCGTCCGAAAAAAGGCGGATGTCGTCGCCGTCCGCGTGCGCACAGAAGAACCCGTAGACGCCTCGCGCGGTCAGGAGGTGGTCTTTCACGATGCGGTCGAGGAGCGCCTTCGCGTCCGCGAGAAGCTCTCTCGCCTTCTCGCCGAAGGCGGGGTCCTCGAGGAGCTGGGGATACCGGCCCCTGAGCTCCCACGCGTGGAAAAATGGCGACCAGTCGATGAACGGCACGAGGTCCGTGAGTGGCACGTCGTTCAGGGCGCGCGCGCCCATGAAAGACGGAACGGGGATCTCGAGGCTCGACCAGTCGAGGCGCGGTTTGCGGGCTCGGGCGGCCGCGAGCGGCAGGAGCGGTTTCGCCGACCGTTTCTCGTGCTCCTCCACGAGGAGCGTCTGCTTCTTCCGATTCGTGTCGGCAATAGAGGCCGCCTCGCCGCCGAGGAGGCCTCTCACGACCCCGACTGCCCGCGACGCGTCGAGCACGTGGACGACGGGCGGGCCGTACGCGGGCGCGATCTTGACCGCCGTGTGGACGGGGCTCGTCGTGGCGCCCCCGATGAGGAGGGGAACGGTGAACCTCTCACGCTCCATCTCGCGCGCGACGTGGACCATCTCGTCGAGCGACGGCGTGATGAGGCCGGAGAGCCCCACGATACGGGCCCCGTGCTCTTTGGCCGCCTTGAGGATGCGGTCGGCGGCCACCATGACGCCCAGGTCGATCACTTCGTAGCCGTTGCACTGGAGGACGACACCCACGATGTTCTTGCCGATGTCGTGCACGTCGCCCTTCACGGTCGCGAGCAGCACCTTGACCCGCGAGGAGACGGCGCCCGGCTTCTTTTCGGCTTCGAGGAAGGGCTGGAGATACGCGACGGCCTTCTTCATGACGCGCGCGCTCTTGACGACCTGCGGCAGGAACATCTTTCCCGCCCCGAAGAGGTCTCCCACGACGTTCATCCCCGCCATCAGCGGCCCCTCGATGACGGCGAGCGGCGCGCCGTACTTCTTCCGGGCCTCCTCGACGTCGGCGTCGATGAAGTCGACGACGCCCTTGACGAGCGAGTGCGAGAGGCGTTCCTCGACCGTGCCGCCTCTCCACGCGTCGGCCACGACCTCGGCCTTTCCGGCCTTCCTCACGGACTCCGCGAACGCGATCAGCCGCTCCGTGGCGTCCTTGCGGCGGTTCAGAAGGACGTCCTCGACGAGGACGAGCAGGTCCTTCGGGATCTCCTCGTAGACCGCGAGTTGGCCGGCATTGACGATGCCCATGTCGAGGCCGGCGGCGATCGCGTGGTAAAGGAACGCGGCGTGCATGGCTTCGCGGACGGCGTTGTTCCCGCGGAACGAGAAGGAGATGTTCGAAACACCGCCCGACACCTTGACGTGCGGCAGCGTCGCCTTGATGCGCCGCGTCGCCTCGAGGAAGTTCAGCGCATAGGCGTCGTGCTCCTCGATGCCGGTCGCGACCGTGAGGATGTTCGGGTCGAAGACGATGTCCTCGGGCGGAAAGCCGATCTCCTCCGTGAGGATGCGATACGCCCGGCCGGCGATCGCGACCTTGCGCTCGACGGTCGTCGCCTGCCCCTCCTCGTCGAACGCCATGGCGATCACGGCGGCTCCGTAGCGGCGCACGAGGCGAGCGTGTTGCCGGAAGGACTCCTCGCCCTCTTTCAGGCTGATCGAGTTCACGACGGACTTGCCCTGGAGGCACTTCAGCCCCGCCTCGATCACGTCCCACTTCGAGCTGTCGAGCATGATCGGCAGCTTCGCGATGTCCGGCTCGGCCGAGAGGAGGTTCAAAAAGCGCGTCATCGCCGCCGCTCCGTCCAGCATCCCCTCGTCCATATTCACGTCGAGGAGATTCGCGCCTCCGTCGACCTGCTGGCGCGCCACGCCGAGCGCGCCCTCGTAGTCGCCCGCCAGGACGAGCTTCGCGAACTTCGGCGACCCGGTGACGTTCGTCCGCTCGCCCACGAGCGTGAACGTCTCCTCCGGGCGGAGCGTGTACGGCTCGAGCCCTGAAAGGCGCGTCCGGCGCTCGGGAGCGGGAATCCGCCGCGGGGGCAGCCCCTTCACCGCGTCGGCGATCGCGCGGATGTGCGCGGGCGTCGTGCCGCAGCACCCGCCCGCGATGTTCACCCATCCCTCGTGGGCGAAGCCGCCGATGTCGGCGCTCATGATCTCGGGCGTCTCGTCGAAGCCGCCGAACGCGTTCGGGAGCCCCGCGTTCGGGTACGCGCTCGAGAAGACGGGCGCGATCCGGGACAGCTCCTCGACGTAGGGGCGCATTTCCTTCGCGCCGAGCGCGCAGTTGATCCCGACCGAGAGAAGCGGCGCATGCGAGACGGAGTTCCAGAACGCCTCGACCATCTGGCCCGAGAGCGTCCGCCCGGACTTGTCCGTGATCGTGACGGAGGCCATCAGCGGGACGCTGCGTCCCGCCTCGTCGAAGTGCCGGAGCGCGGCGAAGAGCGCGGCCTTGAGGACGAGCGTGTCGAAGACGGTCTCGAAGAGCAGGACGTCGACCCCGCCGTCGAGCAGGCCGCGGATCTGCTCCGTATAGGCCGCGACGAACTGGTCGAAGACGTGAGTTCTCTTTCCTGGGTCGTTCACGTCCACCGCGAGCGAGAGCGTTCGGTTCGTGGGGCCGACCGCGCCCGCTACGAAGGCGTCCACCCCCGTGGCTTCGCGGCGCGCGTCCACGGCCCGGCGCGCGATGCGCGCGGCCGCGACGTTCAGCTCGTACGCGAGGCTCTCCATGCCGTAGTCGGCGAGAGAGATCGCCTGCGCGTTGAACGTGTTCGTCTCGACGATGTCGGCGCCCGCCTCGAGATACTGCCGATGGATCCCCTCGACGATCGCCGGCTGCGTGAGGACGAGGAGGTCGTTGTTCCCCTTGAGGTCCACCGGGTGATTCCGGAACCGCTCGCCGCGATACGCCGCCTCGTCCAGATGGTGGCCCTGGATCATGGTGCCCATCGCGCCGTCGAGGACGGCGATGCGCTCGTGGAGAAGGGAACGGAGGCGAGCCTCGGCGGTCATGTTCGCTTCGCCTCCGCGCCGAGCGCCTCGAGAATCCGCTTGACCGTGTCGTAGCGCGCCATCGGCATGATGTGGACGCCGCGGGCCCGCTCCGCGACCGCGCGCGCGAGCTCGACGGCGATCGCGAGGCCTTCCTCCTCCTCGAACTCGGGGCCCTTCTCGGCCGCGCGGCGCATCCGCGTGAGAATCTCCTCGGGCACGACCATGCCCGGGACCTCGTTCGCGAGGTAGAGAGCCTGCTTCAGGCTCTTCGGCGGGATGAGGCCGATGAGGACGGGAATCGCACGCGCCTCGGCGCGCGCGTAGAAGCGGTCGAGCGCCGCGATGTCGTAGACGGGCTGCGTCTGGGCGAACGTGGCTCCTGCCCCGATCTTGGCCGCGAGCTTCGAGATCTCGGCGTCGAGGTCCCTCGCCGCGGGATTCGCCGCGCACGCGATCGCGAACGACGTGGCCGAGCCGATCGCGCCGCCCGCGAGGTCCGTGCCCATGTTCAGGCCCTTCACGATGCGCAGGAGGCCGAGCGTGTCGATCTCGCCCACGGGCTTGGCCTGAGGGTAATCGCCGATTTTCAGAGGGTCGCCGCCCACGACGAGAAGCGCCTTGATGCCGAGCCCGGCCGCGCCGAGGAGGTCCGACTGGATGCCGAGCACGTTCCGGTCGCGCGGCGAGACATGGAAGATCGTCTCCGCGCCCGTTTCGGTCCGGATGAGATGCGCGACGGCGATGGACGACATCCGGAGCCGCGCCATCGGGTTGTCCGTGATGTTGATGGCGTCCACGCCGAGGGCCTTCAGCGTGCGCGCGCCGTCCACGGCTGCCGAGGCGTCGATGCCTTTCGGCGGCTCGACCTCGGCCGTGACGACGAACGTGCGCGGGTCGGCAAGCTTGCGCTTCAGAGCGGACGTCTCGAGCGCGGCTTCGCGCGGGCGCGCCGCGCGGCCTTCCGTCACGGCGATGCGCGCTTGAGGCGCGGGAGCCGGCACCGCGCGCGCCTTCCCCGCGACCTCGCGCGCCATCGCGGCGACGTGCTCCGGCGCGGTGCCGCAACAGCCGCCGACGAGCGCGGCGCCGGCACGCAGAAGGTCGCGCGCGCTCTGGCGGAAGTAATCGGGCGTGGCCGGATAGACGGTGCGCCCCGAGACGACCCAGGGATATCCGGCGTTCGGCCGCACGGAAACCGGAGCAGCCACCGACCCGGCGACGCGCGAGAAGATCTCGAAGGCCTCCTGAGGCCCAACCGTGCAGTTCATCCCGACGACATCGGCGCCCGCGGCGACGAGCGCCGCGAGTGCGTCTGTCGCATCCTCGCCGAAGCTCGTCTTGCCATCCGCGAGGAACGTCATCGAGGCGGAGATCGGAATCCCGTTCGACAGGGCGCGCGCGGCGCGCAGCGCCTCGGTGGCCTCGAGCGTCGAGGAGAACGTCTCGAAGGACAGAAGGTCGACGCCTTCCTCGAGGAGGATCCGGAGCTGCTCCGTGAAGAGCTCGCGCACGTGGAGACGCGTGAGCGGCCCGTAGGGCTTCACGAGCTGTCCGAGCGGCCCGACGGATCCCGCCACGTAGACGTATTCCCCCTCGGCCGCGGCGCGGGCGAGGCGCACGGCCGCGCGGTTGATCTTTTCGAGCGAGTCGGCCCAGTCGAACCTGGAGAGCTTCGCGCGATTCGCGTCCCACGTGTTCGTGGAGAGCACCTGCGCGCCAGCCGCCACGTAGTCGTCGTGGATCTCGCGCACGAGGTCGGGCGCGGCCACCGAATTCGGCGATCGCGGGCCCTCCGCCGGCGCGCCGCGCGACACGAGCAGCGTCCCCATCGCGCCGTCCGTGAGGAGGACTTCGGCCTTCAGCCGCTCCCGGATGTCTCTCTTCATGAAAAACGCCCCTTCGAGGACGAAGGGGCGCCGGGACTCCGCGCCGTTTTCGGCCTCGATCTCATCTTCCTCCGGCCGCGTCGTGCGCCCTGGAGCGGGATTTGGCACCTGGCATCCGCCGCCCCTTTCGGGGCGCACCGGACCGGTTGCCGCGGCATCGCAGGGCCCGTCCCTCCGCCGCTCTGGATGAAACCCGGTCAAAGAGCCGCCGTCAGGGTACGGCGCGCCGGCCGGGGCCGTCAAGCGCCGGTCGGGTAGACTTCTCCCCGACCAGATGAGGATCCTCGTCGTCGGCTCCGGGGGTCGCGAGCACGCGCTCGTGTGGAAGCTCGCGCAGGCGCCGGGCGTCACGGATGTCTTCGCGGCGCCGGGCAATCCGGGCATGGCGTCAAAGGCGACGTGTCTTCCGATCGGCGTCGAGAACGTCGTCGAGCTGGCGGATTTCGCCGAGTCGATGAAGATCGACCTGACCGTCGTCGGGCCCGAGCTTCCGCTCACGCTCGGCCTCGTGGACGAGCTCTCGCGCCGCGGCCTCACGGCCTTCGGGCCGAACCGTCTCGCGGCCGAGCTCGAGGGCTCGAAGGTCTTTTCGAAGCTTTTCATGAAGAAGTACGGCATCCCGACGCCGGACGCCGAGGTGTGCCAGACGCGCGGCGAGGCGGAGCGCGCGCTCAAGTCGTACGGCCTGCCGTGCGTTTTCAAGGCGGACGGCCTCGCGGGCGGCAAAGGTGTCGTCGTGGCGCAGGAGGCCGAGGAAGCCGAGCGCGCGCTGAAGCTATTTTTCGAGGATCGCGTCTTCGGCTCGGCGGGTGACCGCATCCTCGTGGAGCGGTTCATCTCGGGAGACGAGGTGAGCTTCATGGTCCTGTGCGACGGGGAACGCGCGCTGCCTTTGGCCACCGCGATGGACTACAAGAGGATCTTCGACGGCGACCGCGGCCCAAACACGGGCGGGATGGGCGCGCACAGCCCATCGGTGCTCCTCGACGCGTCCACCGCGTCGGACGTGCTCGCGTTCATCGTGCAGCCGACGCTCAAGGGCATGGCAGACGAGGGCCGCCCGTTCCGCGGCGTGCTCTTCGTCGGTCTCATCCTCGAGAACGGGCTGAACCCGTACGTGCTCGAATACAACGTGAGGTTCGGGGATCCCGAGACGCAGGCGGTCCTCCTGCGCCTCGACGGCGACCTCCTGCCGCTTCTTCTGGGGTCGGCGCGCGGCCGCTTCGACGAAGGGGTACAGCCCGGCTGGAGGCGCGAGGCGACCGCGGCCCTCGTGATGACCGCCGAAGGCTACCCGGGGCCGTTCGAGCGCGGCCGCGCCATTTCCGGAATCGAGGACGCCGAGGCGATTAAAGGCGTGTTCGTCTTCCACGCGGGGACGGCTCAGGGCTTAGACGGCCGCCTCGTAACGTCGGGCGGTCGGGTTCTCAACGTGTGTGCGCGCGCGCGCGGCCTTTCGCAGGCCCTCGCGACCGCGAAGGAAGCGGCGGGCAAGATCCATTTCGAAGGCGCCCACTTCCGGCGAGACATCGGAAAGAAGGCGCTCGATATCCTGGTGGAGCGCTCCGGCTCTATGTTGAGGTGAAATCGACGAGCACGGGCGGCGGCCCCGGGGCGTCGAGGAGCGCGAAGGCGGCACGGATGACCCGAGTCTGGAGCGCGGGGTCGCCCGGCTTCCCGAGCGGATAGCCGAGCGCATAAGGCACCGCGAGAGCGCGCGGGGTCTTGACCTTCCTCGTGACCTCCTGGAGCATCGTGACGGACGTCGTCGCGATGCCGCGCCGCTCGAGCTCGCCCGCGATCAGACCGACGGTCTGATGGCACATGGGTCAAAGCGGGACGAGAAACGCCGCGTCGACGCCGTCCGCGGCGAGGAGCGCGGCGGCCACGGGCGCCGTTTCCTTCACGAGCCGCCCCGGCGCCGTAATCGAGCCCATGAACGAAAGCGCACGGCCGTTCAGCGAGCCGATCTCGCCGCTCGCAGCCATCTCGCGCAGCCTCTCGAGAGGAAAGCCGAGATTGCGGTCCGCTCGAAACCCGCTCTGGTCGAACGCATCGGACTTGTGCGCGATTCCGAGCGTCGCGGGGTCCACGTCCGCCGGGATCTCGCGGAACGACGCGTCGCCGCCCTTGAGCTCGTTGTCGAACGGAGCCTGCGACGGCAGGTGAACGCCGCCCGTCGTCACGAGCGCGACGCGCGCTTGCCGGAGCGGTTTCGCGGGCCGCGTGAACGGCACGGGATCGAGCGCGCGATACCGGTACGTCGCCATGAAGAGGCGGTTCTTGAGCGACAGATCCGAGAGGCTCGCCACGTTTGACAGTATGACGAAATATGATCGCGCCCATGCACATCTCCGCCGTCCTCGCGCTCCTCGCCCAGCTCGTCTCGTCCCACGGTGGCCCGTCCGCCCTTGCCGCGACGCCGGCGCCTGTCTTTCCCGTGACGTCCGGCGGCGGCCTGACATGGGCCGTGCCGAAGACGTGGGTGCCCGGGCCGTCGTCCGCGATGATGCTCGCAACGTACTTTCTTCCCGCCTCGGCGGGTGACGTCGAAAGGCCGGAGCTGGCCGTCTTCTGGTTCGGGCCAGGAAAGGGCGGGAGCGTCGACGCGAACGTGGAGCGCTGGTTCTCGCAGTTCGCGTCCTCGCCCGGCGATCCGAAGCCCACGCGCAGCCTCATGCGCACCGGCGTGCTGCCCGTGACGCTCGTGAGGGCGGCCGGGACCTATTCCTCCGGCACCGGGATGGGCGACGCGTCTCCGGCGAAGAGCGGCTTTGCGCTTCGTGGCGCGATCGCCGAAGGGCCGGACGGAGCCGTGTTCTTCAAGCTCACCGGCCCGCGACGGAGCATGGCGGCCGCCGGGGTGGATTTCGACGCGCTCGTCGCGAGCCTCAAACCCTGAAACGGGACCGCTCGCGCCGGCGTAAGAGAATCGTGGCCACGTCCCCGTCTGCGCGCGCGAGAGCTTGAGTCACGGAATCCCGAACGTCGCGAGGAAGAACGTCGGGCCCGCCTTTCGCGCGACGCCGTGGTCGGGATTCGCCGAGAGGTGCTCGAGCACCTTGAAAACCGTCTCGGTCTCGTCCGGCGCGCCGGCCGAGGCCGCGATGCGCTCGGCGGTTCGGAAGACGCCGTTCTCCCGGCGCAGATCCGCGAGGAGACTGGCCTGCAGGACGAGGACCGCGGCCGCGGCCTTCTTCCCGGCCTCGACGCCGGGCTGGTGGTACGCGTTGACGCCGACGAGCTGCGCGTAAAGGCCGACCGTTCGCTCGTAGAGCGCAATGAGCATGCCGACGGAGCGCGCGGAGACGTCCGACATCGTGAGCGTGATCGACCCGCGCCCGTTCTCGTAGAGCGCCTTCCGCGTGCCGAGGAGAAAGCCGTGGAGGTAGTCGCCCGAGGTGACGTCGGGCTCGACGGCGAGCGAGGCAGCGGCGGTCTCGCCGTCGCGCGCGACCTCCACGAACGTCACGAAGAAATTCGGCACGCCCTCGCGGAGCTGCTGCACATACGCGTGCTGGTCCGTCGAGCCCTTGTTGCCGTAGACGGCGATGCCCTGATGGACGACGTTTCCCGCGAGGTCCTTCTCCTTGCCGAGCGATTCCATGACGAGCTGCTGGAGGTATCTCGAGAACAAGAGGAGGCGGTCGCGGTATGGGAGGACGACCATGTCCTTCTGCCCGTTTCCACCCGTCTCGCGATACCACGCGAGCGCGAGCATCGCGGCCGGGTTTTTCGCGACGTGAGGGACGCGCGTCGCCTCGTCGCACGCGGCGGCGCCGGCGAGAAGGCTGTCCACGTCGAAGCCCTGGAGCGCCGCGGGCAGGAGGCCGACGGCGGAAAGCTCCGACGTGCGTCCGCCCACCCAGTCCCACATCGGGAAGCGGCTCAACCAGTTCCCGCGCGCGGCGACCTCGTCGAGCTCGCTTTGCGCCCCCGTGACGGCGACCGCGTGCTTCGCGAAGTCGAGGCCCGCGCGGCGGTAGGCGTCCGCCGCCTCGAGCATCCCGTTGCGTGTCTCCTTCGTCCCGCCCGACTTAGAGATCACGACCGTGAGCGTCGCGGGGAGGCCGTCTTCGATCGCCGCGATCCGCGACAGCTCGCGCGCCATGCCGTCGGGATCCGTGTTGTCGAAAAAGAACGGCCGGAGCGGATCGCGCGGCGAGCCGAGCGCGTCCGCGACGAACTGCGGCCCGAGGGCCGAGCCGCCGATCCCGACAACGAGGAGGTTCGTAAAGCGCGACGCCTTCTGCGGCGCGAGGCGGCCCGCGTGGACGGCCTCTGCGAAGTCTTTGATCCGCGTGAGCGTCCCGCGGATCGCCTCGGCCGTCTCCGCGTCGGGCGCTCGCTCCGGCGCGCGCAACCAGTAGTGGCCCACGCGCCGGTTCTCGTCGGGGTTCGCGATCGCACCGGCCTCGAGCGCCTCCATCGCGGCGAAGGCCGCGGGGAACGCGGTCGTGAGAAGCGGGTCGCGATGGAGCGCGTCGTCCATGAGCGACGTCTTCGAGAGGTCGACGAGGAGCGAAAGCGTAGGAACGTGGAGGGAGAGGGCCTGATAGCGCTGCCACGGATGGAGGCTCATGGGGCGAGACTATCCTCCCCGGTGCAGTCGGAGGTGGAGATGGCCGCTCGGACGCGGGGTCAAATCACACTCGGGATCGATCTCGGCGGGACGAAGATCCTCGCGGGCGCCGTGGACGGCGCGGGGAAGATCGTCGGGCGCGGCAAGGTCAAGACGCCGTTCTCGGACGGTGTCCGGGCGATCGGCGAGGCGCTCGTCGCGGCCGCGGATCTCGCTCTTCGGGAGGCAGGCGCCACGCGCGAGAGCGTCGAGGCGCTCGCGGTTGCCGCGGCGGGCGCCGTGGACGCCGAGAAGGGGCTCGTCCTCAAATCCGGCAACCTGTCCGCGACGAACTGGCCGATTCTCGAGGCCCTGCGCGGGCCTTTTCCGAAGGCGCGCCGCCGTCTCGAAAACGACGTGCGGCTCGCCGCTCTCGGCGAGGCGCGGCTCGGCGCCGGCCGCGGCGCGGAGACCATGGTCGCCGTCTGGGTCGGCACGGGCATCGGCGGAGCGGTCATCCGCGGCGGGAAGATCCACTCTGGCAAGAACCGCAACGCGGGCGAGATCGGGATGACGCGCATCGACTTCCGGCGCGTGAAGGCGGGCTCTCTCGAGGGAACTCTCGAGAGCGTCGCCGCGAAGGTCGGGATCACCGCGTGGCTGAGAAGGAGGATCGCCGAAGGCGAGAAGACCTGCCTCGAGAAGGCCGTGTCGAGGAAAGGCGCGCGGCTCAAGGGCTCCCAGCTCCGCGAGGCCGTCGAGGCGAAAGACGCGCTCGCTCTTCGCGCTCTCGCCCGTTCCGCGAAAGCCGTGGGCCTCGCGATGGCGAACGTGTTCAACGTCTTCTCGCCCGACCTTTTCGTGCTCGGCGGCGGCGTGGCGGTGGACGTCGGCGCCTCGTATCTCGCGGACGTTCGAAAATGGGCCGAGGCGTTCGCTTTCACCCAGGAGCTGGGGAAACTGCGGGTCGAGCCGGCCGCGCTGGGCGACGACGCGGGCCTTCTCGGGGCCGCGCTGTACGCGCGCGAATAGCCTCTGGCACAATCGGCCGCGTATGGGCTGTACCGGCTGCTCCCTCGGAACCTCCACGAACCCCGGCGGCAACTACATCGGGGTGCGCCTCGCCGACGCGACGGACGGAAAGACGGCGCTCGTTTTCACGGGCGAGATCGCCGTCAAACCAGGAGAGCGCATCATCGTGGAAGCCGAGAACGGTCCCGAGTTCGCCGAAGTCACGACGACGACCCCGGTCCTCGCGAAGGCGTGCTCGTCGAAGAAGGCGAAGCGCTTCCTCAGACTCGCGTCCGACTCGGAGTATGCCGACTACGTCGAGAGGGTCGAGCTCCAGGACGCGGCCCGCCTCTTCGCCGACGCGGCGGTTCTCGAGCTGAATCTGGACCTCCACCTCGTCAAATGCGCGGTCGGCTTCGACCGGAGGCGGATGACGGTGCTCTACACGTCCGAGAAAAAGCCCGAGACGCGGGAGCTCGGCCGGCGGATCGGCGACCGCTTCGAGATCCGCGTCGAGATGAAGTCGATCGGGGTCAGGGACGAGACGAAGCTGATCGGCGGCATCGGCTCGTGCGGCCTCACGCTCTGCTGCTCGACCTGGCTCAAGAGCTTCCATCCCGTGGCCATCAAGATGGCCAAGATGCAGGGCCTCACCCCGAACCCCTCGAAGCTCACGGGCCAGTGCGGGCGCCTGAAATGCTGCGTCGCTTACGAGCTCGAAGGCGGGATCGAGGCCGCGCGCCGGATGAGCCACGGGGGCGACCGGGCGCGCTCCGCTCCGCCCGCTGCCTGAGGGCATTTCGGGGCCTCGCTTTTCCGCCGGAGCACGGAATAGACTCCCTCTCAAATTCGTTTCCCCTCCCATGGGTCCCCCAAGAAGAGGAGTCCTCGACATGGCTTCGGTGAAAAAGCCGCCGACCCCAGCAGAGCCTTCCGCCGCCGCGGACGGACCAGCCGAGCTGGGCCCGCGGAAGCTCATCCGGCCCTCGTTGGCCCGCGTCCTGCGCGACCAGGGCGTCTCGCGCGGCCCGTCGTCGCGAAAAATGGTCCCCCCGGAGCAGACGAACGCCGAGGCGTACTACTACCTCAAGCAGATGCAGAGCAAGACGCCGATCGTCGTCCGCCTCGTGGACGGCGAGGAGCTGCGCGGCTGGATCGAGTGGTACGACAAGGATGTGATCAAACTGAACCGCGAGCACGGGCCGAACCTGCTCATTCCGAAGCGCTCCATCAAGTATCTCTTCAAGGAAGAGGAGGAGCGCATGCACAAGAGAAGATTCCGCCCGCCTGGAACGCCCTCCTCCGAGGGGACCTCAGGAGCTCCGGGCTGACCCCGACCTCTCCCTGAGGTTCGGATGGGCCGGGCTAGACTCAGGCCATGAATACGTCCGCGCTCACCAAAGACGCCCTCACCACCTTCGCCCGCGAGAACCGGTCCCGATTCGAGGGGTTGCTCCGCGATTTCGTCGAGTGCCCGACAGTCTCCGTCGATCCCACGAAAAAGGCCGCGATCGCCGATGGCGTGAAGCTGGCCGAAAAGACGATCCGCGCCTTCTCGGGAACGCCTTCCGTCCACGAGTCGGGTGGCAACCCGATCGTCAGCGGCGCGTGGGGCAGCGACCCGTCGCGTCCCACCGTCACCATTTACAACCACCTCGACGTCCAGCCCGCCTCGAGGGAGACCGAGCCGTGGGAAACGGACCCGTTCGTATTCACGGTGGAGGGCGACCGCTATTTCGGGCGCGGGACCACGGACGACAAGGGCCCCGCGCTCTCGGCGCTCTTCGGCGCGAAGGCCGCCGTGGATGCGGGCGTGCCCGTGAACGTGAGGGTTCTATGGGAGTTCGAGGAGGAGATCGGCTCGCCGAGCTTCGCGAAGGGCGTCGAGGGAGCCCTGGACGCTCTCGCGACCGACTCGGTCATCGTCTCCGACACGATCTGGATCGCGCGCGGCAAGCCGGCAGCGCCGGCGGGCCTCCGCGGCCTGCAGGGCCTGCTCTTCACGCTCGAGACGGGCACGACCGATCAGCATTCCGGTGTGACGGGCGGCGCGGCGCGCAACCCAATCGCCGAGCTCATGCAGCTCGTCGCCGACTGCTTCGACGCGAAGACGGGACGCGTGAAGATTCCCGGCTTCTACGATGACGTCGTCGCGACGTCGAAGGCGGAGCTCGCGGATTTCCGCAGGTCCGGCTTCACGGTTTCGGGCTTCAAGAAGGACCATCTCTTCAAATCCATTCGCACGAACGACGCGCTCGAAGTCATGAAGCGCATCTGGACGAGGCCCACGTTCGAGGTTCACGGCGTCGTCGGCGGCTACACGGGCCCGGGCGTGAAGACCATCATCCCGCCGCGCGCCGAGGTGAAGGTCTCCTGCCGCCTCGTCCCGAACCAGACAGGGGCCAAGATCACGAAGCTCGTCACGGCGTTCGTGAGGAAGAAGAACCCCGACGTGAAGGTCCACCTGGAAGGCCGCCTCGACCCGTATCGCGGCATCACGACAGGCCCTCTCGCCGACGCGGTCAGAAGCTCGATGAAGTTCGCGTTCGGCAAGGAGCCCATCTTCGTGCGCGAGGGTGGCTCGATCGGCGCCGTCGTCACGATCGAGAAGCTCCTGAAGGTGCCGATCCTCTTCCTCGGCCTCTCGCTCCCCGAGCACGGCTACCACGCGCCGAACGAGAACTACGACTGGGAGCAGGCCGAGGGTGGCATGATCGCCTTCGCAAAGTACTTCGAGAGCGTCGGCGCGCTCGGCAAGGTGGGCGCGAAGGGCTACCGGCCGGCGGCGGCGAAGAAATAGCCCGGCGTCACCGGGCCGGCCACGAAAGGCCGACGACGCCGGAGTAGAAGCTCAGGCCGGGGTTGTCAGGCCCCGCGAGGCCGAGATTCGAGACGTGGACGCGCCGGACGCCGAGAGAGACGAGGTGATCGCTTCCGACGCGGACGAGGACCAGACCCGTGAACTCTTCGAGGAAGTTGAACCGGGAGCCCTCCGTGGGAATCGGCGAGAAACCCCAGAAGATCCCGGCGCCACCCTCGAGCCTCAGGCCGAACCGGGAGGCTTTCGGCACCCAGGTCCACGCGAGGACGGGCGTCACGGCGACCGCATACGCGACCTCGCGCGGACGGCCCGGCAGATCCACGCGCGTCTGGTTCACGACGAAGAGCGGCGTGAATTCGAGGCCCAGCGAGAAGCGGGAGCCGAGCGGAAAATCGCGCGCCACCGAAAGCGTCGCAGCCTCCGCGAACCCCTGCGACCGCGGCGCGGACGCCTGGCCGTAAGAGGCGATCACGTGCCACTCGTCGGGCGCCGCCAGCGCCTGCGCGAGGGCGCATTTACCTTCCAAGAAGAAAACCAGCGCGACGATCAGCTTCTGCGCCACTCGGCGCGCCGGGTTCTTCCTCAATCCGGTTTCTTGACGACCTTGCCGCGCGAGATCACCGCGACCGTCTTCTCCATCGTCTTGATGTCGAGAAGCGGGTCGCCTGCGACCGCGACGAGGTCGGCGACGCAGCCGTCGTCGAGGCAGCCGAGCTTGCCGTCCTTGTGGGGCCCGAGGAGGTCGGCCGCGACCGTCGTCGCCGTCCGGAGCGCGTCCCACGGCGTCATCCCCCACGCGACCATGAACGAGAACTCCTCGGCCTGGTTGCGCTTGTCCCAGTCAAAGCCGCCCGCATCCGTACCGAACGCGATCGGAACACCGGCCTTGTAGGCGCGCTTGAATGACTCCTGCGACGCGGCCCAGAGCTGGTCCCAGATCGGGTTCGTCTTGCTGCGCGGGCCCTTCACGAAGTCGGCGACTGTGATCGTCGGGCAATAGGCGACCTTCTTCGCGACCATCGCCTTGACTGTCTCGTCGTCGAGGACGTCCCCGTGCTCGATCGAATCGACGCCCGCCGCGAGCGCGATCCGGTGCCCCGTGGGCGTCATCGAGTGGGCCGCGACCTTCTTCCTGAGGCGGTGGGCCTCGTCCACGATCGCGTTCATCTCGTCCTGCGTGAAGTTCGGGACGGAGGCCCAGCCGCCGTCCGGCGTCCGGTAGTACGACCCGTCCGCGTAGACCTTGATCCAGTCGACGCCGTACTGAGCCTGCCAGCGGACCGCCTTGCGGCAGTCGTCGGCGCCGTCGCACTTGAGGACGCCGTCGGGCATCTTCCGCTCCCACGAATAGCCGAGGAGCGGATAGCGGCCCGTCGGCGTCATCGCGGGGCCCGCCGCGAGGACGCGCGGCCCAGGCACGATCTCGAGGGCGAACGCCTTCCTCAGGTCCACGTCCGTGAAGCCCGCGCCCTCGGTCCCGAGATCGCGCAGCGTCGTGAAGCCGTGGTCGAGCGCGATGCGCGCGGCGGCCGTGGCGCGAAGCGCGCGGTAGGGGGTCGACTCCTTGAGGACCTGCTCGTCGTACTCCTCGGCGGTCGCGTCCCCCTGCAGTAGGAGATGCGTGTGCGCGTCGATGAGGCCGGGGAGGCAGGTGTAGGCCGAAAGATCGAGCAGCACTTTAGCGCCCGTTCGCGCGGCGTTCTCGGCGGCCGCAAGCGCGGCCTTGGTGTCGGAGACCTTGCCTCCGTCGAAGACGACGAGGACGCCAGCGTGCACGGTCCGCGTCGCCGGGTCGAGGAGCTTCCCGCATTTCACGACGAGAGGCTGGGCCGCCACGCGAGGCGCGCCGAAAGAAAGAGCGAGGACGGCGAGAGACAGGGAGAGAGATCGCTTCATGGACGGGGCCTCCGCTTCGGTGAGACGATGCGGATTATGAGCCGGCTGAACGCATTGCGGGAGGCTCGCGCCGGAATGGAACGGGTGCGACGGGAGATCAGCGCCGCCGTGGCGGGAAAGTCCGACGCCGAGCTCATGGCCGCCCCCGCGGGCGGCGGCTGGTGTGCGGCCGAGGTCCTCGACCACATCCGCACGGCCGAAAGCTCCCTCGTGAAAGCGCTCGGAAAACTCGAGCGAGGCGAGCCGACTCGCGTCCCGAGGCGCGCGTGGTACTACCGCCTGCCCATGACCCCCGTCTTCTGGCCGATCAAGCTGACGGCTCCGAAGCTCGTGAGGCCGCGCCCGCGCGCGGAGGTGGTGCCCGCCGAGGTCCTCCAGGGCCTAGCCTCGTCGCGCCACGATCTCCTCGCGCTCGTCGACCGGATGGGCGAAGAGCGCTTCGCAAGGCTCGTCTTCCCGCATTTTCTCCTCGGCCGCTTCACGGGCGTCTCGTGGTTCCGGTTCATCGCGGGGCACGAGGGCAAGCACCTCAAGCAGCTCCGGCGTGCGCTGTCAGCGCCGAAGGTCCTGCGCTTCGCGCCCTAACGCGCGCCGCGGCCCGTCAGGACGGTCGGAATCGTGCGCAATAGGATCTTCGCGTCGAGGCCGAGGCTCCAGTTGTCGATGTAGGCGAGATCGAGGTTCATCCACTCGTTGAACTCCGCGATCTCGCTTCGGCCCGAGACCTGCCAGAGCCCCGTGACGCCCGGCTTCATCGAGAGGCGGCGCCGCTGCCACCTCTCATAGCGCGCGACCTCCTCGGGAAGGGGCGGGCGCGGCCCCACGAGAGACATCTCGCCGCGCAGGACGTTCCAGAGCTGGGGCACCTCGTCGAACGAGAAGCGGCGAATGAGGCGGCCGAACACCGTGAGACGTGGGTCGTTCGCCGCCTTGAAGACGGGGCCCTCGTGCTCGTTCAGGTGCGCGACGCCGGGCAGGAGCTCCTCCGCCCCCTCGACCATCGTCCGGAGCTTGACGAGCGTGAACGGGCGGCCGTTCAGCCCGCAGCGCGTCTGGCGGAAGAGCACCGGCCCCCGCGACGTGAGCTTGATGACGAGCGCCGCGAGCGTGACGGGCACGAAGGACACGACGCCGACGAGGACGGAGAGGAAGATGTCGACGGCGCGTTTGACGACGAGAGCGAGGCCTTCACCCGGCGTCGTCGAGAACGTGAGTAGCGGTGTTCCATCGAGCTCCTCGAGCTCCACGCGCGCGAGAACGTGGGGGAAGAAGTCGAGGACGAGCCGCGTCTTGACGCCCATCTCCTCGCAGAGCAGAAAGACGTCCTCGAGCTTCGGCAGGTCGCCGCGGTCCACGGCGAGGATGACCTCGTCGACGGTGAGCTCCGTGAGGATCTTCGGAAAATCCTGAAGTGAACCGAGAAGCGGCACGCCATTCGCGGTCGTCGTCTGGCCGTCTTCGGCGGGCCGCTCGCGCACGAGGCCGAGGAGCTTCAACCCCCACCACGGATGCTCGCGGATGAGGCGGGCCATCGACGCGGCCCTCGTCGTGTCGCCGACGAGGACGACGGTGCGGAAATTGAAGCCGAGTGAGCGCACGCGACGGGCGACGAGACGTACCGTGATGCGCTCTGACACGAGGAAGAGGACGTTCACGATGAAGAAGATCGCGAGAACCGGCCGCGAGATGAAATCCCACCGGGCGCCGAAGACGACGAGCGCGAGCAACAGGCTTCCGAAGAAAGACGTGCGCGTCATGAGCGCGACCTCGTCCTTGAGCCGCAGCGTGCGGTGGCTGCGATACGCGCCTTCGAGGAAGAGGAGGCCCGAAAAGATCAGGACCGTGGGCCCCACGAGGACGAGGTACCAGTTGAACTGATAAAGCGGAGTGAGCCGGCTGAAGAGGTGCGGCAGAAGCGCGCTCCTTAGCACGTAGGCCACGGGCAGCGTCGCGAGGGTGACGCTGAGGTCGGCCGCGTACAGGAGCGCGGCGATCGTCCGGGCCTGCTGCTTCAGCATTCGGGGACGGGAGCTTTCCCGCCGCCCGAATCCTAGCAAGGGTGGGCGTTTCGGGTCTCAGGGACCTGTCAGGAGGGTCTCGTAGGCGTGGGCCACCGCCTCCCAGCGGTAATCCCTGCGGGCACGCGCGAGCGCCGCCCGGCCCGAGCGCTCCCGCGCCGAGGGATCCGAGAGCAGCGCTGTCAGAGAGGCGGCGAGGCTCGCGGCGCTTCGCGCGTTCACGAAGAGCGCGGCCTCCCCCGCCGCCTCGCGATTCTCGGGAGTGTCGTGGACGACGAGCGGCCGGCCGAAGCCCATCGCCTCGACGAGCGCGGGGTGCGTGCCCCCGACCTCCGTCGCGTGCACGTAGATCGCGGTGTGCGCGAGGAGCTCGCGATACGCCTCCCCATAGAGCGCTCCGGGCAGGAGAACTCGCGGATCGAGAGCGGCCTCGGCGCGGACCCGCGCGAGAAAGGCGTCCGCGTAGGGCGCCGTGCCCACGAGGACGAGCTTCGTCTCACCCGGCACGCCTCGGAACGCGCGCACGACGGCGTCCGCGTTGTTCTCCGGCTCGAAGCGCGAGACGTAGAGCACATAGCCGCCAGGCTGAAGCCCGAGGCGCTCGAGCGTCGCGAAAGACGTGGGAGGCGGGAGGTCGGAGCCATACGGGATGAAAACGGACTCTTTTCCGTACCTCTCGCGGTAGTAGGCCTGGATGGCGCGGGCATCCGTCACGACGGCGTCCGGCATCACGCAGGAGAGCCGCTCGGAAAGCGCGTAGACGAGCTGCCCGAGGCGATTCCACTTGCGGCGGTTCCGCTCGAGCCCGTCCACGTTCAGGACGATGCGCGCCGGCTTTCCGAGAAGGCGGGGCAGGCGGCAGAGAAGGGCGTTGGCGCCGTTGCAGACGAGAACGGCGTCATAACCCTCTGCCGCGGCATGGAGGCCCGAGAGCGCCGAATGGACGACGGTATCGAAGTATTTCAGGCGGAGCGTCGGAAGGTGGACGACGCGCGCGCCGCGATGGGTCGAGACGACGGAGCCGACGCCGTGCGCCCGCGCGTAGACCGTGACGAGATGCCCCCGGCCGGCCAGGCGGGCGGAGAGCTCCTCGGCGAGAGTCTCGAAGCCTCCGTATGCGGCGGGAACGCCGCGCGTTCCTATGATGGCGATTCTCATGCGCCGGCGCGGCGCGCCCCCTCCGGCTCGGAGGTGAACCAGGGCAGGAGCGCGCGATCGGTCACGGTGCGCGCGGCGCGAATCGCGGCGCGCTTCGCGAGAAGGCGCGCTCGGTTCTCCGCGAGCCAGCGGAGGGCCGGCAGCGAGCTGCGCTCCACCGTGAGGCACGCGGCGACGACGACGAGATCGCGGGCGAAGGTGCGCGCGAACGTCGCCTCGAGGTGCTCTTTCCCCGCGTTGTTGATCCGGAGGAGAAAGCGGTTCTTGACGGAATGCAGATTCGCCGCGGGCGACATCTCGCGGCGCCGCTCGGGCAGGTTGCGCCGGCGGTGCCACGCCCGGGCGGCGGGAACGCAGCGGGCGGTCCAACCGCGGCCGCGGAGCCGCCATGCGAGGTCCACGTCCTCGCGGTAGAGAAAGAAGTCGTTGTCGAAAAAGCCCGTCGCAATCTTCACGTCTGAGAGCGCGGCCGTCCGGTAAAGCGCGACGCAGCCCGAGACGCCGAAGACTTCCGCTCCGCGGTCGTAGCGCCCGTCGTCCTGGAGGCCCGCCCCGATGTCGAAGTGCCGGCCGTTCTTGGTCATGCGGATCCCGACGGTGTCGAGCACCGCCGTGGGACGAAGCTCGACACCCTCGGCCCTGAGGATCTTCCCGGTGAAGGCGCCGGTGCGCGCGTTTTCAGGCCGCTCGGCCTCGTCGAGGAGGCGCTCGAGAAAATCGGGCGCGAGGACGACGTCGGAGTTGAGGACGAGGACCCAGGGGCACTGCGCTTCCACGGCCTTGCCGATCGCGAGGTTGTGGCCGCCCGTGTAGCCGAGGTTCTCGCGCGAGGGGACGACCGTGAGCGGGAGGGGCGTCACCTTTTCGAACGCGGCGAACGTGGAGCGCGTGCCGTCCTCCGAGGCATTGTCCACGGCCACGATCGAGAAATCCCGGAACGTCTGCGCGAAGAGAGACGGCAGGAGGCGCTCGACGTCGCGCGACTCGTTGTGCGTGACGATCGAGACGAGAACGCGGGTCCCCGTCACGAGGAACGTCCTCCCTTAAGGAGCGCCGACCGCCAGCCGAAGCCGAGAAGCCCGCGGACGACGCGCGCGTGGGCCCCGGCCGCGTCGGGCCGCGGGTGGTCGGGCCGAACGAACGGGAGGAGCGCGAGTCTCAAGAGCGCGCCCGCGAGCGCTGCGGCCCGCGCGGCGGCGCGGGTCCCGGGTGACGCGTGGCGCGTCAGGTAGCGAAAGAGATTCCGGACGTAAACGGGGCGGAAGTCCCGGTACAAAAGCGCCTGCATTGTGACGCCGCCCACGTGCGTGGCGCGGCCCTCGGGAACGTACCGGATTCTCCGGCCCGATTTCAGGAGGCGCGCGCAGAGATCCACGTCCTCGAACCACGCGGGCGTGAAGGCGGCATCGAAGCCCGAGAGCGCTTCGAAGGCGTCGCGCCTCACGAGGAGGGCGGCGGCGGCGGGCTGCTCGACGTCAAAAGCCGCGCGGCGGTCCTGGTCGAGGTAGCGGTCGCGGCGAAAACCCGCGTTGTTCGGGAAGAGGCGGTCGACGAGGAGCGCCTCGCGAACGAGCGCCCGGGCCGACGGGAGGCGGCGGAGCTGAAAGCGGTCCTGGCCGTCGCCCTCGAGCCGCGGCGCCACGGCGGCGACGGCGGGGTCCGCGTCCAGCGCGGCGAGAAGCGCGGCGAGCGTCCGCGAGCCGTCCACGAGGGCGGCGTCGGGGTTCAAGAAGAGGATCGTCTCCGACGGGCCGCCTTCGCGCGCGGCGCGGTTGCACGCGGGGCCGAAGCCGAGATTCACGCCGGCGTCGATCACGCGGGCGCTCGCTTTTCGGGCGACTTCCGCCGAGCCGTCCGACGAAGCGTTGTCGACGACGACGACGGGCACGCTTTCGGGCACCGACGCGATCGCCTCGCGCAGGTGGGCGGAGGAGTTCCAGGACACGATGGCGACGAGGACGCGCGGGACGGTCAAGCCGAGCGATGATAGTGCGGCGCGGGGCGGCACGCCCCGCGCCGCTTAGAATGCCGTTCCCATGATCTCGCGGGATTTTCTTCGAAAGGAATTCGACCGCCTTCCTCACCTGTTCCGGCAGCGCAACGTGCCGGCCGGCGCTCTGGAGGAATGGCGCGACATCGACGCCGTTCGGAGAATGAGGCTCACTCAGGTGGAAGGCGCGCGCGCCGCGCGGAATTCCCTTTCTCAGAAAATCGGCGCGAAGCGCAAGGCGGGCGAAAATTCAGCCGGCGATGAACAGCTCTCGAAAGAGATCGCCACCCAGACTCTTTCTCTCGAAGCAGAATTGAAAGCGTTGGACGAGCGCCTCGTCCCCATCGAAGAGACGCTCCCGAACATTCCGCAGGACGACGTGCCGGACGGCGCTGACGAGGCGCAGAACGTCGTCCTGAAGACGTGGGGCGAGCCGACCCGCTTCGACTTCCCGCCGCTCGCGCACTGGGATCTCGGGCCGGCGCTCGGCATCCTCGACTTCGAGCGCGCGGCCAAGATCACCGGGTCTCGCTTCACCGTGCTCAAGGGGCCGGCCTCGCTTCTGTCGCGGGCGCTCATCCAGTTCTGCCTCGACGTGCACACGCGCGAGCACGGCTATACCGAGGTGCTGCCTCCCTTCCTCGTGAACTCCGCTTCGCTCTTCGGCACCGGCCAGCTCCCGAAGTTCGAAGAGGATCTTTTTCACCTCGAGGGGACGGACTGGTACCTGACGCCCACGGCCGAGGTGCCCGTCACGAATCTCCACCGCGACGAAGTGCTTTCGTGGAAGGAGCTGCCCATCTCCTACTGTGCGTACACGCCGTGCTTCCGCGCCGAGGCTGGTGCCGCCGGCAAGGACACGCGCGGGATGATCCGCCAGCACCAGTTCGACAAGGTCGAGCTCGTGAAGTTCACGAGCAGCCAGGCCTCGCGCGAAGAGCACGAGCGCCTGACGCGCGACGCCGAGGACCTCCTCGAGCGCCTCGAGCTCCCGTACCGGCGCATCGCCCTGTGCCGCGGCGATCTGGGCTTCGCCTCGGCGAAGACGTACGACCTCGAGGTCTTCTTGCCCGGGCAGAACGGCTACAAGGAGATCTCGTCCTGCTCGAACTTCGAGGATTTCCAGGCGCGCCGCGCCGCGATCCGCGTGAAGGTGGAAGGCGCTGGCGGGAAACCCCGAAACGAGCTGGTTCACACGCTCAACGGCTCGGCGCTGCCCGTCGGGCGGACGCTCGTCGCGATCCTCGAAAACTTCCAAAGAAAAGACGGCTCCGTCTCGATCCCGAAGGTCCTGCAGCCTTACTGCGGCGGTCTTGCGGAGATTCGCAGGCTCTGACGGCGCGCGAAACTGGCGGAGGAGGAGGGATTCGAACCCCCGGAACCTTGCGGTTCAACGGTTTTCAAGACCGCCGCCTTAAGCCACTCGGCCACTCCTCCGCGCGGCGATTATCCTCTCTCCCTGCTAGACTTCGCGGCCTGCGCTCACAAGGGACAGGTGGGTGAGTGGCTTAAACCAGCGGTTTGCTAAACCGCCGTAGGGCTTTAAAACCTTACCGGGGGTTCGAATCCCCCCCTGTCCGCCAGGTTCGCCGTTTTGGGAAGCGGAAACTTTCGTCCCTCAAATCCCGTAACAGGCGGAGGAGTCAAGGCGTTGCGCCCGAAGGGAGTCGTTCGATGACCACGCGGATCAAGGTCGCGATCGGGGTGGCCGTCGCCCTTGTCCTCGCCCTCGTCGTCTATGCCTCGATCAGGAGCCGGGACAAGAGCCTCGTGCGGGTCACGACGGCGAAAGTCGCGAAGGCCCCACTCGTCGCCACGGTGAACTGCAACGGGCGCGTGCAGGCCAAGACGAAGGTCGACATCTCGTCGCAGGTCATGGGTCAGATCGTGACGCTCGCCGTGGTCGAAGGAGAGCACGTCAAAAAGGGCGACCTCCTCCTGCAGATCGACAAGGTCCAGTACGACGCGGGCGCGCAGGCGACCCAGGCGGGCCTCGATGCCCTCTTCGCGCAGCGGGAGGCGGACAAGTTCACGCGGGAGCAGGCAGAGCGCGACCTCGATCGCACGAAGAAGAACTTCGAGGCGCACATCGAGTCCGAGCAGAACCTCCAAAAGGCCCAGCTCGCGCTCGACTCCGGCCTTGCGAACGAGCGAGCCGACGAGCGCCGCATCGAGCAGGCGCGGGCGAACCTCCTCGCGAACAAGGACAGCCTGAAGAAGACGACGATCACGTCCCCCATCGACGGAATCGTCACGGCGAAGCCCGTCGAGGCCGGAGAGAACGCGATCGTCGGTACGATGAACAACGCGGGGACGGTGCTCCTGACGGTGTCGGACATGTCCATCGTCGAGGGCGAGATGGAGGTCGACGAGACCGACATCCCGCACGTGAAGGTCGGCCAGAAGGCGAAGCTCGCGTTCGACGCGTACCCGGACAAGAAGTTCGACGGCGTCGTCACGGAGATCGGCGGCAGTCCGATCACGAAGTCCGCGCTCGGCACGGACTCGTCGGCCGTCAACTTCATCGTGAAGGTCCAGGTCGAGAGCCCGCCGTCGAACATCCGGCCCGGTTTCTCGGTCTCCGGGAAGATCGAGACCGATCGACGCGCCGCCGCGCTCGCGATTCCCATCCCGGCCCTCGTCGTCGCCGACCCGGCGTCGCTCGAGCGCCCGAAGGGCAGGAAACCGACACCAGTCCCGACGCCCACCGCCGCCGCGGCCGAAAAGAAGAAGGACGTGGAGGGCGTCTTCGTCGTGAAAAAGGACGGCACCGTCGATTTCCGGCCGATCAAGACCGGGATCAGCGCCGACCTGCAGACCGAGGTCCTCGAGGGGCTCGCGGACGGCGAGGAGATCGTCACGGGACCTTTCAAGGCGCTCCGTTCTCTCAAGATCGGAGACCGCGTCAAGGTCGACAACGCGGCGGCGGGTCTCGACGCCGCGAAGAGTTCCTGAGAACTCAGGACCGGCATGCTGATCGGGGAGCTTCTGCGCGTTGCCTGGAAAGCGGTCACGGCGCACAAGCTCCGCTCGTTCCTCACGCTCCTCGGCGTCATCATCGGCGTGATGACGGTCGTCGCCGTCGTGGCCGTCATCTCGGGCCTCAACAACTACGTCGCGACGAAAATCTTCACGCTGTCGCCCGACGTCTACGTGGTCACGCGCTGGGGAATCATCACGTCGCGTGAGGGCTACCTCGAGGCGCTCAAGAGAAAGCCCGTTCAGAAGCCCGACTACGATCAGGTCGTGCGCCTCGCGCGCCTCGCCGAGAAGATCGGCGCGCAGTCGGGAACGCTGCAGCTCGTCAAGTACGCGAATCATCGCCTCTCGGATGTCCAGATCCAGGGAACGACGGCGAACATGAGCGAGATCCGGAACCTCGACCTCGAGTCCGGGCGCTTCTTCACCGAGATGGAGAACGAGCACCGCGCGTACGTCGCCGTCATCGGCTCCGACGTGCGCGAGGAGCTGTTTCCGCGTGTCGACCCGATCGGCCGCACGATCACGATCGGCGGAATCTCGTTCGAGATCATCGGACTCCTCATGAAGCAGGGTTCCATCCTCGGTCAGAGCCAGGACAACGTCGCGTACATCCCGCGCGAGACGCTCTGCAAGGTCTGGGGAGCGAATCGCCAGCTCGGCATCTACGTCCAGGCGAAGGGCGGCGTGCCTGGCGTGCCGGCGTCGATGGACGAGATCCGGACGATCTTCCGGGCGATCCGCCATACGGAACCGCAAGCGCCGGACCCGGTCGTCTTCGTGAACGCGGATGCGGTGCAGGTCGTGTGGAAGGCGATCACGGCGGCCGCCTTCGCCCTTCTCGTTTTCATCAGCGGCATCTCGCTCGTCGTGGGCGCGATCGTGATCGCGAACATCATGCTCGTGTCGGTCATCGAGCGGACGAAGGAGATCGGCCTGCGCCTCGCGGTCGGGGCTCGCAAGCGGGACGTCCTCTTCCAGTTTCTCCTCGAGGCCGGCCTCCTCGCGCTCGGCGGGGGCTGCCTCGGCGTCTTCTTCGGGTGGCTCGTCGCGCTCTGCGTGGACGCGTTCACGCCGCTCCCGACGCTCGTGACGCCCGGCCTCATCGTGTCGGGCCTCGTCCTCGCGACCCTGACCGGCATCATCGCCGGCGTTTTTCCCGCCATCAAAGCGAGCCGCCTGACTCCAATAGAGGCGCTCCGATATGAATAGCCGCCGCCAATGACGCACGTCCTCGAGACGTTTCGCCGCGTCATCGCCGAGAACCTGCGGTTCGCGCTGACGGCGCTTCGCGCCCACAAGCTGCGCGCCTTCCTCACGATGGTCGGCATCGTCATCGGCGTCTGGACCGTCATCGGGATGGTCGCGCTCGTGACCGGGTTCGACCGCTCGCAGACCGAGGCGTTCTCGTCCTTCGGCACGACTCTCGTGCAGTTCCAGAAATTCGAGCCGCGTTTCGGGCCGGGCCGGCGCACGGAGGAGGAGAGGAAGCGCAAGGACCTCACGATCGAGGACGCCGACGCGCTTCAGGAGCTCTGTCCCTCCATCCTCGCCGTCTCACCGGAGCGTTACATGTTTAGCGTCTCGCAGGTGAAGGGGAACGGCAACGAGGCGAACTCGCCGACGATCTTGGGCGGCAACCAGAACTACGCGATCTGCAACAACTGGTCGATCCAGGACGGCCGCAACCTCACCGATCTCGACGTCCTTCACGCGACGGACACGTGTGTCGTCGGACAGGACGTCTCGGAAGCCCTCTTCAAGGGCAAAGATCCGCTCGGGCAGCTGATCTCGGTCAACGGAAAGCGAATCCTGGTCGTCGGCACGTTCGAGAAGAAGGGCTCCTCGGGCTTCGGCGGCCAGCCCGACAACATCCTCCTGATGCCGATCTCGACGTTCGACCGCCACTTCCCGCAGACGAAGAACTCGCACGACGACACGATCCACATCGCGACGATCCCGCGCTCGCCTGAGCTCGTCGACCGCGTGATCGAGGAAGGCACGACCGTCCTCAGGGCGCGGCGCAAGGTTCCGTTCAACGCGCCTAACGACTTCGCGATCTTCACGGCCGAGAAGCTGCTCGCCCAGATGCAGGCCGTCACGAACGCGATCTCGGGCGTCATGGTCCTCATCGCGGCGATCGCGCTCGTCGTGGGCGGGGTCGGCGTGATGAACATCATGCTCGTCTCGGTGACGGAGCGGACGAGGGAGATCGGCCTCCGCAAGGCGCTCGGCGCGCTCAGGCGCGACATCTCGCTCCAGTTCCTGACCGAGGCAATGACGCTGACCGCACTCGGGGGCATCGTGGGCGTGGGCCTCGGCATGCTGACGGCGCTCGTCGTGCGCCTCGTCTCGAGCCTCCGCACGGAGACGCCGCTCTGGAGCATCCTCCTCGGCCTCGGCGTCTCGGTCTCGATCGGCCTCTTCTTCGGGATCTACCCGGCGATGAAGGCCGCGCGCCTCGACCCCATCGACGCCCTGCGGTACGAGTAGAAACTCCGCTACCATTCCCGCCGTGGCGCCGGTCCCGAAAAACCTTCAGGTGCTCGGCAACGAGCTCGCGATCGCATGGAGCGACGGGGCCGAGTCGTACCTCGAGCTCACCGATCTTCGCCGGCTCTGCCCGTGCGCGGAGTGCCAGGGCGAGCGCGATCTCCTCGGGCGGCTCATGAAGCCGCCCGCGCGGCCGCTGACCGCCGAGTCGTACCAGGTGCGCGGCACGGAGCCCGTGGGTGGCTACGCGCTCCAGATCTTCTGGGCCGACGGTCACGCCGACGGCCTTTACACCTACCAGAAGCTGCGCGAGTGGGGCGAGAACCCGCCCGAGCTTCCGCCGCTGGCGGCCGCGTTCCCGCTGCTGCCGGTGCGCTGAGCCTCAGGGCTTCTTCGCCGCGAGCGCCTTCCGCGCGCTCTTCGAGAGCTCCGGCAGGCGCTTGCCTTTCGTGACCTCGAGATAGAGCGAGACGACGGCGCGCGGGCCGGCTTGGAGAGCGGAAAGGTACTTCTCGCGCCCCGCCAGGCGCAACAGCGCGTCAGTCATCTGCGCGCCCACGATCGCGGGGTAGCGGCTCCAGAAGTCGCCTTTACTCGCGTTCTGGAGGAGCTCCTGGCGCTCCGAGTCTTTCTTCTTCCCTTCGAGGAGCACGTCCGCCGCCCGATTCCACCGCGCGTACGCGCGCACGATCGGCTCCTCCAGGAGCGGGACGATCGGAAAGAAGTCATCGGGAATGAGGAAGAGCGTCGGCGGCCCCTCGGCGATCGTCCGCGCGAGAAGCGCGTCGAAATCCGCGGCTCTCTCGTCGGGCCAGGCAGGGGCCTTTCGCACGTGCGCGTCGAAGAGCGTGCGCCAGCCTTCGGCGGAGGCGGCGCGCAGGAGCTTCAGGACGACCTCCCGCGGCATCGGCGCCGAGGCGAGATCGCCCGTGAGGCGCGCAAGGTCTGCTGCGAGGACGAGCCTGTCTCCGTCGCGGACCGTGGCGACCTCGGCGAAGCCCGAAACGTCGAGGAAAGGCACGACGACGAACGACGCCGTGACGGGGCTGCCGGTGGGCAGAAGCGACGCGATGCGCCGGCCCTCCAGGACGGCCCCGGGTATCCCGTCCGTCTCGATCGTATCGAGGACCCGCGTGAAATACGGAATCTTCGCGACGAACGTCGACAGGAGCGGGTCCGGCGTGCCGGCGATCGTAAAGACGAGGCGCCCGTAGAAATCGTCGGGCGAGAGGCCTTCGGCGCGGATGGCCGCCGTGGCGTTCGCGGAGGCCTTGAGGTGCCGGAGCGTTGCCGGCGCGTCCGGAGCCCCGCCGAGGAGCGCGAGGACGTCGCGCGCGGGCCCGGTGTCGAAAGTGAACGACAGCCGGTGGGGCGTCGGGGCCGCGAGGTCGAAGGGCGGGCCCGCCACCCCCTCCGCCGCGAGAGGCCCGGTTGCGAAGGCCGCCGCGGCCGCGAAGGCCGGCAGAATGAGCCAGAGAGAACGCCTCGAGTCAGCCAAGGATCGCCTCCAGGGCCCGAGGCGTATCGGAGAAGTCCGCGAGAAGGGCGTGCGCTCCCGCGGCGGCAAGCGCGGGCAGCGCGGTGCGCCCGGTGCCCACGGCCACGGCGCGCGCTCCGAACGAGAGGCCGCACGCGACGTCGTGTCGCGAGTCGCCCACGACGACGCACTCGGAGCCCGCGAAGAAAAGGCCCGTCGCGGGCCGGGCGCGCGTGAGCGCAACGGGCCCCAGCTCCTCGCGACACGAGGCGTCGTCGCCCCACACGCCGAACGCGAAGCGGTGCCAGATGCCCGCGAAAGAGAGCTTCAGCCGCGCACCGCGCTCAACGTTTCCCGTCAGGAGGGCGAGGACGAGGCCGGGCACTTTCTCGAGCGCGTCGAGAAGGGCGAGTACCCCCGGCTTGAGGACGGGGGGACGTTCGCGCAGCGCGGCCTCGAGCCGCTCGAGATACAGCGCGAGCGCGTCCGCGCGGCGTGCGGCGATCGTCTCGTCGGTCACTCCAGCCGCGCGCATGAGATCGGCCACGATGAGGGGATCGAGGCGCCCTTCGAAGGCGTAGCCCTCGACGTCCCCGCTCGTGCCGTAGACGTCCCGGAGCGCGGACGCGAAGGTCGTTCGCGCGGCCTGCCCGGTCGAGAGCAGCGTGCCGTCGATGTCGAACAGGACGAGGCGCTTCGTCGCGGCGACGGCGCTCGGCGAGTTGCTCCTCGCGTTCATCGCGCCGCCTCCGGAGGAGACAGGCGGGTCGAAAGCCTGCGCACGAACTCGGGGAACACTCTTCTCCAATACGGCCAGTCATGCACTCCGGTTTCCAGGACGACGGAATGTGGAATGGCGAACGCGTCGAGATACCGGTCGAGAAAAGACGAGATCTCCGCGAGTCGGTACTTGTCCTCGGTACCGCAGCGCACGTAAAGGAAGGGCGCGCGCGCCGCGAGGAGAGGGTCGTCGAGGAGCATGGCGTACAGATCGTTTTGTCTCAGGACGTTCTTCACCGGGTCTCCGCCGAACGTGTGCGTGAGCGAGGAGCGGATGAAGAAAGGCATAGCCCGAACCGCCGGCCAGCACATCTGCTCCACCGCAGGTGACAGCCCGCCGGCCGCGCAGAAGAGGTCAGGTTCCGCGAGCGCCCAGCGCAGGGCGCCATAGCCGCCCATCGAAATGCCGGCAACGAGACGAGAGCCGCGCGAGGCGACCGTGCGGTACCGCGCGTCCACGAACGGCACGAGCGTTCGGGTGAGGAACGTCGCGTAGCGCGAGACGCCGCCCTGCGAGTCGACGAACCAGGTGCCCACGCCGCGCGGCGCGACGACGAGCATCTCGGGCAGGCTTCCTTCGCGCATGTCCTTCTCGAGCGCGTCGGCCAGCCCCTCGCGAAAGAAGACATCCTCGCTTCCGCGTCCGTCGTGGAGAAAATACAGAACCGGAAAGCGCCGCGTAAGAGAGGCCTCGTACGAAGGCGGCGTCATCACGAGGACGCGGACCGGCGCCGGGAGCGAGGCCGTTGCCACCCGCTCCTCACGGCGCCCGGCCGACGCGCCCGCGGGAAAGCACGCGAACGCGGCAAGGAGGGCGGCGGCGCCGAGCGCGGGGCGAGTCAAGGGGTCATTCTAGAGCGCGCCTGTTAACCTTGCGGAGATGCCCGGGAAGGAAGGCGCGCGCGCGCGGATACTCGAGGGCGAGACCGCCATCGTAACGGGCGCGGGGCGCGGCCTCGGCCGCGCGATCTCCCTCGTTCTGGCGCGTGCCGGGGCCACCGTCGCCGTCGCGTCGCGCTCAGCCGACGAGATCGAGCGCACGAGGAGGGAAATCGAGGGGGCGGGCGGAAAGGCGCTCGCGATCGCGACGGATGTGACGTCGAAGACCGCGGTCGAGGCGCTCGTCGAGAGGACGCGGGAAACCACGGGGCGCCTCGACATCGTCGTGAACAACGCGGGTGTCTTCGTGTGGAAGGCGCTCGCGAATCTCGAGGAGGGCGAGTGGGACCGCATCCTCGACACGAACCTCAAGGCGAGCTACCTGCTCGTTCACGCCGCCCTGCCGTCTCTCATCGCCTGCGGCCGCGGCCGGATCATCAACGTCTCGTCCATTCACGGCACCGTGGGCGAGGCGAACGTCGTGGCGCACTGCGCCGCGAAGTTCGGGCTCGTGGGCTTCACGAAGGCGCTCGCGGCAGAGCTGCGCGGCGCGGGCGTGACCGTGAACGCGCTCTGCCCGGGCTCCACGGACAACAAGAGCCTCGAGCTGTCCGGCCGGCCGCGCACGGCCCCTCTTCAGGAGAAGCTCGACGCGCACGACGTCGCCGAGGCCGCCCTCTTCCTGGTGTCACCCGCGGCGGCCGCGATCTCGGGAGCGGTCCTGGACGTCTGGGGCGGGACGTCGGTCTCGATCACGGGCTGACGCCGCTCGCCGCGTGCGCCGCCGCGGCGCTAAACTGCCTGCGGCCGCACCGCGTCTGCCCGTAGCTCAGCTGGACTAGAGCATCGGCCTTCTAAGCCGAGGGTC
>CALAQS010000073.1 GCA_937888435.1 uncultured Acidobacteriota bacterium
GATGGAGACCCGCCGGACGTTCACGCTCGCAGCGATCGGGACGGCCCTCGCCGCGGCCTCCTCGGTCGCCGGTGCCGCGCTCGCGTTCGTCCTCGGGCCGCTGCGCCGCCGTGCGCCGCGGGAGTCCGCGTTTCTGGGCCTCGGTCCGGCTTCGGCTTTCGAGGCGCTGCGCGCCGGGACGTCCGGACCGGAAGAGGTCGTCGTGGAGCGCACCGTCGAGGATGGCTACATGACGCGCCGCGTGAAGGAGCGTTTCGCGGTCGTCCCGGACGCGCAGGCCGCCTCGGGCCTCGCGGCTCTCAGCATGACGTGTACCCATCTCGGTTGCGGCGTGTCGTGGAATGGCGCGCGAAAGGCGTTCCTGTGCCCCTGCCACGGCGGCGTATACGGGCCGGGCGGCAACGTGCTGGCCGGTCCGCCGCCGAAGCCGCTCACCCGCCTGCCGCTCGTCGTGTCGGGCGGACGCCTGCAGCTCGACGCGGCGGCGCTCGACGCGTGAAGAGAGTTCTGGATTTTCTCGAGTCGCGGTTCGGCCTCGTCTCGCTCTGGCGGGCGTTCGCCGACGAGCCTGTCTCCGTCCGGCGCGCGTGGCTCTTCACGCTCGGGTCCGCGGCGCTCGCCGTGTTCCTCGTCCAGTTCGTCACCGGCTTCGCGCTCGCTCTCGCGTACGCTGCCACGCCGGATCACGCGTGGGAAAGCGTGAAAGCGATCCAGACGCGACTGTTCGCGGGGGGGCTCGTGCGGGGCCTCCACCACTGGGGCGCTTCGGCGATGGTCGTCCTCGCCGTCGCCCACATGGCCCGTACGTTCGCCTTCGGCGCGTACCGCCGCCCCCGCGAGCTGAACTGGCTCGTGGGCCTCGCGCTTCTGGTCCTCGTCCTCGGATTCGGCTTCACGGGTTATCTCCTCCCGTGGGACCAGAAGGCGTACTGGGCGACGGTCGTCGGGACGAAGGTGCCGGCGGCGCTTCCTTTCGTCGGGCCAGCGGCATCGCGCCTCATGGCCGGCGGGCCCGCCGTCGGAGCCGCGACGCTGACGCGTTTCTACGCGCTCCACGTCATACTGCTGCCGCTCCTCGCGTTCGCCTTCATCTCTGTCCATCTGCTTCTTCTGCGTCGGCACTCTCACGCGGGACCGACGACGGAACCCGATCCGAAAGAGCCGTTCTTCCCGTTCCAGGCTGCGCGCGACGGCGTCGTGACTCTCGCCGTCATTCTCGCGCTCTTCTGGCTCGCCGCACGGCATCCCGCGCCGCTCGAGAGACTCGCCGATCCGACGGACACGATGTCCGTGCCCCGCCCCGAGTGGTACTTCCTGCCGCTCTTTCAGCTCCTGAAGTACTTCAAGGGCCCGCTCGAGCCGATCGGCACGGTGGTTCTTCCGGGTCTGTCGATGCTTCTCCTCGCGCTCGTGCCGTGGCTCGACCGGGGCGCCTCGCGCCGGCCTCGGGATCGCAGGCCCGTCCTCGTCTTCGGCGGCCTCGTCGGCGCGGGCCTCCTCGCGCTCCTCGTTTTCGGGGCGCTCGACGCACCGAAAATCAAAGCGCCTTCCGGCCTCGGCGGCTCAGGGGAACCTCCCGATCCGCGCCTCCTCGGCGGCCTCGCGTCCTACGAGAGGCGCGGCTGCGCGTCGTGCCACGGGGCGGATGGCCGGCCGGCGGCGGACGCTTCGCCGAACGCCGTCGGCCTCGCGGCGCGCGTGCACGTTCTCGCGGGAGACGCGCTCGTCGCGCACGTGAAGGAGAAGAGCGTCAAGCCGCTCGCCGCCGAGAAGGAAGGCGAAAATCCCGACAAGGACGTGCCGTCCCTCCTCGCGTACGTCGAGGCGATTGCGAAGGACGGCGTGCGGCTCTCCGCGCTTCCGGAACCGATCCGCGTCGGCGGCGCGGCGATCGACCGCGAGGACTGCCGGCAGTGCCACCAGCTCTATGGAGAAGGCGGCCGGCGCGGGCCCGTGCTCGCACACCTTTTCGGCAAGCGCGACAAGGACTGGCTCGTCGCGCACTTCAAGGAGCCGAAGAAGCTCGTGCCGGGCTCGAAGATGCCACCGTTCCGGTTCCTGCCCGAGGCCGAGCTTTCGGCGATGTCGGACTATCTGCTCGCGGTGCCATAACCGGAGGCGCCTCCCCTACCTCTCCGTGAAGCTCTTGAGGTCGAGGCGCTGCGCGAGGTGGCGGCGGAACTCCTCGGGCGGGAGGGACGCGACCTGGCGGCCCACGTGGTGCTCGATCGCGCCGAGGACCTTCTCCCACAGGAATTCGCGGCGCGCGATCTCGTCGAGGTCGCGCACCTTGCCGAACTCCTGGACGTACTTGTTGTGGCGGCACAGCATACGGAAGGCGTGCTCCGTGTTCGGGCGGCGGACGGGAAGGCCGAGGATCCGCACGTCGTTGCCGACGTCGTGAATCGGCTGGCCCCACTCGTTGTATCCGCCGAAGATCGTGCCGAGCTTCTCGAGCGCGTTTGCGAGCTTCGGTTCGCCGCCCCTCTCGAGCGCCGCCTTCACGATCGGCAGCGTGATGTTGCGAAAGAGCGTGGGGTCGGCGAGCCGCACGTTGATGCCGATCTCCTCGCGCGTGATGCGGGCGATGTCGTCGGACCGGATGCGGTTGTCCGTCGCGAGGTGAATCCGCTCGCCGATCGACTCCGGAACCGTGAGAGAAGCGAGGATGCCCTGGACGACCCGATCGACGGGCACGAGGTTCAGCTCGGCCGAGGCATCCCCGGGAAAGCTCGAGGCGATCGCGCCGATGAGCCAGGCCTTGCCGCGACCGATCGCGTCCGCCTGAAGGGAGTCCATCGCCTCTTTGGAGCGTCCGAACGCGTTGATGGGAGCGTTCACGACCTTCGTGTCGCCGCGGTTGTTGCCGGTCTTGCTGTGGCCGATGATGATCGAGGGGAGGAGCTGCGACACGCGAAGCCCCTTGTCGACGAGCGTGTAATCCGTCTCGAGCGAAGCCATCGCCTTCGTGAGCTCGTAGAAGTTGTTGTAAAAATTCCGCGGAAAGACGAGCGCGTTCTCCTGCGCCGTCGTCCTCTTCTTCCGCCCGTGGATGTAGGACGTCTCGATCGCGACGTGCTGGATGAACTTCGAGCCCTTGGCCTCCTGAAGAGCGAGAGCGAACTGCAGCGCGTTGCGCGCGCCTTGCACGTTCGCGCGGAAGGAGTTCTCATAGGCATCGTCGAAAGAGACGCTCGCGGCGCAGTGCACGACGTGCGTGAGCGTCTTTTCCAGCCGGTCAAGCTCCTTCGGCGCGATGCCGAGGTCGGCCTTCTCGATGTCTCCGTCTACGAAGACGAACTTTTTTGCCTTCGCGCCGGAGATGTGGAGGCGCCGGAGAAGGATCGCGCCGCGCTGCGCCGGCGAGAGGACCTTCACGACCTCCTTCGTCTTCGGGTCGCGGATTCTCTCGGGCCGCACGACCGAGACGACGCGCTCGATGCGGCGGTCGTTCGAGGCCTGCGCGAGGAACTCCTTGCCGAGGAAGCCCGTCGCGCCTGTCAAGAGAACGTGCAGCCGCGGCCTTCTGCCGCGGGCGCGCAGGAGGGCGCGAGCGTTTTTCTGAAGCTTCTCGATGCGCGCCTTGACCTCCTTTTCGGAGAGATGCGAGGCCTCGCGGAACTTGAAGAAGACATTCCGGTCCGTCACGCCGATGAGACGCTTCGCGCTCTTTTCCACGGCCTTGCTGCCCGTGGCCGAGCCGAGCGCCTCGGCTAGTTTTGTCCCGAGGAGGTTCACTCTCCTTAGGCCGTCCTTGACGGCGTCCTCGTTGCCGGTCCACTGGATCAGTCGGCTCGCGAGGTATTGGGCCGTGACGTCGATCGGATTCTTGTCGCGATGGGCATGGACGAGCAGGTCGTCCGGGTCGATCGGCCGGAGGATCTCCTTGCCGGTCGCGAAGCTCACCTTCGCGATATAGCGAGAAGGCGAGCTCTCCGACAGCATTTCGCCCTTGGGGTTGACCGTCGGCGAGATCTCGCGCGGAAGGGCTCCCTGGGACGCGGGCCCGGGCGGGGCGGCTTTTGTCTCGGGCATCGGGTCCTCCGAAAAGAGGACGGTCATTCTAGTCCCCGAGCGCGTTAACTCAGGGCGGCGACGAAGTCGAATGCGGCTAGCGCGACGGCGAGAGCCGCGTCGTTTCCGGCTTCGAGGTACAGGGTGGCGGACGGATCGCCGACGAGGGCGAGAGAGCCGGCGCGGACGAGCTTCGCCTCTTCGCCGTCCACCAGGGTGATCTTGCCGGAGAAAACGGCGATCGCGCGAACGCCCTGGAAAACCCATCGCGCCGTAGGCGGCGGACCGAGCCTGAGGACGGCGAGGCCCGCCTCGGGCAGGCGGGTAAGAGCGCGCAAACCGGTAATGCCGGAAACTGGCCTGCCGCCGAGGGCGTCTCTCCTGATGTTGTGATGGGGCCTGGGGGAGGTTCTGGAGATTTCTTCGAGTGTGAGAGAGGGGGACCAGACAAGAACGTCGCCGGGGGGCGCGCCGCCTCCCGTGAGGACGAGCAGCGCGGCCGAGCGGCGGTCGCCCTCTTCCCCTTCTAAGAAAAAACCACCGCCACCCTTGTCGAACCGCAACAGGTTTGGCGAGGGAATCGCATCAAAGCTGCAAACCAAAACGCCCGGTGCATGCGCGGTGCGCGGCGGAGGCGGCGCGGGGCCCCGGCGTTCGTCGTCACGCGGAATCTCCTTTGCGGGGAGAGAGGGCCGCATCTCTTTTTTCGCGTTCCGCGTTCTTCCGAAGGGCCAATTCACGCAGGAACTCTAGCGCGGCGTCGCCTCGGCGGTCGAGAGTCAATGACCGAGGCGGTCGTGCAGGCGTTGCGCTCCCGTCCGGCTCACAGGAAGTCTGGCGCCATCTGTCAGCACGGCCGTCGGCGCGCCCGTCGCGGAGGGCTCGAGGCGCACGAGGCGGTCGAGGTTCAACAGATAGGACCGGTGGATCCTCACGAACCGCTCCTTCGGAAGCGCCTCCTCGAGGCTCGCGAGCGTCTGGCTCTTCAGATGGTTTCGTCCGTCCGCACGGAGGAGGACGTAGTCGTCCTCGGCTTTCACGTAGTCGATCTTCGAAACGGGGAGGACCGTCACCGTGACACCGTCCTTCACGACGACACGGGAAAGAGGGGCGCCGCGCGGAACGAGAGGATCGAGGGCCGGCGCGGCGCCGGAGTCGAGCCGCGTGCGGGCGCGCGCGAGAGCCGTCTCGAAGCGCGCGCGGTCGAAGGGCTTGAGGAGATAGTCGACGGCGTTCGCGTCGAACGCCTTCAGCGCGTACTGGTCGTACGCGGTGACGAAGATGACGGCCGGCCGGCCCGCAGCATCGCGCTCGATGAGCTCGAGAACCTCGAGTCCGTCTAGCTGCGGCATCTGGACGTCGAGGAAGAGGAGATCGGGCTTCGTCTCGGCGACGACCTTCACGGCCTCGAAGCCGTTCGCGCACTCGGCGAGGATCCGGATGTCCGGGTGCGCGGCGAGAAGCTGGCGCACGAGGGCGCGCGCGAGCTCCTCGTCGTCCACGAGCACGGCGCCGAGAAGAGGGGAAGGCACGGCGCAATCGTAGCGCCGTGGGGCTCAGGCCTCCGCGGGCAGCTCGATCTCCACGCGGAAACGCCCGTCGTGAAGCCGGGCGCAGACGTGCCCGGCGTCACCCCAGCACGCGGCGACGCGTCGCTTCACGTTCGCGAGACCCAGGCCCGTGCCCGCGGGCTTTTCCGCCCCGGCGTCCGCCGGATTCTCGACCACGATGGACACGCGGCCGCCCGAGCGCCTCGTCACGAGCGACAGGACGCCGCCTTCGAGGCGCGCGCCGATGCCGTGCTTGACCGCGTTCTCGAAGAGCGGTTGCAGGAGAAGAGGCGGAACCGCCACGTCGAGCGTCGAAGCGTCGACGTTCTCGGACACCGTGAGCCGGTCGCCGAAGCGGACGCGTTCGACGGCGAGATAGCGGCGTGCGAGCGCGAGCTCCTCGCGAAGGGGAATCGAGATGCGCTCCGACATGCCGAGCGTCGTCCTCAGGAAGTCCGCGAGGAGCGCGCACATCGAGCGCGCTTCCTCCGGCCGCTCGGCGACGAGGGCCGCGATGGAGTTCAGGCTGTTGAAGAGGAAGTGCGGGTTGAGCCGCGCGCGGAGCGCCTGAAGCTCGGCCTCACGGGCGAGCGTCCTGAGGTCCGCGGCGCGCCGCTCCTCTACGCGGACTTTCTCCGCTGCGTCGAGCACGTAGTGCATGGCGAGGACGAGGAGGTAGAGCAGGACGCCGAGGAGGAAGACGACGGGGCCGGCGCGGGCGAGCCGGTCGGGCAACGTCTGGAAGGCCGGGAGCAGAGCAAGCGCCCACGCGAGCGTCGTCCCGGAGAGGAGCCACAGCGAGGCCGCGACGATCGAGGCCATGGCGAGCGCCGACGCAGTCGCGAGAAGGCGGGACGAGTCGACCGGGAAGGCCCGGCAGAGATACCAGGATGAAAGACACAGGAATGCGTAGAGGAGCGCGAGCGGAACGGAAAGGGCCGTCGCCTCGAGGAGCGAAAGCCCTCCGGCGAGAACGAGAAGGCCGCCGAGGATCGCCGTGAGCGGGATCCAGCCGAGAAGATAGAGGCCGAGGCGTCCGGACTGGGTGAAGAAGGGGTGCATCGCGCCCCCTAGTTCTTGATGCCGAGGCCGCCAAAGAGGATGAAGCCGGTGACGAGGAGCTCTTTTTGACCGGTGCCAGGCGCGGCCGCGAGGTGCCGGCTCTTGTCGTCGGTGCCCCCGAAGATCGGAACGACCTTCAGGATCACATTCCAGTCCTCGGGCACGCGCAGCTCGCCGCCGCCGCAGAAGCAGAAGACGTCGATCGTCGCGCGGTCCCCCGTCATCTTCGACTCTCTGAGGTCGAGATTGAAGCCGCCGAAGACCGCGTTCGCCTGACCGCCCTGGAAGTTGGGCGAGGCGAACCGGCGCTCGCCGCCGCCGAAGACCGCCCACTCGTTCAGCGTGCCGCCAGGATTCGTCGATGCGTCCCATGTCCGCGCGCCCGGACGATGCGCAAAAACGATCCTGAGGCCGATGAACACGAAGATGAGCGGAAGGAGGTAGCGCAGGTGGAAGTGAAGGAGGCCGAACGCGCGCAGGAAAAAGAGCGTGCCCACTGCGATAAGAATCGTCCCGGTGAAAAACGAGCGGTTCGCGAACTTCGCAAGGCCGAGCGCGACGAGGACGAGCGGCCAGAACCTCCAGAGATCGCCGACGTCCACGAGGCCGAAGTTGTCGAGCGTGAAGAGGATTCCGCCCGCGATGAGCGCGAGGCCGATGACGAGCCGGGACATGGTGTCGTGGCGAGGGCTGGTGTCTTTGATTTCTCTTTTGATTTCCATTCCGTCCATGGCGATTCTCCCCGTGTGAAAGATACGTCGCAACGGCCCCGTTCATCCCTCCCTATTCGGC
>CALAQS010000074.1 GCA_937888435.1 uncultured Acidobacteriota bacterium
TCCGAGAGCAGATCTCTCCTCCCCCCACGCCTCACGCATCGCGTCGTCGACGCCCTCGGCCGCGACGACGAGCACGCGGTCCGCGTCGCTCGAGGCGACGCGGCGCGCGCCGAGAATCAGGGCCTCGAGGCCGGCCGTGCGCCCCGAGACGATCGTCTCGGAAACGCCGCCGAGGCCGAGCGCCATGGCGAGCTCGCCGTTCACGCTGTTGTGAACGGTGGCCGCGAAGACCGAGGGAGCGAGGTCCTCGACGCGCGCGGCCGCCGCGAGGCGCGCGGCGTGCTCCGTGATCGCCGGACGGCAGCCGTGCCGCGTGCCGACGACGACACCTCCGCGCGCGTCGGGCTCCGGCGGACGAGGGGCGCCCCACGCCCTGAAGGCGCGCGTTCCAGCGAGAAAGCCCGTCCGCCCGAAGCGGTCCATCCGGCGCAGGCGATTCGCGTCTTCCGGCGCGCCGTTCTCGGCTTCGGCCGCGAGCGCCGCCGAGACGATGAAGACCGGCCTCATGCGCGCTCCAGGATGAGGGCTGCGTTCGTGCCCCCGAATGCGGACGAGGTCGACAGCGCGACGGCGATCGGCCTCTCGGGCGAGAGCGGAGCGCCGGAGACGACCCATAGCGGCGAATCCGGGCGCGACTTCGCGTGTCCGGCCGTGGGCGGGACGCGCTGGCGCGCGAGGACGAGAGCCGAAAGGATGGCCTCGAGCGCGCCCGCCGCGCCGAGCGTGTGCCCGATCGCGCCCTTGATCCCGTTCACCGGCACGGTCCGTGCTCTCGCGCCGAGGACATGCGCCAGAGCGGCTTCCTCCATCGCGTCGTTGAACGTCGTCCCGGTGCCGTGGGCGCTCACGAAGTCGACGTCGGACGCGGCCCGGCCCGCCTGAAGGAGCGCGGTCTCGACGGCTCTTCTCAGGCCGCGCCCCTCGGGATCCGGGCGCGTCATGTGATGTGCGTCCGAGCCCGAGCCGTAGCCCGCGACCCGCGCGAGAATCGACGCTCCGCGCCGGCGCGCCTGGTCTTCCTCCTCGAGAAGAAGGAACCCCGCCCCCTCACCCAGTGTGAGGCCGTCGCGCGCAACGTCGAACGGCCGGGCCACGGACATGCTGAGCGCGCGCAGCGCGTCGAAGCCCGAGAAGACGAAGGGAGAAATGGCGTCAGCCCCGCCCGCGAGGACCCAGGTAGCGTGCCCCTCTCGAATCCATTCCGCGGCGAGCCCGACCGCCGCCGCGCCCGACGCACAGGCGACGGAAACCGTCGAGACGGGGCCGCGCGCGCCGTGCCGGTGGGCGAGGTCGCGGGAGAGCGCACCCGGGTCGCCCCGGGAGAGAGCGCCGGCTCCGCCCGTCCGCTCCGCGAGCCACTCCGTGAGGGCACCATTTCCGGCGAGCGTCGTCCCGACGGCGATTCCCGCGCGGCCGCCGCCGAAGTCAGGACACGACGCGAGCGCCTCGACCGCGGCGTCGCGGGCGAACAGCGTCTCCAACTCCGCGCCGTCCGGTCCGCGCTCGCGGTCGATCAGGGCCGCCTGCCGCGCGTGAAATCGCCTGGTGTCGAACCGTGTGACCGGGCGGATCGCCGACAAGCCGAGGAGCGCGCCCTCCCAGAGCGCGGAAACGCCGTGGCCAAGAGCGGTTTCGGCGCCGATTCCCGTCACGACGACCCGCGGCAAAGTCCCCATGTCGTCTCTATAATCGCCCGGCCCGCCTCCCGCGCGGCGTCATCCGCCCGGAAAGCCTCTTTCAGCCGTCCATGAAGATTCTCATCGCATCCGACGCGAAACAGCCAAACGCGACGTATCGCGGCGCCTTGCTCGCGGCGGGAGCCCTGCCCGAAGAGGTCGTCGTCGTGACTCCGGGCGACCCGGACCCCGGCGTGTTCGACGGGCTGATGCTCGCGGGCGGCGCCGACGTGGCGCCGACTCTCTACGGCGAGTCGCCCGGGACACCGACTCTCGAGCTTCATCCCGAGCGGGACGCGCTCGACTTCGCACTTTTTTCCGCCGCGGAAAGGCTCGGCGTGCCGGTCTTCGGCATCTGCCGTGGGCTTCAGACGTTGAACGTCGCGCTCGGAGGCACGCTGTGGCAGGACCTGCCTTCGCAGCGGGCACGCGGCGTTTCGCACGAGACGGACGTGAATCCGCACTCCCGAAAGGACTATCCCGCGCACGTCGTGCGCGCGCGGCCGGCGCCCTCTCCCTCGCGCTTCGCGGCTGCCGTCGCCGCGCTCGAAGGCACGTCCGTGAACTCGCGTCACCACCAGGGCGTGAAGGATCTCGCGCCGGGCCTCGTGCCGCTGGCGGCGTCGCCGGACGACCTGGTCGAGGCGTTCGAGCGGCCCGGCGGCGGTTTTCTCACCGCCGTGCAGTGGCACCCCGAGAACCTCGTCGCGGAACGGAAGCAGAAGGCGCTGTTCGAGGCGTTTCTCGATGCCTGCCGTACGCGGGCACGCGCCAGCGGCCGCGCGGGCGAACCGCTCGTCTTCGTCTCCCTCGAAGGCCCGCTCGCGGTCGTGAAGCTCGCGAGGCCGGCGGTGGGGAACGCCTTCGCGGGGGACATGGCCGAGATGCTCGCGGACACGGTAGTAGCGCTCGCGGAGGATCCGACGGTTCCGGCCATCGTCCTGACGGGCCTGGGGGACGCCTTTTCCCGAGGACTCGATTCGGACCTCCTTGCGGCTCTCGTCGCGCTCGGCGACGAGGAGGGCTTCGCCTCTCAGCTCGACGCGCTCTCGCGAGTCGCACGGGCGCTCGCGTGGGCGCCCCGGCCGATCCTCGCGGCCGTGGACGGCCCGGCCTTCGGCGCGGGCTTCTCGCTCGCGCTCTCCTGCGATCAGCGGATCGCGCGCGGCAGCCCGCCACACGAGGCCGTATTTGGCTTCTCGCCGTTCTTCCCCGCGCTCGAGGCCGGCGCGAGCGTCTTCCTCCAGTTTCTCGCATCGCCCTCGGCCGCCGCCGACGTCGCGTTCTCGGGCGAGACGCTCTCGGCCGCCCGCGCCCGGGAACTCGGCCTCGTGGACCTCGTCGCCGAGGACGGGCCCGCGCTGCCTCTCGCGCTCCAGCGCGCGGCGCAGTATGCCGAACGGCCGATCGCCTCTCTCTCCGCCGCCAAGCGCGTCCTCGCCTCGAGGGACCGTCTCGTGCGCCTCGAGGACGGCCTCGCGCGCGAGAAGGAGTCCGCCCTCACGTCCTTCCGCGACGGGACGCTGGCCGCCGCCCTGGCCTCTTCTCACGATCATCCCGGGCCGCCGACTTCAGCCGGCGGCCCCGACCGTCCCCAATGACAGGAGACTCCATGAACCGATCCTTTCCACCCTCGCTCGCCGCCCTCGCCCTCGTTTTCGCCGCCAACCCCGCGTTCGCGGTCGAGGCGCCGAAACCGAAGGCTCCCGAGATGCCCCCCTTCGAGGTGGCGCAGCCCTACCCGAACACGTGGTATGGCCGGTTCGGCCCGACGAACTGCTCGTGGATCGACATGGGCGACGGCGTTCTCGTCATCGACACGGGTGCGACCGCAGCGGACGCGAAGAACCTCAAAGCCGAGATCGCGAGGACGACGAAGAACAAGCCGATCAAATGGATCGCCATGACGCACTTCCACTCCGACTCGAACGACGGCTTCACGACGTTCCTTCCGACCGACGCCACGGTCTTCGTGAACGCCAGCGCCACGGGCCTCATCGCGAGCTCGATCGCGCAAGGGAAAGCGAAGGCTCCTCACGTCATCGGGATCAGCGACCATATCGCGCTCGTGGCCGGCAAGCAGGTGTTCGAGATCGGCGTGCCGGCGGGGAATGCGCACACCGCGTTCGACCTCTACGTCTTCGACGCCTCGACACGCACGGTGTTCGCGGGCGATCTCGTGACGACGGACCGCTGCCCGATGCTCTCGGACCCCGACTGCGACATCAAGGGCTGGCTCGCCATTCTGGAGCGATTCGACGCGCTCGGCGCGCGAGGCCTCGTGCCGACTCGGGGAAATCCCACGGGGAACGCGGTACCTGAGATCGAAAAGACCCGCCGCTATCTCACGTCGATGCTCGCGTTCCTCGTCGAAAAGAAGAAGCAGAACGCCCCGGAGGCCCGTGTCTCCGGAGAGTTGGCCGCCGAGCAACTGGCCGACTACTGCCCGCGCGAGCTGAGCGCGCTCAACGCGCTTTCGGTCTACCGCCGCCTTCTGAGCGACGGGACGACCCGGCCGGGGAGCGCCGCCGCGAGACCCGCGGCGAAGTGACGCCAGCCGCGCCCGTCGCACCGGCCACGCCCGCTTCCGCGCGGGGGAAGCGAGCCTCGACCGTCGTCTGGATGCCGCCGCGGGGCGCGAAGGCGCCCCGCACGGCCATCCGGCGTGGCCGGAGCGCACGAACGAGATCTCCGAGAACGCGGTTCACGACGTTCTCGTTGAAGATGCCGAGGCTCCGGTAAGCGTTCACGTATTTCTTCAGGGACTTCAGCTCCACGCACCGGCGGTCGGGAACGTACGTCACGGTCAGCGTGGCGAAGTCGGGAAGGCCCGTCTTCGGGCAGATCGACGTGAACTCGGGGATCGTGATTACGATCTCGTAATCGGAGGAGTGCTGCGAGGGCCAAGTCTCGAGCTTCGGCAGCGCATCGCGCACCCCCGAGGCCGCATGTCGGTCCGTGTAGCGGGCCATGCCCCGAGGATAACGCGACGGATCGGGGCGGCACGTTTCGTGCGAAGATCTATGCTCTCATGGCCTTCACGCCGGAAAAGCGCGCTGCCCTCCTCAAAGACGTCCGCCAGCTCGTTCTGATGGCCGCCATCATCCTGACCGGACGGTCCGTTCTGGCCGACTGGTACGTCGTTCCGACGGGCTCCATGAAGCCCACTATTCTCGAGGGCGACCGCGTCTTCGTCTGGAAGTCCGCTTACCAGTTCCGGATCCCCTTCTCGAAGATCCGCCTCTTCGAGACCGGCACGCCCAAGCGGGGAGACGTCGTCGTCATCCGCAACCCCGATGGCGGGAGCGTGCCGTTCGTCAAGCGCCTCGTCGGCCTCCCGGGCGACGTCGTCGAGCTCCGGAACGAGACGCTCTATGTGAACGGGAAGAAGCAGCCGGTCGACTTCCTGCCCGAGCAGAAGAACGACGACGGCGAGCCGATTCTCCTCGGCACGGAGATTCTCGGCGGAAGGGCGCACCTCGTTCGCGTCCTGCCCGACCGTCCCGCGTTCCGCACGTTCGGCCCGATCACGGTGCCGGAGGGCGAGGTCTTCCTCATGGGCGACAATCGCGACGAGAGCCGCGACGCGCGCTTCTTCGGCACGCGTCCTGTCCAGGACCTCCTCGGGCGGGCGGTCGGCATCATGTGGAGCTGGAACCAGCAGTTCTTCAAGGGCCCGCGCTGGTCGCGCATCGGCCGCCCGTTCATCACGGACGTTCACGGCGCCACCCCGAACTGACCCCTGAAGCCGCCCGGTGACCGGATTATTCCTCCCGGGACTTGATTGGGACTCAATCTAGACTTAATCTAAGCTGGTAATGGACACACACGCCATGCTTTCGGGCCGCCTGAGGGAGAGGGGCCTGAGGGTCACGCAACAGCGCATGGCTGTGCTCGAGTACCTGCTCACGACGCCGAGGCATCCAACGGCCGAGGAGGTCGGGTCCGCCGTCAATCGCGCCGTGCCGACCGCGTCGAGGGCCTCGGTCTACAACGTCCTGCACTCGCTGAAGGAGAGCGGCCTCATCGAGGAGCTCGTGCTCGACGACGCCGTCGCCCGCTACGACGCGAACCTCGACCGGCACCACCACTTCATCTGCCGAGCGTGCGGCGCCGTGAAGGACGTGCCGTTCGAGACATTTCGCGAGGCGCCACGCCCGCGCCTCGCGGAGGGCCACATCGTGGAGGATTACACCGTCACGATGCGCGGGATCTGTCCGGGCTGCGCGAAGGGCTGACGGCCGCCGCCGGGACGACGGCATGGGACTGGAGATCGAAAGGAAGTTCCTCGTCATCGGCACCGCGTGGCAAACCCTCGCGGCGGGAGCTCTCACTCGCCAGGGATATCTCTCGAGCGCCGCAGAGCGGACGGTCCGCGTGAGGATCGCCGGAGACCAGGGTTTCCTGACGGTCAAGGGCAAGAGCCGCGGTCTTTCGCGCGCCGAGTTCGAGTACGCGATTCCGGTAGAGGACGCGGCCGCGATGCTCGACGGCCTCTGCGAGAAACCCCTCATCGAGAAGACCCGCTACCGGGTTCCCTTCGGCGCTCACACCTGGGAGGTTGACGAGTTCCACGGCGCGAACGCCGGGCTCGTGGTGGCCGAGGTGGAGCTCGCGAGCGCCGACGACGAGCCCGCTCTCCCGCCCTGGGTCGGCCAGGAGGTTTCACTGGACCCGCGCTATTTCAACGCGAACCTCGTGAAGAGGCCTTTCACGACCTGGTGAGCTCTCGCTTCTCGATCGGGACGTAGCTCCGGCGCGGGGAGCCCGTGAAGATCTGCCGCGGCCGCGCGATCTTCTGGTCGCTGTCGGTCAGCAGCTCCTGCCACTGGGCGAGCCAGCCGGCCGTGCGTGGGATCGCGAAGAGCACCGTGAAGAAAGCGGAGTGGAAGCCCATCGCCTCGTAGATGAGGCCGGAGTAGAAGTCCACGTTCGGATAGAGCTTCCTCTTGACGAAATAGTCGTCCTGCAGCGCGATGCGTTCGAGCTCGAGCGCGATCGCGAGGAGGGGATTCTTGCCTGTCACCTCGAAGACCTGGCTTGCGAGCTTCTTGATGACGGTCGCCCGCGGGTCGTAGTTCTTGTAGACGCGGTGGCCGAAGCCCATGAGGCGCTTCTCGCCGGAGCCCTCCTTCACTTCCTTGACGAAGGCCGGGACGTTCTTGATGTCGCCGAGCTCGTGAAGCATCCTGAGGACGGCCTCGTTCGCGCCGCCGTGAAGCGGCCCGTAGAGCGCCGCGGTGGCGGCCGCGACGGACGAGTACGGGTCGGTGTGTGCCGAGCCGACCGAGCGCATCGCGTTCGTCGAGCAGTTCTGCTCGTGGTCGGCGTGAAGGATGAAGAGAACGTCGAGCGCCCGCGCGAGGACCGGGTTCACGACGTAGCGCGGCTCGGCCATCTTCTTCATCATCGACAGGAAATTGCCCGTATAGGAAAGCTCGTTGTCCGGGTAGACGTACGGGAAGCCGATGGAATGCCGGTACGCGAAGGCCGCGATCGTGGGCATCTTCGCGATGAGCCGGATGACGTGGTGGTCGCGCGACTTCGCGTCGAAAATCTGCTTGGCGTCCGGGTAGAACGTCGAAAGCGCGCCGATGGTCGAGAGCAGCATCCCCATCGGGTGGGCGTCGTGCCGGAAGCCCTCCATGAGCTTCTTGACGTTCTCGTGGAGGTACGTGTGCATCGTGACGTGTTGAGTGAAGTCCTTCAGCTCGGCTGCCGTCGGGAGCTCGCCCTTCAAAAGGAGCCACGCGACCTCGAGGAACGTCGACTTCTCGGCCAGCTCCTCGATCGGGTAACCCCGGTATTCGAGGATCCCCTTGTCGCCGTCGATGAACGTGATCGCCGACTTGCACGACGCCGTATTCGTGAACGCCGGGTCGTAGGTCATGAGGCCGAAGTCGTGCTCATCGGCCTTGATCCTGCGCAAGTCGAGGGCGCGAATCGTCCCGTTCTCGACGGGCAGCTCGTACGTCTTCCCGGTGCGGTTGTCGGTGATCGTGAGCGTGCTTTTTTCGGACATCGTTTCCTTCCTGCGGCGAGACAGGCGCGATCAGTCCGGAGATTTTAGCCCCGCGCCACGGCGGCAGAGCTTTGGCGGCCGAAGGCTTGCTTAGAATGCCTCCGTGAGCCTCCGCCGGCATCTCCTCGAAGCCGCCACGCTCGTGCTGGCCGCGATCCTCTGCGCCCTCGTCGCAAACGCGCTCGCGTCGCGCGAGCGCAAGCTCGCGCTCGTGGGCAGCTACCCGAATGCGCTGGTGGTTCCGGAAAAAGCGGAAGCCATCGCACCGGCGGCCCCCGCGAGCAACGGCGGCGCCCCAGCATCGGCCGAATCACCTTTCGAAGGAAAACATCCTGGCCCAAGCGAAAAGTCCGCCCCGAAGGCCACGGTTCCCCCGCAAGGGTCCGAAGCAAGAGCTTTCTCTTCTTCCCCCGCCGACCTGCTCAAGCGCTTCCCGCCTCACAACAAGCCCTACGTCGAGATCTCGGGCGACGACGTCGCGTGGCTCGTCGCGCGCCGCGTGCTCGTCCTGGACGCGCGCCGCACGAAGGACTACGAAGAAGGGCACATCGCTCTGGCGCGCAGCTTTCCCGTCTGGGAGAGCGACATCGACGCCCGCGTGACGGCGCTCGTCGGCGAGGGCCGCGACGGCGCGATCCCGGTCGTCCTCTATTGCTCCGGCGGCGACTGCGAGGACTCGCACATGCTGGCGCAGAAACTCTTCGGCGCGGGCTTCAACAACCTCCTCGTGTATCGCGACGGCTGGCCTGACTGGGTCAAGCGCGGGGGATCGAGCGTGACGGGGCCCGAGTCGTGACGCCGAAGGAAGCGCTCGCCTCGCCCTGGCTCACGGTGCGCGTCCAGATCGCGCTCGGCCTTTTCTTCGTCGCCGCGGCGCTGCCGAAGCTCGTCGACCCGCCGTCCTTCGCGCACATGGTCTACAACTACCGGCTCGTGCCAGGCGCGTTCGTGAATCTCATGGCGCTCGTCATGCCCTGGCTCGAGCTCCTCGCCGGCCTCGCCCTCATCCTCGGCATCTGGACGCGCGCGTCGACAGGCCTCGTCGGCGCGCTCCTTCTCGTCTTCATCGCCGCGATCTCGCTGAATCTCGCGCGCGGCAACGCGATCGACTGCGGCTGTTTCGACGTGGCGCAGGCGAACAAAACCATCGACGAGCGCCTCGCCGACATGCGCCTCGACATCCTGCGCGATCTCGGAATGCTGCTCATGGTCGCCCAGATTCTCTGGGTCAAGGGGCGGGAAGGTCATAAGATCGTGCCCTCGACTCTATGAAGAGGGGCCGCAGGGAGCGCACGTGTCCAAACTCGAGAGGTTTCTCCGCCAGTGCCGCGTCACGAAGGGGACGAGCTTCCGCCTGAAGGACCATTCCCCGGGTGACACGGCCCACCTCGATGCGGACAAGACTAAGGCCCGCGCTCTCCTTCAGAGGGACATCGAGCGCCTCGCGGCCTTGCAGGACAAGCTGTATGCGCAGGATCGATGGGCGATCCTTCTGATCTTCCAGGCGATGGACGCCGCCGGCAAGGACGGCACGATCAAGCACGTCATGTCGGGTGTGAATCCGCAGGGTTGCCAGGTCTATTCGTTCAAGGTGCCCTCGGCCGAGGATCTCGATCATGACTTTCTCTGGCGCTCGGCGAAATGCCTTCCCGAGCGCGGCCGGATCGGAGTCTTCAACCGCTCGTACTACGAAGAGGTCCTCGTCGTGCGCGTCCATCCCGAGCTTCTCGAGAGGCAAGAGATTCCGCCGCGCCTCGTGACGAAAGACGTTTGGAACGACCGCTACGAGAGCATCGCCGACTTCGAGCGCCACCTCGCCCGGAACGGGACCCTGGTCCTGAAGTTCTTTCTGAACGTGTCGCGCAAGGAGCAGAAGCGACGCTTTTTCGAGCGCCTCGACCTGCCCGACAAGAACTGGAAGTTCTCGGAGGCCGACGCGAAGGAGCGCGAGCACTGGAAGGAGTACATGCGGGCGTACGAGGACATGATCCGGGCGACGGCGACGCCGCACGCCCCGTGGTACGTCGTGCCCGCGGACAACAAGTGGTTCACGCACCTCGTCGTAGGCGCGGCGATCATCGATGCGATGGAAAACCTCGCTCTTCAGTACCCGAAGGTCGACGGGGCGAAGAAGGCCGAGCTCGCCGCCGCGCGCGAGATCCTGGAGGGCGAGTAGTCGCGATCACTGTTTTTCGACGTGGCCTCCGAAGCCGAAGCGCATCGCCGACAGCACCCTGTTCTGGAAGAGGTCGCCTCCGCGCGAAGCGAAGCGCTCGAAAAGGGACGCGGCGAGGACGTGCGCGGGCACGCCCTCGTCGTTCGCGGCCGCGATCGTCCAGCGGCCCTCCCCCGAGTCGGACACGCGGCCGGAGAACGTCTCGAGCTTGGGGTCGCTCGCGAGCGCCGCGGCGGTCAGGTCGAGGAGCCAGGAGGTCACGACGCTACCCCGCCGCCAGACCTCGGTGATGTCGGCCAGGTTGAAGTCGTACTGGTAGTGCTCGGGGTCGCGCAGCGGAGCCGTCTCCGCGTCTTTTTCATGCATCGCCTTGCCGAGACCTGCGTTCTTCAGGATGTTCAGACCCTCGCCATACGCGGCCATGAGCGCGTATTCGATGCCGTTGTGAATCATCTTGACGAAATGGCCCGCGCCCGAAGGGCCGCAGTGGAGATAGCCGTGCTCGGCCGTCCCGCCGAGTTTCTCTCGTCCCGGCGTGCGCTCGATCGAGCCGGCCCCCGGCGCTAAGGTCGAAAAGACGGGCTCGAGCCGCTTCACGACATCGGTCTCCCCGCCGATCATCAGGCAATAGCCGCGGTCGAGACCCCAGACGCCGCCGGACGTGCCCATGTCGACGTAGTTGAGGCCCCGTTCCTTCAGCCTCTTCGCGCGCGCGATGTCGTCGTGGTAATGCGAGTTGCCGCCGTCGATGATCGTGTCGTCTTTCTCCAGAAGAGGCTCGAGCTCGGCGAGCGACGCGTCCACGGTGGCGGCGGGGACCATGAGGCAGATGGCGCGAGGCCTCCCGAGCTTCTCCACGAACTGAGCGAGCGAGGACGCGCCGGTGGCGCCGTCTCTCGCGAGGGCGTCGACAGCTTCGCGGGACCGGTCGTACACGACGCATGTGTGGCCGCCGCGCTGCAGCCGGCGCACCATGTTCCCGCCCATGCGTCCGAGACCGATCATTCCGAGCTGCATCGAAGCCTCCCTTGGTGAGACGGCGCCCTTATCTTAGCGGGGGGATTCGGATCGGAGCGCGCGCTCGCCGATCGCGCCCAGCTCCCCCGCCACAGCCAGCACCTCGTCCACCGTCGCGTCGGCGTCCGCGAGCGTCGTGCGGGGATTGATGAAGCACGGGCGAATCGCGAAACGGCCGTTCACGCGCGTGTGGGAGGGAATCGCCCGGCCGCGCGCGCGCACCCGAAGGAGAATTCTTTCGTTCAACGCGTCGAGCGTATCTTCGTCCGAAACGTCCTCCGGCCTCACGCGGAAGCAGCAGATCGAGAGGATCGGCTCCGCGAGAAGTTCGAGCGCTGGGTGCTCGCGCACGCGCGCCGCGACGCGGCGCGCGCAGTCGTTGTGGCGCACGACGCGCGCGCGCATTCCTGAGGCGCCTATCTCCTTGAGCGCGGCCCACACGGTGAGGCCGCGCGCCGGCGCCGAGTGGTCCACGGAAAAGTCGGGGTTTCCCTCGCCCCGTTCGTCGAAGGGCGAGCCGAGGTCTCCCGTGCCGGTCGGCGCCATCTCCACATAGGCGGCTGGCTCGAGCGTGAGCGCGCGCGCGAGGACGCCGCCGTCGCGCACGAACCCCGCGCCGCACCCCACGGGAACCGCCATCCACTTATGCGGGTCGACCGCGAACGAGTCGATCTTCGAGAGGTCCCCGTAAAGCGGCGCGACGCGCGGGTCGAGGACGCCGAAGCCGCCGTACGCGCCGTCCACGTGCAGCCAGACGTCGCGCGCGTGCGCGATCTCGCGCATCGCGTCGATCGGCTCCACGGCGCCGGTGTTCACGTCACCGGCGGACGCGACGACCGCGACAGGCGTGCGGCCCGCCGCGAGGTCCTCGTCGAGGATGCGCTCGAGCGCGTCAAGGTCGGGAGTCCGGCTCGAGTCGACCGGAATCATGCGCAACGCCCGGCGGCCGAGCCCGAGAACGCCGCAGGCGCGGTGGACGACGTGATGCACCTCGGTCGACGCATAGACGCGCGGCTCGACAAGGCGTTGAAGGCCGTCGAGGCTCGGATCGAAGCCGCGCCTCTCGCCCGCGTGCTGGCGCGCGGCCGCGAGCCCGACGAGGTTGGCCGTGGCGCCGCCGCTCGTGAACCCGCCTTCGAAGTGATCGGGCAATCCGACGAGGCGTTGGAGCCAGCGCAGCGCGAGGACCTCGAGGAAGTTGCCGGGGGTCGCCCACCAGCGCTGCGCCGCCGTGATCGCGCCCGCGAGCTGTGCGACGGCCGGCACCGTCGTCGGCATCGTCGTGACCCAGCCCGAGAAGCCCGGAGCGCCGATCCTGAGCCCGTTCGCGATGACGTAAGAGCGCAGCGTCTCGAGAACCGCCTCACGCCCCGCGCCGGCCTCGGGCAGCGGCTCGTCGAGGGCCGCGCGCCAGAGGGTGCGCCGCGCCGCCGGGTCGGCGCCCTCGAAGCGCGTAAAAGACTCGAGCGCGGGCAGAAGTCGCGCGAGAGAGTCAGCGAGAGCGTCCGTCGCCGCAATGTCCGGGCGCATCAAGGCACCTCCAACGGGCGCTATTATGGCGGCCGATCCGATGGCTTCCTTTTCTCGCTTTCCAGGCCTGCCGCTCCTCAAGGCGTTCGACGGCGCCCTCAAGGAAGGTCTGCTCCTCGACGAGGCCCTCGGTGGGATTCTGACCGCCGCGCTCCACTTCTTCGATGCGCCCGTCGTGGCCCTGCTTCCCGGCGTCGGCGTTCCGCCCATGACGCGGGCTGGCCGGTCCAGCGTCGCGGCGGCCGCGGAGACACGCCTCAATCAGCATCTCGGTGAGGTTCTCGCGCAGGGCCGTCCGAAGAAGGTCAGCCAGGGCGGACTCTCGTTCTACGGAGCGCCCGTGAAGGTTAAGGATCAGGTCCCGGCCGCCTTCGGAGTCGTGCTGGAGACGATGGCCGCAGGAGAGGCCGAGGCGGAGGAAGGCGTTCGCCTCTTCGCGCGCACCGTCGGTCACGTCCTGGAGCGCGAGCGCACGCTCGGGACGCTGATGAAAAGGCGCGAGGAGGCCGTCGCGCTCTTCGAGCTCGCCTCCGGAGCCTTCCTCTCCCTGAACCCCGACGAGGTCATCCGGCTCACCGTGGCCTCGCTGTCGCGCGAGCTCGAATTCGACCGCGTCACGGCTTATCGATTCCATCCCGAGACGAAAGAGGTCACGGAGATCCTCACTCAGGGCGGCTCGACGAGCGGCGAACGGCCCTCGTCCGGCCGGCGCCCTCTCGACGCGGACGAGCTCTTGGGCCGTAGCCTTTCGGCGCACGGCCCCGCGTTCGAGGACGAGCCTGGCTCGAATCCCCCGCGCCGCCTCCGCATGTGCCTGCCGCTCCACGCCGGGGAGCTCGTGTTCGGCTTTCTCACGATGTCGCGCCGCGGAGGATTCGCCCTCACGCCGCAGGAGCTGCGGCTCTCTCAGGAGCTCGCGAAGCTCGCGGCAGGCGCCCTGGACAAGGCGCGGCTCCTCGATGCCGAGCGCCGGCACAGCGAACGCAATACGTTCGTGGGCCGCCTCCACACGGCCCTGTCGGGCCTGACCGACGTCTCCGCGATCGCGTCGCGCACGGTCGACGAGCTTGGCCCTCAATTCAACTTCGACGTCTGCGCGCTCCGGCTCGTCCCGGCCGGCGAGCTGCCGGGCGCGCAGGCCGCCTACGTCAAGGGGCGAGGGAGCTCCGCTGCCGTGGAGATCTCGAACGCCCTTCTCGGGCACCTCGCGACAGAAGGATCGCACCTGCTGCTCACCGACGTCGGATCGGATCCGCACGGCGCTTCCCTCCTGCCGTCCGGGGCGGCCGTCGCGCAGCTCGCGGCTCCCCTGGGCCTTCTCGCCGTGCCCCTCGCGTACCGCGGAGCTCCGGCGGGCGTTTTGTGCGCCGTGACGGGCGCGCGCAGCGAGGCTCTCTCGTCCGACGTGCTGCACTCGTTCGAGGCGCTCGGCGTCGAGGTGTCGCTCGCGATCACGTCGGCCCGCCTCCTTCAGCAGGAACGGGAGTCGTACCGTTTTCTCGACCGACTGCGCGAGGTCGGCCGCTCGCTTTCGACCACGTTCGACGTCGACCGCATCAAACAGACGCTCTGCGAGCAATCCGTCACGCTGCTGAAGGCCGATGCAGCGCAGTTCTGGGATGCGGATCCGGCTTCGAAAGCCGCGAAGATCTCGACGCGTTGGGGCGCCGACGTGGGCGACGAAGTGGGGCTTGCCGTCGCCTTCGAACACACGGGGCACCCGATCGTCCGCACGTTCCTCGACAAGACGCCTTGTATCGCCGGGCCCGGCGAGGGAGCCACGTTCTTCCCGGGCAATCCCGAGGGTGCCGGCGCGCCGCTCATCCGTGCGGCCGCCGTGCCTCTCACCTATCACGACGAGCTCATCGGCGTCCTTTCCGTCGGCGCGCGGCGCGGAAGCGACGACTGGCCGGTGGACCTCAAGGAGCGGCTCGACCTCCTCGCGGACGCGGCGGCGGTCGCGCTCCACAACGCGCGACTCATGAAGCTCATCGAGCAGCAGACCGAACGCGACAGCCAGTCGGGCCTCTACAACCGTTCGTCCCTCGCCAAGCGACTCGAATCCGAGCTGAGGCGCGCCGAGCGCAACGGCCAGTCGATCGCCGTCGCGCACCTGCGCATGGACGGGCTGAGGGAAGCAATCGGAAAGCTGGGCGCCGGCTCGGGCGACTCGCTCCTGCCGAAGCTCGCCGCCAAGCTCGTGCGCGCGACGCGCGCGGTCAACTTCGTCGCACGCGACGAGGACGACCGCTTCTACATCCTCATCTTCGAGGCGGGCAAAGTGCAGGCGCATCGTGCCCTTCACTCCGTCCAGAAGAACTTCCAGCAGGGAATGGACGAGCGCCTCGTCGCCGCGGGCGTCCGTCTCGGTATCAGCGCCGGGGTCGCGGTCTACCCCGACGACGCCTTCGATACGGCGACGCTCGTCCTTCGCGCGAACGAGGCCCTCGAGCAGGCGATCCGCACGGGACCGTCCTCCGTCGTCCTCTACCACGCTCCGGCCGAGACGGACTCGGCCGCGGCCGGCTGAAGACGTCTACGCGCCGAGGTCCTTGAGGTTTTCGCGGCGAAGCTGCAGCGCCCATCTCGCGTTGCCCGCCGTCAATGGATCGCCCCACTGAGGTCCTTGAGGTCTCCATGGCGAAGCTGCAGCGCCCATCGCGCATTGCCCGCGACGAGCGCATCGGGCGACGTCTTCAGCTCGGCCAGGGCGCTTTCGGCCTTTTCGCGCTGAGCGGAAGTGCCCATGAAGCGTGCAAATCCGAGCATGACGATCGCCTCGTTCCGGAAGCGGCGATCGGGCGAGGTCTTCGCGACGCCGATCAGGTCGTCGACTTTCCCGTCGGTGACCGCGTCCTTCTTCGCGGCCTGGATGGCGACGCGGGTCAGGAGCTCCGCCGTGCGCAGGCGCTGCGGGGCCACCTCGCCTTGCACGATCGCAGCGGCGAGCATGAGCGGCTGGTCGCCACGGCGCGCCGCCAGCGCGTAGAGCTGCTCGGCGCCGATCCGGATGGACGCGAGGCCGACGAGGTCCTGATTGATCATGGCGTCGTCCTGCCGGAGGAGCCGTCCCCAGCGGATCGCGCGGCGGCAGTCCTCGATCGCCGCCGGGGCGTCGGGAGTCGAGGCCGCGCGCGCCGCCCAGGATTTCGCGAACGCGAGCGAGACGAGGAGGTTCGGAATCGGCGTCGACGGTCCTTCACCTGTCCAGACGTCGGGATAGAAGCGCATCGTGGCCTGGTCGGCCCACGGCTCGGCCTCCTTCAGGAGAGGATCGTCGGGACGCAGGACCCGCCCGAGGTCGCCCGGCCCGTCGATGCGGCGCTTCATGGCCTCCTCTGCCTCCGGGAGGCGCGCCCCCTGCGGCTTCGCGAAATCCTTGAGCTAAAGCGCGGCGTTCGCGGGGCCGTCGCCGAGAGGCGCGAGGAGGTCGAGGCGCGATCTCGCGGAACGAGCAGCCGGCGACGTGGTGGAGAAGAACGGCCTCGCGCTGGGGTGGCGGGAGCTGCGCGAGGGCGTGGGACGCCCGGGATGCGGCGGCCGCGCGCTCGGGGTCGACCCCGGGCGCCGCGACGTGGGCGGCGTTTTCGAGCGGCTCCCCCCGGTGCCGGATGCTTCGCCGGGCCGCGTCCACCGCCGCGTTGTGGGCTACCGCGAGGAGCCAGACGTGCGGCCTCTCGACGTCCCCCAGGTCGCCGTGGCGCGAGGCGAGACGCACGAAGACCTCCTGGACGACGTCGCGCGCATCCTCCTCGCAGCCCGTTCGCCAGAGGGCGAGGCCGTAGAGCCGCCGGGACGCGAGCTCCCAGATCGTCTCCAGCGCCGAAGAGTCGCCCGCCGCGAGCGCGTCGAAGGGCGCGCGCAGCGCTTCCCCCCACGAGACGTCGCGGGCGGGGAGTCGCTCCTCGAAGTGTCCGGCCATCGCGTGCATCGTAGGGAAGACGCGCGGGGCGCGCGATCTGGTCACGCCCGACTAGACGAAGGTCTCGACGAGGACGCCGGGCACGGCCGCCCGCGCCGCCCGGGCAATGTCCTCCAGCTCGGTCT
>CALAQS010000075.1 GCA_937888435.1 uncultured Acidobacteriota bacterium
CGAACTCGCTGATCCCGGCAGCCGACGCGAAAAGGCGTCCCGGGCGGAACCCGAGGGATTCGAAAAACCCGCCGGTGCCGGCCAGCCCGTGGCCGCCGAACCATCCGAAGAGCTTCTGAGCGCCATGGGCGGCCATGAGAAGCCCGAGCACGAGCCTGAGAGCGAGGATTCCAAAGTCCATGAGTCGATCTCCTTCTTCGAAGCGGTTGAAGTTGTCGTTCCCCGAGAGAGAATACTATATTAAGTATAGTTGCTATTCGTCAAGTATCTACTTGTGCCGAGGACAAGCCTCCGTTATCCTGTTGCTTGTGAGAAGGATGCGAGGATCCACCACGCCCAACCTGGCCCTTTGCGGCCGGTTTCACCGGGCGATCGAGCTGATCGGCCGCCGCTGGACGGGCGCCATCGTCTTCCTGCTGCTTCGCTCGCGCTGCCGGTTCGCGACGCTCCGCCGCGCGATCCCGGACATCACCGATCGGATGCTGAGTGAGCGACTGCAGGAGCTGGAAGAGGAAGGAATCGTGGAGCGTACGGTGTTCCCGGCCACGCCAATCCGCGTCGAATACGCGCTGACGAAAAAGGGGCGGGCTCTGGCCTCCGCGATCGACGCCATGGCCGCTTGGGCGGAGCGCTGGCTCGAGTCCCGCCCGGGGACTCCGAAGCCCGAGAGCGCTCCCCGCACCCGCCGCCGAGCGGCGCTCGCGTAGGCAGCTGCACGTGGATCGAAGTGTGCGCTCTGGGCGCGAGAGCGTTGACGAAGCCTCTGGTCCGTACGCGACAATGCGCACCGCAATTCCCATTGCGGCCCTACGCTCTCAGCGGACGAGCGCGACACCCAACCGTAAGGATTCTGACTTCTGGTTGTAGGAAAGAAGGCTTTCCCCGTAACCATTAAAGTACTGCACGAGGACAAATATCGACATATCGAGGAAGCGGACGTGTACTGGGTATGTCATATCGAGTTGGACGGAGCGGTGATCGAGGCCTTTTCCCGCCGTTGACGTGAACGCGAGAAGCGGGCCGTTCGCCTTGCCGAGCGACCCGCGTAGTTGGCCATAGCCACGATACTCGGCGATGTCTCCCGCGCCGCCGAGGTAGGTCAAGACCTCGGGCACAAGAACGAGCCGCCAACCGTCCGCCGGGCCGACAAAGAACACAGAGCGCAGGTCGGCGGTGTTCACGCTGCGGGAGTTAGCGCCGCCCTTTCCGTTCGACTCGTGTTTGACTCCGAGTTGAAGGGCGTTCCACGAGAGGTCGTTCTGCTTTTTGGCCGGAATCTTGATCCACTCCCAAAACAGCTCTGGCATATAGCTTGTGTCATAGAACGGGCTGGACGCAGCATTGATATCCCAGAGGGAGCGTTCGGTATAGCCGAGTTGCAGGCTGTTCAGTGTCGTAGCCGAGGTCTTGTCGCCCAGGTCGGCGAGCTTGTACTTGAAGCTGAACTGAAACTTCGCCGCTTGTGTGCCCGATCCATAGATGAAGTACACCGGCTCGTGGGCCTGCAAACGGCCCGCGAACGTCCGCCCGAGAATTGACGCATCAGCCTCGGTCTCCATGTCGGCATGCCGCGCTACGCGACCCGCGGGATCCGTCAGAGGAATCTCGCTTCCTCCCGCCGGTCCGCCGGTCGTACCAGCGACCTCAATCGCGGACCTCAGAGTGGACGAGTCAGGCAACGTGACCTCAATCACACCGAGGCCGGCGGCGGCGTCCGGCAGATTCAGACAATAGGGTTGAGCTATGAAGCTGCCTGGAGCCACCGTCGAATGCGACGGTGAATCCGCATGCAGCTCGAGTGGCCATGATCGGCCGCCGATGACCAGGGAAGCGGGAAGCACGGCAGGGATTGTGAGGCTACGCGCGGTGGTTCCTGCGTTGAAAGCGATGAGCTTCAGCTCGAGTGAGGCACCGGCGACTGCGGCCTCGGAAGGAATCGAAAGAGCGGTATTCAGCGACTGCGCACGAACGACTACGGCGGTGAACGGAAGGCTCAGTGCTAGAAGGAATGCCTTCGTCCGAACTCGTACTGGAGCAGCTGTTTTTCGAAGAGTCATTTGTTCTCACGTCCCGCCCAATGCACACGGTGACCCGAAAGGACCGCTCACTCCGGAGTGACCCGTTCGAAGACGCGGAAGCCGAAGAGGACAGCGAGGGTCAGATGACGAGCTTTCATGTCGACACTCCCTGGTCCGGGTTGAAAGACGAGTTGGAAGGCGCGGGCGCGGGCCCGCCGAGGTGCCGAAGGCGTCTATGGGCTCTTCGGCGCGGCCGTCGCCGGAGCGGGTGCCGCGGTTTCCGGAGGCTTGACACGAGCCTGCCAGCCCTCGGGCAGGATGAGGACGACTTCTCCGGGCCTCACGAGGTTCAGCGTCTCGCGGGCGGTCTTCTCGACGGCCTGCGGGTCGCTCTTGAGCGACGCGACCTCGGCTTCGAGCTTCCGGTTGTCCTCGTCCAACTGCGCGACCTCTGCCTGCATCTTCGCGAGCTGGAGACGCTGCCGCCGGACCTGAAGAAGCCCGTGCTGGTTCACGAGGAAAAATCCGAAGACGAGCGCCGAGAAAAGGAGCGAGACCGCGACGTAGGACGCCGGCCTCACGTGCGGCGCGTCCGGGCGCGCGCCGGATGCCGGCGCCGGCGTTTCGGACACGAACTCGGGCAGCGGGCGCGGCTCCTCCCTCCGCGACGGCGGGCGCAGCCGCCTCACGCCCACGATCCGGGGAGGACCCTCACCGCCGACGATTCGTTCGAACCGCACGGGGCATTTTCGCGCGAAACGCGCGCGCGCGTCAGCCTTTCTTCGCGGCGAGGCCCGGATAGACGCCCGTCTCGGCGAGATCCTCCTCGATGCGCAGGAGCCGGTTGTACTTGGCGACGCGCTCGGAACGGCAGAGGGAGCCCGTCTTGATGAAACGGGAGTTCGTCGCGACCGCGAGGTCGGCGATCGTCGTGTCCTCCGTCTCTCCCGAGCGGTGGGAGATGACCGTGACGTATCCCGCCGTCTGCGCGATCCGCACGGCCTCGAGCGTCTCGGTAATCGTGCCGATCTGGTTCAGCTTCACGAGAAGGCCGTTCGCGATGCCGTCGGCGATGCCCTGCTTCAGGATCTTCGGGTTCGTCACGAAGTTGTCGTCGCCGATGAGGTGGATCTTCGCGCCGAGCTTCTCAGTCAGGAGCTTCCAGCCCGCCTTGTCGCCCTCGGCGCAGCCGTCCTCGATCGAGAGGATCGGATAGGCGCCGACGAGCGTTTCCCAGAACGTGACCATCTCGTCGGGTGGCAGCTTTTTTCCCTCGATCCGGTAGGTGCCGTCCTCGAAGAACTCGGAGGCCGCGGGATCCAGAGCGATGAAAACGTCCTGCCCCGGCCTGTATCCGGCTTTTCCGATCGCATCCACGATCACGTCGAGGGCCTCCCGGGCGGTCGCGATCTGTGGCGCGAAGCCGCCTTCGTCCCCGACGCTCGTGGCCAGCCCGCGGGACTTGAGAATCGCCTTCAGGGCGTGAAAGACCTCGGCTCCCGCGCGAAGCGCTTCGCGAAAGGACGTGGGTCCCGCGGGGACGAGCATGAATTCCTGCGGTTCGAGCGGGTTGTCCGCGTGCGCTCCGCCATTGATGACGTTCATCATCGGGACGGGCAGCGAGACCGCACCCGTGCCCCCGAGGTAACGGAAGAGCGGCAACGCGCAGGCCTCCGCCGCGGCGCGGCAGACGGCCATGGAGACGCCGAGGATCGCGTTCGCGCCGAGGTTCGCCTTCGACTCGGTGCCGTCGAGGTCGATCATGAGGCGGTCGACCTCGGCCTGCTGGCGCGCATCCATGCCGAGGACCTCGGGCGCGATCGTCTCGTTCACGTTCTTGACGGCCGAAAGGACGCCCTTGCCGCCAAAGCGCTTCTTGTCGCCGTCGCGCAGCTCCAGCGCCTCCCGCGAGCCGGTGGAGGCGCCGGACGGCACGCCCGCGCGCCCCGATGCCCCGCCCTCGAGAAGGCACTCGACCTCGATCGTCGGGTTGCCGCGGGAATCGAGGATCTCGCGGGCGTGAATGGATTCGATTGCGTACATGCTGGCTCCTCGAAAAGAAGAAAGAAAAGAAGGATTTGCTTAGAAGGGGAATTACCCTCTAAGAACGTATTCCGTGGCTGCTTTCAAAAGGCGATCCGTTTCGCCCTTGTCGGAAGATTCCGCGTAGATTCGCACGACCGGTTCAGTGCCTGACGGCCGGAAGAGTATCCAGCGGCCGTCGCCCAGCTCGAGCTGCTGCCCGTCGGTCCGGTCGATCGACTGCACCTTTAGCTCCGCGAAGGTGTCCGGGTTCTCGGCAAGACGCTTCTTCAGCGCGGCGGCGAGCGCGGGGTCGAGACGCGCGTCCGCACGCTTCGGGTAAAACGGCCCGACGCGCCGGAAGAGCTCCGCGAGGAGGGCCGAGAGCGTCTCGCCGGTCACGGCCACGCGCTCCGCGAGGAGAATCCCCGCGAGAAGGCCGTCCTTCTCCGGCACATGGCCCGCCATCGTGAAGCCGGCGGACTCCTCGCCTCCGAGCGCAATCGCGTCCTTCAGAAGCAGCTCGCCGATGTACTTGAAGCCGACGGGCGTCACAAAAACCGGGGCGCCATGCGCTTTCGCGACAGCGTCGAGCCCGTGCGTCGTCGCGACCGAGCGCGCGACGCCGCGGCCGTCGCCCGCCACGCGGCGTCCGAGCAGGACATCGGCGAGGAGCATGAGGCAGTGGTTCGGGTCGACGTAGCGGCCGTCGGCGTCGAGGATGCCGAAACGGTCCGCGTCTCCGTCCGTCGCGAGGCCGAGATGGCGCTTCCCGGAGACGACCACCTGCGCGAGCGCGGCGAGGTTCTTCTCGTCGCACTGCGGCGAGAGGCCGCCGAAGTACGGGTCGCGATGCCCGTTGATGAGCTCGACGTCCACGCCCGCGTCCCTGAGAAAGACGTCGAGGTACCCGCGCGACGTGCCGAAGCGCGGGTCGACGGCCACGCGGAGGTTCGCCTTCCTGAGCTTCGCGGTGTCCACGAACGTCGCGAGCCGTTCGAGGTAGGGGCCGCGCGGGTCGATCGCGTCCGCCGCCGCGGCCGGCGCCGGCTCGGAGTCGGCGTCCGTCGTCTTCGCGATCTCGGCTTCGATGCGCGCCGTGACGTCGGGCAGCGCGGGCGCGCCGTCAGCCGTCGAGAACTTGATTCCGTTGAACTCGGGCGGATTGTGCGAGGCGGTGAAGTTCACGCCGCCAGCGGCGCCGAGGCGCCGGATCGTGAACGCGACCGCCGGCGTCGGCACGTCGCGGTCGGCGCGAAGGGGGCGGACGCCTTCCCGGACGAGAACGCGGGACGCCTCGTCCACGAACCTTTCGTTCAGGAACCGCGTGTCCGACGCGAGGACGAGGCCCGGGGAGATGCTGCCCGACCCCCTCGTGACCCGTGCGATCGCCGTCACGACGCGCCGCGCGTTCGGGAACGTGAACTCTTCCCCGAGAACGGCTCGCCAGCCGGAAGTGCCGAAACGGATCATCAGGCCGTAGGATTCTACGGTGTCGCGGTGTCCCGTCGTGCGGGGAAGGTTCCTGTGGGCTGTGGCCCTGCTCTCCGGGGCGTGCGGGTCGGCGGCCCTCTTCCGCCCCGAGACGCCGGTTCCGACGGTGCGCCGGGGAGCGGACCGCGCGGCACCGTCCTACGCGGAGCGTTTTCCGGCGGCCAAGGCCCGCCTTCTCGCGCGCCTGAACAAAGAGCGGCGAGCCGCGGGCGCGCCGCCCGTCGCGTACGATCTCCTCGCCGCGCGCGTCGGCGACGCCTTCTGCCTCGACGCGGCCCGGATGCGCTCGTCCGGACACTGGGACACTGCGGGACGGCCGCCCTATCTCCGCTGGGGCCTTGCGGGCGGGGTGGACTATCACGCGGAAAACTCCAGCTGGCTCACGCGCACGGGGGCGATCGTGGAGGAAGCCGAGGTGCCCGCGCTCCTGCTCGACGCGCATGCCCGGATGATGGCCGAACTTCCTCCCGACGACGGCCACCGCCGCACGGTTCTCGACCCGGAATGGACGCACGTGGGCATCGGTGCCGCCGCTGTGGGCGGCGAGTTCCGTATGGTGGAGGAGTTCAGCCGGCACGTCGTCGAATGGGTCGAGGTGCCGGCGGAGCCGCTTCCCGCCGGTGCGCGCGCGCCGTTTGCCGTGAAACTGCCCGCGGGATGGGCGCTCGCCGCGATCGAGGTCGGATTCGAGGCGCCCGCCCGGCCAATGTCCCGCGAGGAGATCGCCCGCCGCGGGGCGTACGCGTATCCCGGCGCGTCGCAGAGTTTCCGCGCCCGCGCGCCCGCGAACACCCAGTATCCGGACGGCTCGCGGGGCGAGATCGGCCTCGTGCGGGGCGTGGCGCGGGCCTACATCCCGCTCCTCTCGGGCGCGGGCAACTATTACGTCTTCGTCTACGCTTCTCCCGGTT
>CALAQS010000076.1 GCA_937888435.1 uncultured Acidobacteriota bacterium
AGGAGAAGGGCGACAGCAACGAGGACGCGAATCTCAACCTCGTGGACCGCGGCGGGAAGGTCCGGACGCTGGTGGCCGTACAGGGCTTCACGGGCCTCGCCTGGGGCCCGCGCGGCGACGAGATCTGGATGAGCACGTACCGGGACGGCGAGAGCCGCCTTCTCGCTGTGAGCCTCTCCGGCGGCACGCGACCGCTGCTGCGTCACGCGGGACGTCTCGAGATCCAGGACGTGGACGCTGCTGGGCGCGTCCTCGCGGCGCTCCACTCCTATCAGCGCCAAACGTTCGGACGCGGCCGCGGGGAGACCCAAGACCGGGACCTCGGGTGGCTCGACGCACAGGCCACGATGGGCCTGACCGCCGACGGCAGCTCGGCCCTCCTCGCGCCGTTGGGCGAGTGGTCGCGCGTGGACGGCACCCTCTATCTCCGTCCGCTCTCCGGCGGGCCCGCCCAGTCTCTGGGCCTCGGGCAGCGCCAGTCGACGATCACCGCGGACCGGAAGTAGGTCGTCACTTGCACCCTCGAGCCCGCATTCTCCGTGGTCGTGATTCCGACCAGCGTCGGCGCGACCCGGCGCGTCCCGATACCGGATTTCGCCGGTAACGACCTGCGCGTGGACCTCCTGCCGGACGGCCGGAACGCGATCCTCTGGGGGCGGCGGCACCAGGAGGCGTTCGCCTTTTATGTTCTCGACCTCGAATCGGGAAACCTCCGCAAGATCAGCGCGCCCGGTTCGTCCCCGTTCGCATACCAGACCCTTCTCTCGCCGGACGGCGGATCGATCGCTTACGTCCATTTCACGGGACAGGAGAAGGACGGTGCGATCCCCATCGAGACCTCCCGCACGGACGGAACGGGGACACGCACCGTCCTGTCTCTGCCGCGCAGCGAGGCGATCTCCGGTTGGGGCCCGGACTCGGCGAGCCTAATCGTGTGGGACCGGAACAAGGTCCCCGCCGAGGTGGACCGCGTGGACCTCGCGACCGGGCGGCGGACGCACATCCTGACCGTGCTCCCCGCGGACCCCGTCGGGATCCCCGGAATCCAGGGACTCCAGATCACGCCAGACGCCCACGCTTACACGTACAGCGTCACCCGCAAGCTCTCCGAGCTCTATCTCGTCAACGGACTCAGGTGACTCACGAGATGCGGGCGCGCAGGGCATGTGCGTCAGGGTGCTTGTGCCGAGGGCAATGTCGGGCCAGAACCTCTTGACCTCTGCGTCTCCCGTAATTTGAGTTCGAGAAACCGACCGTTTTCCCGTCTGATCCCCGGGTCGATGGTTCAGGGCGCGGTGGTCCGGGACTGTAGGCGGCTGGAGATCGGAAGGCACCGGTCGAACGGTCCCGCGCTGACCGTAGCAGGGTGATGAGCTTGCCGCGGACGAACCTTGTCTTGGGGTTCGGAGCGGGCCTGCCACCGCTGATTCGAAAAGCACCCTTAAGGTAGGCCACCTCGGGGAAACGTCGGTTGACGTGTGCCTGCGTGGAGACACCGTAGTGCCCGAGATACCTTGAAGTGTAGGGGCGCAATGGGAATTGCCGGGGGGGTGTGGCACGTGAAACCGGAGCCATTCTGTCTCTTTCTCGGTGCGGCCGAGGTATCTTGACCCCGCCCCGTAGACGGGCATTCTGGCCCGGCGGGGGCCCTTCATGCACTCTTTCCGACCGCCGCGAGGCGGCAGTTCTCTAGCGGCTCTTCCCGCCCTCCTCCGCGCCACCCACCTCTTCGGTCTCGCCCTCGGCTCGGCCTTCGGTCGGCTGCGGGAATCTGGGGCGACTGCGGCACGGCTATTCGAGAGGGCCGAGGAGAGCGCCCTGCTCCTCAGGATGATGCGTGAGGCTGCTGGGATCCTCGGGGCGCGCTGGGACAAGGTGCCTGAACGCCATCGCCCGCATTACGTGCCCGAGCAGCGCTTTCGGATCCTCCGGATTAGGAGCTTCCTCGGCTTGTCGCAACGCGAGACGGCCGAGATGTTTCGAGTGTCGGTCGAGACGATCGCACGGTGGGAGATGGAGGCAACGAGCGCGGACGGCGAGGCCCCACGTCCCCTGGTCGCTCCGAATCCTCCCGTCCAGCGCTTCGCGGACGTTGTGAGGGCACTCGTGAAGACGATGGAGCTGGCGGGCTTCGGCGGGAACGATCTGATCGCACGGACGCTGGCCCGCGCGGGCTGGAAACTCTCGGCACGGACGGTGGGACGGATCCGCAAGGAGCGCTGGCCGGTGCCGCAGGTGCCGGAGGCGGCCTCGACGGTTCCGCGAGCCGTGAGGGCAAAGCGCCCGAATCACGTCTGGATGGTGGATCTGACGGACGTGAAAGGGCTGTTCGGGATCGTGACGTTCAAGGTCGCAGTCGTCTTCGATGCGTTCTCGCGGATGCCGCTCTCGGCCAGGGTGTTTTCCAAGGAGGCTTCCGCCGTTGAAATCGCCCAGTTCGTTTCGGGAACGGCGAGGCGGTTTGGACGGCCGGCGCACTTCGTATCGGACCGGGCCCGCTGCTTCACGGGTGAGATCTTTCGCCAGAAGCTGCTATTCCTCGGAGTGAAGCAGCGGTTCGGGGCCGTCGGGAAAAAGGGTTCAATCGCCCTGATCGAACGGCTGTGGAGGACGCTGAAGGACACGCTCGGCCTGCGCCTTCTGA
>CALAQS010000077.1 GCA_937888435.1 uncultured Acidobacteriota bacterium
TTCCAATCACGATCTCCTCTCCCTGGCTCAACCGGACGAGAAGCTTCGAGAAATGGGTCTTCGCTTCGTGGACGTTCACGACTTTCGACACACCGAAAATGTAGACTAAGGGATGGACTAAGTCAAGGCGTCGCGGAGCTTCTCGGCGAGCACCCGGAGAAACGCCGCCGGCGCACCGCCCTGCGCCCAGGCGCTAAGGGCGACGTCGGCGGAGCTCAGGCCCGGATTCGCAACCCGAGAGCCGTGCAGAAGGCGATGAAGTCGGCGCCGCGGCTTTCCACGATCGCCCGGAGAATGTCGAGGTTCAGCTTCTGGTATTCGTGAACCACGACGTTTCGGAAGCTGACCATTGCCCGGAGACGGCCCGCCAGTCCTCCGTCGAGCCGCCCGGCTTTCTCGAGCAACGTGAAGGCATCGGCGCTCGCTTGCGGCGCGCCCAGGTGGTCCCGGGCCACGAGGAACATCGCCGCATCGATGGCCGCCTGGCAAGCTCTCTCGAGGTTGAGGACGATGGCGTCCTGGTGTGTGGGATCGAGCAGGCGCGAAGGCGTTCCCGCGTACTCCTCCGCGACACGGCGCAGGCACCGTTCCATGATCGCGGCTTTGTTCAGCAGGACATCATCCATCGGCGTCGAGCGTGTACGCGGCTTCGACCGGCGCGCGGTCCTCGCAAAAGCGCGCGTATTCCGAGAGGACCTGCATCTCGAAGGTGCGAATCCTCCCCTGGCTTCGCGCAAAAAGACAGACGCCAGTCGTGATGACTTCCTTGGCGTGCACGAGCTGCGTCTGGGTACTCAGCACGGAAAGGTCCACCGTCCGATGCGCCAGGCTCTCAAGCTCTGCCATCGTGGTGAGGAACTGGCCCGGCGAGAGCGTCCGGCCCGGCGGGAGGAGAAGAGCGACGTCGACGTCGCTGCCCGGTCGAGTGCGGCCTCGCGCAAGGGATCCGAACAGGTAGATGGCGTCGACGTCGGGCACGCCGCGGCGGACGACCTCCACGAGCCCCTTTCGGAGCCCGGGGTCGAGGCCCTCGGCGGAACCCGGCACGTCTGTCACGGCAGCATCTTAGAACGATGCCTTGGTCACGCAGGCGCGCTGGCCCGCGCCCACGCGCGGTACGCGTCGCAGACCTCGACGGCGGCCCCGTCGCGCTCGATGCGGCCCTCGGAGATCCAGATCGCGCGCGTGCACGTCTACTAACAGGCCAAAACGACGGTGCCGCGCGCGAATGCCTACGACGTCTCGGTAGGAGGCTGGGGTTTCACCGACCCGTTTGTCGTTTGCGAATCTGAAAGTCGAGTTCTACAGAGACTTCGTCGGGGCGCGGTTCTCCGTAGCCCGAGAAGGTATCCGGCACTCGGGGTCCCGTTTCGACGACGTCGTTTCCATTTCGCTCCACGGCAACGGAGTCGCACCTGAAGTCCGGAGCGCGGCCCCGGAATCCCGCGATGTAGAGTGGAAACGCGTAACACTTGAGGACGTATGGGCCGCCCCGAAACTCGCGCGGAAGATTCCGAATGAAGAAGTTTCGCCCTGCCGGCAGACGTTCGACTTGTCCCACGACCGATCGGGCGAGGGCGAAAGCGTCGTTCCAATAGCGCCGGAGGGAGAGCCCGCTCAGGCACGCCCCAGCGAAGAACGCAGTAAGGAGGAGAGCCCCCGCGAGCCGAAGCGTACCGCGATCCCGGGCCCCATCGGCGTCCCTAATTGCGCGAGCGGCCGAGTCGATCCCGACACCAAACAGAAACGCGATCGGCAATGCAGCCGCATACACGAGTCGCCCGCCGACCGCTCCTCCCGGCGCTATCCACGTCCACAGCACGGGCGCGAGAAAGCCAGCCGACGCGACGCAAGACGCCACCCCCGCGGCGCCCGTCGCGCGGAGCCCGAGGAGGACACCAACGAAGGCGAGAAGTCCGGCGCCGTGTGCGAAGACAGCCGCTCCGGGTGAGGCTCCGAAGTAGGGATAGGAGAACATCGCCACTGCGTACCTCCGCAGGTTGACTAGCAGCGGCGCTTCCCGGAAGAGTCGGAGCGGAGCGCCGTAATGCGATTCGTTCAGTGACATCGCCCCCGTACGCAGCGCGACGAATGCGCCCACTGGAATCGCTGACAGAGCTGCGCTCGCGAGGATGCGGCGAAACGGAGCCGTCGCGGGCCGACCCGGGCGCCCCAACGCGAGCGCGATCAGAAGAAGAGGTGCTGCGAACGCCACTTCCTTCGCCAGCAGGGCCAGGAACAAGCTCCCCGCCGCCAGAACGGCGAAAAGAAGGACCCGTCGCGCCGCGATGCCGACCCGAACTGCGGCTGCCCAAATGAGGAGAGAGACAAGGACGCCAGTGACGCAGAGAAGATCGAACTCACAGGAAAACCAGACGTGCGCCTCGTTCGCGGGAGGAAACACCAGGAAGAACGCCGCGGCGAGCCAGCGAACGACCTCGTTCTCGCCGAAAGCCCGGAGGACAAGAGCGAGAAGAATGGCATTGAGCAGGTTCAGAACCGCGGCTACGGCGGCATAGCCCGCTGGCGTGGTCCAGCCGAACAGGGCGAACTGCGCTTTCATGGCCGCGAACCCCACCGGGCGGAAGATGCCTCCGAGCACCGGCCCACTGAACAGCGCCGCCAGGCGGAACGTATGGGCGGCGTCGAGGTGCGCGTAGTCATCCCAGACAAAGAAGGCGCCGGCCACAGTTGGCACGAACACGAGCGCGCACTCGACCAGGGCGATGGCGACGAAAAGAAGAATGGGAAGCCGCCGGCTCATGATCGTGACGCCTCATCCGGCGGACCAGCCTTCGCCCAGGCGCGGTACGCGTCGCAGACCTCTGTGGCAGGGCCGTCGCGCTCGATGCGGCCTTCGGAGATCCAGATCGCGCGCGTGCACGTCTCGCGCACCTCGTCGAGCAAGTGCG
>CALAQS010000078.1 GCA_937888435.1 uncultured Acidobacteriota bacterium
CGCTTGAATGGCATTCAAGAGGTCGACGGTTCGATCCCGTTCAGCTCCACCACTTTAGATCGAAGTAACTTCCAACCCGGCCGCGGGTTAGGGCATACTCCCGCCCGTAAGCGTTGAAGACGTACCCGGCGTCCGTTGAGCGCGGGCCGGGCGAGGGGCGGGCGAGGGATGGGTCAACCGGGCTTCAAGATCGGTCGACGCTCCGTCGAAGCACTCGGCGCGTCGGAGAGAAGCCCGCGCGGAACGCGACACGCGGACCGAGACCTCCCCGGATTCTTCTTGATGGCGTACCCGAAACGAGTGTCGTTCTTCGTCCGATACCGCGCGAACGGGCGACGGCGCACGGTCAAGATCGGGGATTACCCCGCGACGATGCCGGAGGACGCGCGAAAGGCCGCGCTCTCTATCCTCGGTGCCGCGTCGAAGGGCGAGGACGAAGCGCAGAAGCGGAAGGACGCGCGAGAGACCGCGACGGCCAGCACGAAACGGATTACGTTCGCGGCGTGGCGAGAGACGTACTTCGCCGAGGCCACACGGCGGCTGAAGTCCCCCGTACAGGTCGCGCGTTACCTCAGGATGGCTGGCGCGGCGTGGGACGCGCGCCCGGTCGAGGAGATCACTACGCGGGACGTAGAGGCGTTCCGCAATCGACTCGCCGAGACGGGTGGAGCGACCCAGGCGAATCGGTGGTTGGCCACCATCGCCGCCTCGTTCATGGCGGCGCTTCGACTCGGGCACATCGAGAAGAATCCCGCGGCGCTCGTGCGCCACCTACCCGAGAACGCGCCACGCCAGCGCGTGCTGTCCGCCGACGAGGAGAAGCGATTCCGCGCGGCCGTCGCATCGGAGGCGGATCCGTTCGTCCGCGTCGCATTCACGCTCCTGCTTGATACGGGTGCACGTCTGTCCGAAGTCCTGCACGCCCGACGCGGGGACCTTACGCTCGACAAGACGCACGCGGGGACGTGGCGCATCCCTTCACCGAAGGCCGGCAGGCCACAGGTCGTGCCCATACTCGAGGGCGTCGGTAAGATCGTCGACGCGACGCCGGAGATCGAGGGTTGCCCGTTCCTCGTGCCCGGAAAGAACGGGATCGCGCACCGCGTCGATCTGAAGAAGCCGTGGGCCAGGTTGAAGGCCGCGGCGAACATCGGGGCGGACGTGCACGTGCACGACTTGCGGAGATCCTTCGGACTACGGGTCACGCTCGCGCAGGGGATATTTGCGGCGTCGAAGCTCCTCCGCCACTCGACCTCTCGAATCACCGAGGCCGTCTACGCACCGCTGCGCGTGGAGGATCTTCGCGCGTTCGCCGAGCGCACGGAAGCGAAGAGGACCGGGAAGACACCAAAGAACTAGCCCCGCCTCGGCGCGCTCATGGCCGCCCGCGCGTGCCTTGCAACGGCCCGAAGCACCTAAGGCTGTAGGGGCGCAATGGGAATTGCCGGGGGCCTGTAGCGCGTGAAACCGGCGCCATTCTGTCTCCTTCTCGCCGGGGCCGGGGCGTTTTTGATCCCGCCCCATAACCGAGCATTCTGGCCGGACGGGGGCCTTTCATGCGGTCTTCTCCAGGCGCCAGGATGGGCCACAATTCCCATTGCGGCCCTACAGGTGCCATCAGCCCGGGTGGGGCATGGCGCCGTCGCGATCGACGATCATATATACGTCGTGGGGGGATCGGTCCCTAATGGGATGTTTCTCGCAGACGTCATTTTCACGGAGATCGCGCCCGGTCCGGTGGCGAGAAGCGAGGGAGGACAGTGAAGACACTCCTGGCATGGAGCTCCGGAAAGGACTCCGCGTGGAGCGCGTGCCAGCTTCGTCAACAGCCGGGCGTCGAACTTGCTGGCTTACTGACGCTTCTCTCCTCGCATGACCGCGTTTTCATGCACGCAGTCAGACCGGAGATCCTAGCGGCTCAGGCTGATGCGATGGAATTACCGATATTTGAGGTTCGCCTGCCGCCCGCCGCCAGCGACGCCGAGTATGAATCGGCTCTCCTCGCGGAACTTCGACGGGCGAAAGACCAGGGATTCGAAGCCGTCGCATACGGCGACCTTTTTCTGGAGGACGTGCGGACGCATCGGGAAGAGATCCTCGCTAAGGTGGGCCTGAGAGGACTCTTTCCGTTGTGGAAGTTAGAGACTCGCATGCTCGCGCGGACGATGCTTGAACACGGGATTGAGGCATACGTGACGTGTGTAGATCTCTCAAAACTGACAGAACCGTTTGTCGGCCGGCGGTGGGATTCGAAGTTCCTTCACGACCTTCCCGCATCCGCGGATCCGTGCGGTGAATACGGAGAATTCCATACGGTCGTGCTTGGTGGCCCCATGTTCAGATGCCGGATCGACGCACACGTCGGCGACCGATTTCTCTCGAAGGGATTCGCATTCGCCGATGTGCGACTGAAGTTGAAGTCCGTGAGTCCCTAAGTGCCGCCACCGGCGGAGTACGAAGCGACGAAGCTCCTCACCCGGCGACGCTTAGGACGAGACGGTTCGCCCGGCGTCTGCCGATCTCAAGCGCCCGGTAGTCCCGGACCACCGCGCTCTGAGCCATCCACCCGGGGATCCTTCAGGGAAAAGGTCGATTTCTCGAACCTAAACCGCCGCTCGGACAGAGTTCTCGATTGCGGGCTGGAATTGAGAAGGGGACCGGGGGTGTGACTCTGACCTTGCCCCCTACTCTGGCCTGAATGGGTTTGGAGACTCCGGGTTGAAATACTAGCAGTCGTCGCGCGGTGGAAATCGAGGAAATGTGCATATCAGGCGGCGGTCTCTTCTGCGGCTGAGCCGGCGGCCGCGTATTCGACTGGCGTCTTGCCGCCGAGCGAGCTGTGGGGTCGGACCTTGGTTGTAGTCGAGGCGCCACTCTTCGACGATTCGCCGGGCGTCCTCGAGCGACATAAACCAGCTCGTGTTGAGGCACTCGTCCCGAAAGCTCCCGTTGAAGCTCTCGATGAAGGCATTCTGGGTGGGCTTGCCGGGATCGATGAGGTGCGGCGTGACGCCGCGGTGCTGCGCCCAGGTCAGCATCGCCCGGCTCGTGA
>CALAQS010000079.1 GCA_937888435.1 uncultured Acidobacteriota bacterium
CGGGCCCCCGTCAATTCCTTTGAGTTTCAGCCTTGCGACCGTACTCCCCAGGCGGAACACTTAACGCGTTAGCTCCGGCACGGAAGGGGTCAACTCCCTCCACACCAAGTGTTCATCGTTTACAGCGTGGACTACCAGGGTATCTAATCCTGTTTGCTACCCACGCTTTCGCGCCTCAGCGTCAGTACCGGTCCAGGGAGCCGCCTTCGCCACTGGTATTCCTCCCAATATCTACGCATTTCACCGCTACACTGGGAATTCTGCTCCCCTCTCCCGGACTCAAGCCATGCCGTATCAGAGGCAGTTCCCGGGTTAAGCCCGGGGATTTCACCTCTGACGCACGCGGCCGCCTACGCGCCCTTTACGCCCAATAATTCCGAGTAACGCTTGCCCCCTCCGTATTACCGCGGCTGCTGGCACGGAGTTAGCCGGGGCTTCCTTTGCCGGTACAGTCAAATCGGGGCTGATTAGCACCCCGACCATTCTTCCCGGCCGACAGGAGTTTACGATTCAGAGAACCTTCATCCTCCACGCGGCGTTGCTGCGTCAGGCTTTCGCCCATTGCGCAAAATTCCCCACTGCTGCCTCCCGTAGGAGTCCGGACCGTGTCTCAGTTCCGGTGTGGCCGATCACCCTCTCAGGCCGGCTACCGATCGTTGCCTTGGTGGGCCATTACCCCGCCAACTAGCTAATCGGCCGCGGTCCCCTCGAAATGCGCCAGGTCTTACGATCCCCAGCTTTGCTCTCCCAGGCCCACGCCCAGGAGACCGTATGCGGTATTGTCCCGAGTTTCCCCGGGGTATCCCCCACATTCCGGCAGGTTAACCACGTGTTACTCACCCGTTCGCCGCTTTACTCAGGTATTGCTACCCTTTCGCGCGCGACTTGCATGTGTTAGGCACGCCGCCAGCGTTCACTCTGAGCCAGGATCAAACTCTCCAGTTTTTTTCTGAAGTTCTGAATTTCAGGCTCTCGTTTTACGACTTCCCGAAGGCCGTCGGCGCCGCAGGGACATTGCATCCCTCACGACGCGATTTCGGAGCTGTTTTAGAAGCGCTCCAGGAACCCGGACGATGAGCCCGGGACCCCGTTTGGCTTCATGCCTTCCCTCGATTCCTCTTTCGAGTCCTCTCTGAAAGGCACCTCAAAGGATTCACGTAAACTGTTCAATCCGCGTCTGTTCTCGCAGACGCGTACTGATGTCTCTGTTCAGTTTTCAAGGAGCCGGCGCCGTCCAGCGGCAGGGAGGCGGATACTGGCAGAAGCACTCGTCGGCGTCAAGCGAAAAAGAGGCGGAACTTCTATTGTTTTTCCCGCTTTCGCCGCCAAAGAACTCATCCCGCACCGCCGTGCGGGGGTATTGAACATAGGCCGCGAACGGCCTCGCGTCAAGGGTATTGCACAGGAACCAGGGCAAAGAATGCACAGGGGCTCGAGGCGTCGAGCGGCCCCGGCTTGGACCGGGCGGAAGGCGGAGTGAGGGCGACCCCGCTTCCCCGATCGAACCGAGCCCGCTGTGCTAAAGAACAAGGTGCTAAAGAACGATCCTGAACTGCCGAGATCGAAGGCCTTCCGGGGCGGGGCTCCCAGCCGCCGCAACCCTCGCCATCGCATTTCAAAAGCTGTTCAAAGATAAGGATCTGGCACCCCAGGTGCAATCCCTCGAAAGTGGGATTCTCGCGCGGAATTCAGCTTCCGGGAAATCTCACGGTGCGGCCGGAGATCCTCCACCCGCCCTCGAGCACACGACGGAGGGCTGCGACGTAAACGGCGTGCTCCACGGGCAGAATCCGGGCCGCGAGCGCCTGCGCGTCATCCCCCGGATGCACGGGTACCGCCGCCTGGGCCACGATGGGCCCGGTGTCCGTGCCCGCATCGACGAAATGCACGGTCGCGCCGGTCAGGCGGACCCCGTAATCGAGTGCCTGCGCTTGGGCCTGGAGGCCGGGAAACGACGGCAGGAGCGAGGGATGCACGTTCAGGATGCGAAGCGGCCAGCGTGCGACGAACGCGGCCGACAGGATGCGCATGAAGCCCGCGAGGCAGATGAGGTCCACGGCCTCTGCCTCGAGGGCGGCGAGAAGGGCCGTCTCCCGCGCCTGGCGATTTGGCCAGGCGGCCCAGTCGACCACCCTCGCAGGAATCTCCCGTTTTTCGGCTTTCCGGAGGCCTTCCGCCGCGGGATTGTCCGAAACGACGAGAACGATCTTCGCGGGAATCCCTCCGTTCGCGCAGGCCTCGGCCAGCGCTTCGAAATTCGAGCCGCGCCCCGAGATCAGGACCGCGAGGCGCGCCGGCGGGGGAAAGAGGGGCCGCGGAAACACAACGGGATCGTTCACGAAACGGCTCAGACGAAGCGGACGTTTCGCGCGCCCATTTGAACGCGCCCGATCTGCTTCCAGTCTTCGCCGCTCGCGTCCAGCCGCGTCTTGACCTCCAGGCCCCGGGCCGGTGGCACGATCAGGACCAACCCGATTCCGCAGTTGAAGACACGCAGCATCTCACCCGGTGGGACGCGCCCGGCGTCACGCAGGAGCCTGAAGAGGGGCGGCCAGCTCCAGGCCTCCGGGTGCACGACGGCGTCGAGATTCCTTGGGAGGACGCGCGGGATGTTGTCGGGAAATCCTCCTCCCGTGATGTGCGCCATCGCCGAGAGGAGGCCGTCCTCGACGAGCCCCAGAACGGGGCCGAGATAGCTGCGGTGGATCGCGAGGAGGGCCTCCCCCGCCGTGACACCCAGTTCGGGCACTGGCGACGACGGCTCGTAGCCCAGCATCTCGAAAAAAATCTTCCGCGCGAGCGAGTACCCGTTCGTATGGAGGCCGGAGGAAGGCAGCCCGATCAGGAGGTCGCCCTCCGAGACGCGCGAGCCGTCGAGCAGCTTCGGCCGGTCCACGACTCCCACGATCGTGCCCGCGAGGTCGTAATCGCCCTCGGCGTACATCCCCGGCATCTCCGCGGTCTCGCCCCCGAGGAGGGCGCACCCGTTTTCCCGGCAGGCTTTCGCCAGCCCCTCGAGAATCTCGCCGACGATCTCGGGCCTCATCTTGCCGGTCGCGATGTAGTCGAGAAAAAAGAGCGGGCTCGCGCCCTGGACGAGGATGTCGTTCACGCAATGGTTGACGAGATCCTGTCCGACCGTGCCGTGGATTCCCGCGGCGATAGCGACCTTCAGCTTCGTGCCCACGCCGTCGGCCGAGGCGACGAGGAGCGGGTCGGACATCCCGGCGAAATCCGGGCGGAAGAGGCCGCCGAAGCCCCCGACGTCACCCACCACGCCTTTCGTGAACGTGGAGCGGATTGCGTCCTTCGCGCGGGCCACGGCGCCCATCTTCGCGTCGATATCGACGCCGGCGTCCGCGTAGGTCAGCGGGCGGGGGTCCGTCACGGCGGGGATCGTAGCAGGGCGTTGCGGCACCGCGCGGCGGCTTCCTGAGGAGAGAGCGCGAGCCGCACGACCTTGTCGGGCGACGTTTCACCCGAGAGGATCTCCACGTCCGACGGTGTGAGGCCGAACGATTCGGCGACGAGGGAGACGACGTCCTTGTTCGCCTTGCCCTTCTCGGGCGGGGCCTTCACCGACAGCTTCAGCGCGCCCCCGTGGACTCCGAGCACGCGCCGGCGCGAGGCCCCCGCAGAAACGCGCAGGCGCAGGCGCACACTCTGGCCGCCGTCTTCCGGCGAGAACTCGAGCCCGTCCGCGACCACTTCGGCAACTGCCGTCAGGGCTTCGCGGCGCGCACGAGCCGCGGGAAGCTCGTGGCGGGCTTTTCCCCGGAGACGTCCTCGCGCGGCTCGTCGGAGGGGAAGAGCGTCGCCTGCGGGTCGGGCACTGTGAGCGCAACCGGATACCGGCCCGAGAAGCAGGCCGCGCAGGCCTCGTTTTCGTCGCGCCCGAACGCCGTGAGCATGCCCTCTAGCGACAGGTAGCCGAGCGAGTCGGCCTCGATGAACTTCTGCGTCGCTTCGATGTCGTGCGTCGCGGCGATGAGCTCTTTCCGCCGCGGCGTGTCGATCCCGTAGTGGCACGGGTTCATCGTGGGCGGCGACGAGATGCGCATGTGGACCTCGCTCGCTCCCGCGGTCTTGAGCATCTTGACGATCTTTTTCGACGTCGTGCCGCGCACGATCGAATCGTCCACGAGGACGACGCGCTTGCCGGCCACGACGGAACGGACCGGGTTCAGCTTCACCTTGACGCCGAAGTGCCGGATCGCCTGCTTCGGCTCGATGAACGTGCGGCCGACGTAGTGGTTGCGCACGAGCCCCATTCCGTAAGGGATCCCGCTCTCCTCCGCGAACCCGAGCGCCGCGAAGATTCCCGAGTCGGGCACGGGCACGACCACGTCGGCCGGGACCGGATGCTCGCGCGCGAGCCTCCGGCCGAATGCCCGACGCGATTCCGCGACGGACTTCCCGAACACGGAGGAGTCGGGGCGCGCGAAGTAGACGTGCTCGAAAATGCAGAAGGCCGTTCGCTGCCCCATCGCGAACGACGCCGAGGCGGTTCCCCCCGAGTCGAAGACGACGATCTCACCGGGCTCGACGTCGCGCAGGGGCTCCGCGTCGATGAGGTCGAACGCGCACGTTTCGGAGGCCACGACGCGCGCATCGGGGGCCCCGTCGATCCGGAGCCGGCCGAGCGTCAGCGGCCGGATCCCCTGCGGGTCCCGCGCCGCGATCACGCGATCCCTCGCGAGGAGGACGATCGAGTAGGCACCGCGCACGCGCGCGAGCGCCTCGCGCAGCGCACCCACGACGTCCTCGACGCGCGAGCGCGCCATGAGATGGAGAAACACTTCCGTGTCCGAGCTCGTCGTGAAGATCGAGCCTTCTTCCTCCAGCTCGGCGCGGATCTCGCCGCCGTTCACGAGGTTGCCGTTGTGCGCGACGGCAAGCGGACCCTTGTTCGTGTTGTAGACGATGGGCTGAGCGTTCTCGAGGAGCGACTCGCCCGTCGTCGAATACCTCACGTGGCCGATCGCCGAGGAGCCGGGCAAGCGGGCGAGCCGTTCCTCGTCGAAGACGTCGGCGACGTATCCCATTCCCTTCTCGACCGCCATGCGCTGGCCCGTCCAGGTCACGATGCCCGCGGACTCCTGCCCCCGGTGCTGCATCGCATAGAGGCCAAGGTAAGTCAGGTTCGCGGCGTCCGCGTGACCGAAGATGCCGAAGACCCCGCACTCGTCCCGGAATTTGTCCTGCGCCTCTTCCAGGGGAGTCCCCGCCACGGAGACAAGTCTATCGCACCGGGGCGTGCATTTTTTCTTGGAAGGTGAAGGGTAAACGCCTCGGCGACCTTTCGGCAGCGGCTCGGACTGTTCTAGTTGATCTTCGTGTCGCCCTTCTCGAGCCTGGCGATCGCTTCCAAAAGGACCTTCTTGTTCGGCTCGTCCGGCGCCTGCTTGAGGGCGAGGCGGCCCTCCTCGAGCGCCCTTTTCGCATCGCCGACGCCCGCGTAGCCCCGCATGAGCCCGACGTGGACGGGCCACTGGTTCGGGAAGCGCTTCGCGTTCGTCTGGAAGACCGAAAGGGCCTGCTGCACCTTGCCCTCGGCGACGAGGCCGCGCCCCACCTGGTGGATTTGGACGGCCGTCGCGCCGGGCAGGTTGATCGCCTTGTCCCAGGTCTTCGCGGACTCGGCCTCCTTGCCATTCGCGGCCTGCGCGCGCGCGAGCGTCGCGAGCGCCTGCACCTGGCTGTCTCCGCCGAAGTTCGGGCCCGCCCCGCGCTGAGCCCACTCGAGCGCCTCGGGGAGGTTGATCTTGTTCTGTAGGCAGTAGTCCGTGGCCCGCTGCCAGTTCTCCCAGTAGAAACCCGCGTAGCCGCGCAGCTCGTCCCGCATCTTCGCGACCCACCGCGCCGGGGCGTCATCGACAGTGATCGCGAGCGGAACCTCCAGGTCCTCCCACTTCAGGGCGACGGTCGCTTTCGCCGGCTCGCGCACGACGAAGTCGTACGTGAGCCACTCGTGGTACTCGTCCTTGGCGGGTTTGGCCGTCACCCGGAGGACTTCCTCCTTCGGGTCGTACCAGTAGCTGCCCCAGGAGGTCGCGTTCTTCGAGAAGATGAAGGTCCACTCCTCGGGCCCCGTGATCGCGAAGAGGCCATACGTCCCCGCGGGCAGGGACTTGCCCTGCACCTTCACCTCGTCCGATACCGTGAAGACGGTGTTCTCGTTCGCCCCGGCGCGCCACGGACAGGACTTGCAGTCGTTGAAGTCGAGCTCCGTGAGGCCGTAGGGGACGAGCTTTCCCCAGATCTTCCCGTGCCGGTCGTCGCCCTTGAGGACGACGCGCGGGCTCGAATAGGAGATCGTGACCGTCACGGGGCCGACCTGCTGGCTCACCGAGGCCCGCTGGTTGGCCCCGCTTGCCGGGAGGTAGCTCGGCTGGGCGGGGGCGGAAGGCGAGAAAAGCGTGACGAGAGCGGCAACAGCCGCGGGCGCGAAGGCTCGGATGGTTTGTTTCATGGGACCTGATACGCATCGGGAAAGGAGGTGTTTCTAGGAAATCCTCCGGTTCTCTCCGGACCTGACCCGCTCGAGAACCGCGTCGAACATCCCCGCCGTCAGCCGCCCCGTAAACGTGTTCTGCTGGCTCACGTGGTACGAGCCGAGGAGGATCACCCGGCCCAGATCGACTTCCGCGCCGTGAGCGAACTTCGGCGTGGGGCGCGGAGCGGCCACTCCGTTCCGAGCAAGAGCCTCGAGCGCCGACCGCCACGCGAGGGCGCCGAGGGCGAGTACGACGTGAAGGTTCCCCAGCGCGGCAATCTCGCGGGCGAGAAAGTTGCGGCAGGTCTCGAACTCGACGGGCGTGGGCCTGTTGTCCGGCGGGGCGCACCGCACCGCCGCCGCGATCCACGCGTCGTGCAGCGCGAGGCCGTCGCCGCGGGAGACGGAGAAAGCCTGATTCGCGAAGCCCGCGCGGTACAACGCGGCGAAAAGGAAGTCTCCGGAGGAATCTCCCGTGAAGACGCGCCCCGTGCGGTTGCCCCCGTGTGCCGCGGGCGCGAGACCCACGACGAGGAGCCGGGCGCCGGGATCGCCGAAGCCGGGGACCGGCCGCGCCCAGTAGCGCTGTCCCCGGAAACGTCGCGGCGGACGCGCGGCTGCCTCCTCGCGCCAGGCCACGAGACGCGGGCAAGCGCGGCAGGAGACGATCTCCGCCGCGAGGCGGACGAGGGAGCTCACTTCTTGGGAGCGACGGCTGTCTTCGCCTTCTCGGCTGATTTCTCGGCGGCGGCTCCGACCTTCTCGCCGGCTTTCTCCACGGCGGCACCGGCCGTTGCGGTCATCTCCGCTGCTCCCGCCTTCGCCTTCTCGGCAGCCTCGCTGACGGACTGCGCGGTCGCGGCCGCGGCGGTTTTCGCCTTCTCCGCGGCGTTGATCATCGACTTTTCGGCCTCGGCGCCCGCCTCCCGGGCCTTGTTGATGGCCTTGTCCGCCTCGGCGCCAGCTTTCTCGAGGGAGTGGGTCTCCTTCTTTCCGCATCCGGAGAGGGTCAGCGCCGACGCGAGGGCGACGGCCGCCGCCCCACAGAGGACACGACGCGTGCTGATGTTCATCGCTCCCTCCTCATTCGCCCTTGCGACCGATCGGATCCCGGGCGCCGCTGGATCTCGAACAGAAAAGCGGCCCGCAGAAAGTACGACGACCCGTGCAGGAACGCAACCGACCAGCCCACCGCACCGTCGAGGAAGCCGCGCCTGAGGACGAGGAAGCGGAAGAACTCGAAGGCCGGCCGCACGAAGAGCCCCACGACGCTTCCGCGCGTGCCGCGGTCGTACCGATCCTCGGCACCGAGGCGTGCGTAGCGCGAGGCCTTCCGCAGGGCGTCCGAAAAGTCCCGGTAGGGATGGTGGACGAGCGCCGACGTGAGCCGGCCCACGTGACCATCCACCGCCAGCGTCTCGTGCACACGACCGCCTTCGGCGCGCAGGCCGCGGGACCGGCGGCCCAGCCGCAGCTTGTAGTCCGGATACCATGTGCCGTGTCGCACCGGACGTCCCAGAAAGTGTGACAGACGCGGCATGCGATAGCCGGCCATCGCCGGGTCGTTGCGCTCGAGCGCGTCGAGGATCTCGTCCCTGAGCGCGGGCGGAACGCGCTCGTCGGCGTCCAGGACGAGCACCCATTCGTGCCGTGCCTCCAGGAGCGCCCGGTTGCGCGATGCGACGAAGCCCTCCCACCCGATCGACACGACGCGCGCTCCCGAAAGGCGCGCGACGTCCTGGGTCCCGTCGGTGGAACCGGTGTCCGCGACGACGACCTCCTCCGCGAAGTCGACGGACTGCAGCGCGCCCGGCAGCCGGTCGCGCTCGTCCTTCGTCAGGATGACCACCGAGAGCGGCGCGCGCACGGCAGGGACATTAGCAGGGCCTCACGGCCCCGCGGACGCGGGGCGCTATCCTCGTCGCCCGTGAGGCTGCTCGCGCTCGACCTCGGTTCCGCGATGCGGGGAGGGCAGCGGCAGACCGCGCTCGTCCTGGCCGGCCTCGCCTCGCGCGGGCACGAAGTCCGGCTCCTCGCCCGGCGGGGCGCGCCCCTGGCGGCGGCCGCCCCCGCGGCTGGCATCGCCACGGCCGAGGTTCCGGCAGGTTCCGAGGCGTCCCCCGTCTTGCTCCTCGCCGTCGCGCGCGAGGCGCGGTCCTTCCGCCCCGAGATCGTGTACGCCGGCGACGCCCGCGGCCACGGCGCCGCGGTGTTCAGCCGCGCGGCGGCATCAGCGCCGCTCGTCGTCCACCGCCGCGTCGTCTTCTCGCCGGGCCGCGACCTGCTCTCGCGCCTCAAGTACCGCGCCGTGTCGCGCTACCTCGCCATCTCCCGCGCCGTCGCGGAGTCCCTCGAACGGGCGGGCGTCCCGGCGGCGAAGGTCATCGTCGTTCCCGACGGACTTCCGGACGAGGCCTTCCTCGAGAACACCGCACCCACGCCGCCTCCCGTTCGGCTCGTGCATGCGGGCGCGTTCGACGGGCGGAAGGGGCAGGACGTCGTCGTCGAAACCCTCGCGCGGCTCGTCGCGGGAGGGCTCGACGCGACCGCGCTCTTCCTCGGGGACGGCCCGAAGCGGGGCGCCGTCGAGGCGCAAGCCGCGGCGCGCGGCGTCGCCGGGAGGTGTGTGTTCGCCGGTCACGTCGAGGACGTCGCGGCGCGACTCGCCGCGTCCCACGTCCTCCTCCTCCCTTCCGACAGCGAGGGCGGACCTCTCGCTCTCGTCGAGGCCATGGCGGCGGGCTGCCTCGCGGTCGGGCACGACGTGGGCGGCGCGTCGGAGATGGTGCAGGGAGGGGCGGCCGGGACCCTCGTCGCGTCCCTCGACGCGGAGGCGTGGGAGCAGGCGGTGCTCTCCCTCCTTCACGACCCTGCCCGCCGCGCGCGCCTGGTCACGGACGGCCGCACGGTGGCGCGCGAGCGGACGATCGCGAGGACCGTCGCGGGCGTCGAGGCCGAGCTCGAGAAAGCGCGCGCGGGGTGCGGCACGTGAGGACGCTCGTTCGCGCGACGAACTGGGTGGGCGACGTCGTCCTGTCGCTTCCGGCCGTCCGCGCGCTCCGCGCGGCCGACCCGAAAGGCGCGCTTGCGGTGCTCGCGCGCCCGTGGGTCGCGGAGCTCTACCGGCTGCTCCCCGAAGTGAACGAGGTCTTCGTCGACGAGTCGAAAGGCCCCGAGGCGGACCCGAAGGCGCGCGAGCGCCTCGCAATGGAGATCCGCGGCGGAAGATTCGACCGGGTGATCGTCCTGCCGACGAGCTTCGAGACCGCCTGGACGCTCGCCCGCGCGGGCGTGCCCGAGCGGATCGGATACCGGGGCGAGCTGCGCGGGGCTCTCCTGACCCGCGCCGTGCGTCTTTTCCTCGGTCCAGGCGAGCACCAGGTGTGGAAGCACCTCCGGCTCGCGGCTGCGGCCGGTGCGCCGCTTCCCGCCGCGCCAGACGTGTCGTGGCCCGTGAGCGGCGCGCTCCGGGAAGCAGCCCGCGCGCGTCTCGCCGAGGCCGGCTGGAAAGGCGGGCCGTTCGCCGCCGCACACGTCGCGTCCTTCGCGCACGCGGCCAAGCGCTGGGACCTCGCACGCTTCGCGGCGGTCTTCGACGCGCTCGCCGCGCGTCACGGCCTCCCCGTCGTCCTTCTCGGAAGCTCGGGGGAGGAAACCGTCAATGCCCAAACCTCCGCTCTCGCGACGAAGACCCGTACGCTCGACCTCGCAGGCAAAACCTCCCTGCCCGAAGCGCTCGGCATTCTCGCGGAGGCACGGCTCTTCCTCGGAAACGACTCCGGCCTCGCCCATCTCGCGAGCGCGGCCGGAACGCCGGCGGTGGTCGTCTTCGGGTCGACCGACCCCGACGCGACGCGCCCGTGGGACGGGCCGCGCCCGGACGGGAGGCCCGTGCGCCTCGCGCTCGTTCGCCGCCGGACGCTCTGCGCGCCCTGTCGGTTCGACGTGTGCCCGATCGATCACGCGTGCATGACCGGGGTGACGCCGGAGGATGTCCTGGCCGCGGCGGACAAGGTGCTCGCTGACGAGCGATAAAGCGTCAGCCCCGGCGGACGCGCTCCTCGTCCACGAAACGGCAGATGAGGTGAAGCGCGGCGAGGTGGAGCTCCTGCACGTGCGCGGTCTCCATCGAAGGAACGACGATGCCGACGTCCCATCGCGCGGCCTCGGCGCGGCCCTTCTCGCCGGTGAGGAAGATGGTCGCCAGACCCCGCGCGCGCGCAGCCTCGAGCGCCTTCAGCACGTTCGGACTCCCGCCCGAGGTCGTGAGGCCCACGGCCACGTCGCCCGCCTTCGCGAGCGCCTCGATCTGACGCGAGAACACGATCGAGTAGTCGTAGTCGTTCGCGCAGGCGGTCAGGATCGCGATGTCGGCCCCGAGCGCGACCGCCGGGAGCGCGGGCCGGTCGCCGTGATAGCGCACGACGAGCTCGGCCGCGAAGTGCTGCGCCTGCGTCGCGCTTCCGCCGTTCCCGAACGCGAACGTCGTCCGACCGGAAAGCGCCGCGTCGGCCACGAGCCGCGCGGCCTTGTCCACAGCGGGCCCGATGGAGTGGGCGGCACCGGAGGCCAGGGCGGCCAGGTCGCCGAAGTAGGCGCGCATCAGCTTCCACCCTTCAGGCGCGTGACCATCGAGGACGTCGAAAGGCCCTCCACGAGCGGGACGAGAACGACGGAACCCCCGTACGACCGTACGAAGGACGCGCCGACGACGGTGGCCTCGGTGTAGTCGCCGCCCTTGACGAGCGTCTGGGGACGCAGCTCTTGGATGACCGCTTCCGGCGTGTCCTCGTCGAAGACGACGACGAAGTCCACGGCGTCGAGCCCCCCGAGGACCTGCGCGCGGTCCGCCTCGGAGAGAATCGGCCGCCCGTCGCCCTTCAGCCGCTTCACCGAAGAGTCGCTGTTGAGGCCGACGACGAGAAGGTCGCCGCTCTTCCGCGCTTCCGTCAGGAGCTTCACGTGCCCGGGGTGCAGGAGGTCGAAGCAGCCGTTCGTGAACACGACGTTCTTGTGGGCACGCCGCAGCATCGACGAGACGGCCGGCAGGTGCGCGCGGTCGAGGAGCTTCTCGTGCGGCGACCCCGCCGCCCCTTCGAAAAGGTCGGCCCAGTGGACCGGCGCGGTGCCGACGCGTCCGACCGCGCAGCTCGCCGCGCGGTTCGCGACCTCGGCCGCTTCGAAAAACCCGAGACCGCAGCCCACGGCCACGCCGAACGCCGCGAGGACGGTGTCCCCCGCGCCCGTCACGTCGAACACCTCCCTGGCATGGGCCGTGATGCGCCGCGGTTCCTGGCCCCGCGCGAGGAGCAGCATGCCCTCCTCCGAGAGCTTCACGAGAAGCGCTTCGAGCCCGAGCTCGTCCCTCAGGCGCGCGCCGAGGCGGGCGACGGCCTGAAGGTCGCGCGCGGACTCGCCCGTCGCGGCTTCCAGCTCCCGGCGGTTCGGCATTACGACCGTCGCGCCGCGGTACCGCCCGTAGTCGCGGCCCTTCGGGTCGACGAGCGCGGGAATTCCCTTCGCGCGCGCCGCCTCGAGGAGGATGGACGTGAGGGCCGGCGTGAGCGTGCCCTTCGCGTAGTCGGAGAGAAGGAGCACGTCGGCGGCGCCCACGGCCCGGCGCGCGGCCGCGAGGAGCGCGCCCTCGGCGGACGGCGACAGCGCGGACGCGAGCTCCTCGTCCACGCGCAGCATCTGGCGTCCCTCGGAAACCATGCGGCGCTTGACGGGCGTCGCCCGCAGCGGGTCGACGACGATCGTGCCCGATGCCCCCGGCAGCGTCGTGAGCCGCCGCGCGAGCCACGCGCCCTCCTCGCCCGGCCCCACGGCGCCCAGAGTGACGATGCGCGCTCCGAGGCACGCGAGGTTTTCGACGACGTTTCCGGCGCCGCCCGCGCGCCGGCTCATCGCCGCGAGGGAAAGCAGCGGGACGGGCGCTTCCGGCGCCACGCGCTCGACGGAGCCCACCCACGTCTCGTCGAGCATGAGGTCTCCCGCGACCGCGACCGTGATGCTGGGCGCCGCGGCCGCGAGCGTGGCGATCTCACGCGGGGTCACGGCGCCAGCACCTTGCGGACGGCCTCGCCGAAGGACTTCTCGGTCTGGGGCCCCGCGAGCCGCGCGACGAGCTCGCCCTTGCGGTCGTAGACGAGCGTGTACGGCACGGCGCCGTTCCAGCTCTTGTCCACGGCGTCGATGAAGCGCTGCGGATCGGCGCTCTTCACCTGCCAGCAGACGAACGGAATCTTCCCCGACGCGAGGAACTTCTCTACGTCCGCCGTCTTCTTCAGCGAATCGGTCGACACGAGGGCGACGGCTACGTCCTTCGCGGAGAATCCCTTCGCGGCGGAGACGAGGGCGGGCATCTCCTCGCGGCACGGGTCGCACCACGTCGCCCAGAAGTTCACGAGGACGACGCGGCCCTTCTTCGCCGCCACGACGCGCGCGCGGTACTGCTCCGGCCTCACGAGCTTCACTTGCTCGGAAGCGGCGGAGCGCGCGAAGACCACGAGGGCCGTCGCCAGCAGGATTCTTCGGGCGAGCCTCAAACGCGCTTGATCGTGCAGCCGAAGGCCTTCGTTTCGGCGGCGGGAACGGGCCTTCCCGAGAGGATGGCGTCGAGCGCATTCCTCAGGTCCGGCGATTTAACACCCTGTGGATCGTCCTGGTTCTCGTCGATGCGCCCGTGGTAGAGCAGGTTCCCCTTCGGGTCGAGAACGAAGACCTCCGGCGTGCGCGTCGCGCCGTAAGCGTCGGCGATCCTGTTGCCGTCGTCCTTGAGAACGGGAAACGTGAAGCCGTGCTTTTCCGCGTGCTCTTTCACCTCGGTCGCCGGCTCCGTCTTGTTGCTGTTGATCCCGACGAGCGGGATGCCCTTCGCCGCGTACTCTCTCCCGAGGGCCGCCATGCGCGTGTTGTAGGCGTTCGAGACCGGACACTTCGTCGCGACGAACACGACGGCGACCGCCTTGCTCTTCGCGAGAAGATCCTTCAGCGCGACGGCCTTTCCGTCGGAGGCGGCCGGCAGCGTGAAGTCGGGCGCCGGGGCCCCGATCTTCAAAGCGGCGGCGCGCGCGGCAGGAGCGGCGAGAGATGTCGCGAACAAAACGGCGACCGCGGCGAGGACGGAAAGTCTCTTCACGTTTCAGGCCTCCAGGAGCTCGAGAAAGGCGGATTCGGACACGGACTTCAGCGCGGCCGTCGCCAGATCGAGCGCCCGCGCGCCGTTGACGGACACGGCGAGGCGGCCCGGCACGACGCGGCCCAGAAGCGAGACCGCGACCCCGTAACGGCGCCCGGCCTCCACGAGGTTCCGCTCGCGTCCCGCCGGCATCGAAACGACGGCGCGCCCTGCCGTCTGCGAGAAGAGAAGACGGGTGGTGGGCAGCGGCGTCGCGACGTTGACGTCGGCCCCGAGGCCCGTGGGACCCATCGCGGCCTCGGCGAGCGCCACGGCAAGGCCGCCCTCGGAGAGGTCGTGCGCGGAGGAGAGCATGCCGTCGCGCACCGTCTCCAGAAGGAGGTTCACGAGAGCGCGCGTCGAGGCGAGGTCGAGCGCCGGGCACGGGCCCTCGTCGCGCCCGAGGATCGTCGCGAGGTACTCGCCCGCGCCCATCTCGTCGCGCGTCGTCCCGAGGAGGGCCACGATGTCGCCCTCCCGCGCGAAATGGAGGCCGACGGTCCGCGTGACGTCGTCCAGCAGGCCCACCATTCCGACGGTGGGCGTGGGCAGGATGGAGACGCCGTCCGTCTCGTTGTAGAGCGATACGTTGCCGGAGACGACGGGCGTTTCGAACGCGCGGCAGGCCTCCGAAAGCCCGCGAATCGCCGCCGCGAACTGGCCGAGGATCTCGGGGCGCTCGGGGTTCCCGAAGTTGAGGCAGTCCGTGACGGCGAGCGGCTTGGCGCCGACGCAGGCGAGATTGAGCGCGGCCTCGGCCACCGCGTGCGCGGCGCCGGTCTGCGGGTCGGCCGCGACGTAACGCGGGTTGACGTCGCACGTCATCGCGAGCCCCTTCGGTGTCCCCGGGACCCGGATGATGGCAGCGTCGCCGCCCGGACCGGCGACCGTGTTCGTCCTCACGCTCCAGTCGTACTGCGCCGCGATCCACCGCTTCGAGCAGAGATTCGGCGACGCGAGAAGCGTGCGAAGCGCCGCGGCATCGTCCGGCGCGCCGTCGAGGGCGACAGGCGTCGAGGGCGGGAGAGGCTTCGGCGCGGTGGAGGCGCGCCGGTAGAGCGGAGCCTCCTGGACGAGCGGGGCGATCTCGAGATCGGCGACGACGGCGCCTTCCCAGAGGAGGCGCATGCGCGGCTCCTTGCGCACGACGCCGATCGCCGCGACGTCCACGCCCCACTTGCGGAAGACCGCGGCGACCTCGGCCTCCCGCCCCCGATGGACGACAAGGACCATGCGCTCCTGCGACTCGGAGAGCATCAGCTCGTACGGCGTCATGCCGGTCTCACGCATCGGGACCTTCGACAGGTCCAGCTCCATCCCGACACCGCCGCGAGCGCACATCTCGAACGTCGAAGACGTCAGCCCGGCCGCCCCCATGTCCTGGATCGCGACGACGGCGTCGCCCTCGAGGACCTCGAGGACGGCTTCGAGGACGAGCTTTTCCACGAACGGGTCGCCCACCTGCACGGTCGGGCGGCGCTGCGATTTCCGATCGTCGAAGACGTCCGACGCCATCGATGCGCCGTGGATCCCGTCGCGGCCCGTCTTCGAGCCCGCATAGAGGACGGGATTTCCCGCGCCGGCGGCCTTCGCGCGGAAGATCCGGTCCTGCCGCACGATGCCGACCGCCATGACGTTCACGAGAATGTTCTTGTCGTAGGCCGGGTGGAAAAAAGTCATCCCGCCGACCGTCGGCACGCCGATGCAGTTGCCGTAGCCCCCGACGCCGCGCACGACGCCGTCCACGAGGTCGCGCATGCGCGGAGCCGCGGGGTCTCCGAAAAAGAGCGGGTCGAGGATCGCGAGCGGACGCGCGCCCATCGTGAAGACGTCGCGCAGTATCCCGCCCACTCCCGTGGCCGCGCCCTGATAGGGCTCGATGAACGACGGGTGATTGTGGGACTCCATCTTGAAGACGACCGCGAGGCCGTCGCCGATGTCCACGGCTCCGGCATTCTCGCCGGGTCCCTGCAGGACGCGCGGGCCCGTCGTGGGGAGCTCCTTCAGGTACGGCTTCGAGGACTTGTACGAGCAGTGCTCGCTCCAGAGCGCCGAGTAGATCCCCAGCTCCACGAGATTCGGGTCGCGGCCGAGGATTTCGCGGATACTCAGGAACTCGTCCGGCGAGAGCCCGTG
>CALAQS010000080.1 GCA_937888435.1 uncultured Acidobacteriota bacterium
GTCAGGGGAGCCTGGTCTCGGAGGCTTGCGCGCTGAGCCATTACTCCGGGGAGCCTTCAGGGAAAAGGCCGATTACTCGAACCTAAAATAGCCATCCGGACAGAATGCCCGTCTACGCGCCGGGATTGAGAAAGAAACCGAAGACGTGCCGCTGGTCTCCACGCGCCGCAGCGCCCCGCAATTCCCATTGCCGCCCTACAGCCCCCGGCAATTCCCATTGCGCCCCTACACGAGATCCGTGAAAAGCCGATGTTGCGGGTCAGGTTGCTGGGCCACATTCGTTCGCGCTTCACCGAAAGACAGCGAAGACGTTCTCGAGGTTTCCTTCGTTCCCTAGAGCCGATCGGTGACCAGGACGCGACCCTTCGCGCCCACGGCGGTTTGGCCGTCCTGGGCTCTGATGCGGCCGCGGAGCTCGACAATGTCGCCGTTGAGCTTCTCATTCGGAGTAACTCGGATCACGAGCCATTCCAGCCGAATTGTTTCGTCAGCATAAATCGGGCGACGGAAGCGGACCCAGAACTCCAGGCCCACCATCGCACCCATCTTCGAAAAGTAAGAAGCAGTTAACCCGAGCAAAAGCGCAGTTGTGTGTGTGCCGCTAGCGATGATCCGTCCATATCGCGTAGACGACGCGAATTTCGGATCATGATGAATGGGATTGGCGTCGCCAGCAGCCAGGGCATAAGCGCTGACCATCGCAGGTGTGAGCGTGAGTTCCGAGGAGAACCGTTCCCTCGGATGCGCCCTCAAGATGAACTCCTCTCGTCTCCACGGCTCGGTCGCACCATGATCTCTTCTCCTCTCATCCCATCATATCGGCATCCCTCGCGTCATTGTGGTCGTGACGCCTCGGAGAGTCAGATATCCCTACCCTAGTAGAGATTCATCACGCCGAGCGCTAGGGAAATACCTCCGGGCGCGAGGACGACCCATCTCAAGCTGCCTACCCCGCTGTCGCGGTCCCCTCTAGGAGCCTCCCGGCGCCTATGGTCCCGGACCACTGCGCTCTGAGCCATCCACCCCGGGGATCCTTCCGCGAGGGTGAAGTCCGCCGCGCTTATCCCGCCCGGTACGCCCGGGACCACCCGCCCAATAGGAGGAAGCGCGGGAACGTGACCCATTGTTCGAGGACGATGCGCGCAAGTGCGTTGGCGGGGCCCGTGAAAGGCTCGGGCGGGACGGCCTCGAGCCGGTGCCCACGCCCCTGCACGGCCATCGAGGCGACCATCCCGACGAGCGACGCCGCGCCCAGCCTCCAGGAGAGCAGGATGGCTGAGGCGAGAAGGCCAACGCTCCCCAGCAGGAAAAACGGTACCGCGGCGACGTGGATCAGCAGGTTTCCGCGCGAGCGGTGGTACCGCGGGTATCCGTCTCGCTGCCAGCGAAGCAACTCCCCGGCCCTCATCGTCGTCGAACGATACCAAGTCTCAGCGGCGCCGTCCGATTCCCAGTGGCCGGTAGTCCCGGACCACCGCGCTCTGAGCCATCCACTCGGGGATCCTTCAGGAAAGGAAAAGGGCCGATTTCTCGAACCTAAACGGCCGTCCGGACGCTGGTTTCTGCGCGCCACAGCCCCCGGCAATTCCCATTGCGTCCCTACAGTGGCCTAGTTCTGGGGGCCTGCCATAGGGTCGAGCGAGCGGGCTGAGGCGCGAAGCTGATCGTCCGTGAGCCGGTCTAGCTGGGTGAGGAGGGGCTTTTTCGGGTCGAGGCCATCGATCTCCGCGTGGTGCGCGTCCATCCACGCGACGAGCCCCTTCATGAGCTTCAGATTCGCCTGGCCGTGCGGTGTAGGGCCCCCGATGTTCTCGTTCAGGATTCCCCCGAAGGCGAGACGCGGCACGGGCGCGAAAGCGATTTCTGAGAGCTTCGCCCGGAACTCCAGCGCGGCGCTGCTGTTAAGGCCTCCACCAAGAAAGAGGCCGAAAAAATGGGTCTCGAACTCGGCGTCGATAGCGTGACGACCCTCGTGGGCGAAAATAGACGACTCGATCACAGCCCGGTCGGCCGCGGCGACGAATCCTGCCCGGAGCAGGCCGCCCGACATTCCCTTCGCTTTGAGATCGTCGAGGATGCTCTGGAGGCCCTGCCTCCTGAGACGGAGTGCGAGCCCGGGCAGATACGCGTAAGGGTCCTTCGCGGCCCGATCAACGTCGCGGAGGGTCTCCTCGGCCATTCTCGCGTCGGCCTTCGCGCGACGGTCGGCGTCCGTCAGCTCCTGCCATTCGCGAAGCGCGCCTTCGGCATATGCTGGCCGCACCTGCACGATGAGGCCCACGCTGCCCCATCCCCCGTGCGCGCCATGTCCGTCCCACATCCACGTCTCGTAGCCGTTTGAAACAATCGCGTCGAGCGCGACGAAGCGGATGAAAGCCCGCCGGCCGTACTGCTCCGCTGTTCGCTTCTCGTCCACGACGCGATGTCCCATATGGAGATTCAGGACGCCTCCGGTCTTCCCACAGTCGATCATCGTGCCGAATCGGTCTCCGAGGCCGTTGTCGGGGTGGCCGTCGAGGAGCGTCTTGTCGAAAGGTGGGACTCCATTCGGCCACGACAGGCTCTTCCAGAGCGCCTCGGTCTTTTCGGTGAGGTCCTTTTTCCACGCCATGGCGTCGGCCTTTCCTTGGGCCACGTCGCGGTAATACAGGTCGGTGATGTCCAATAAGGCACGCGCGTAGGCCTCGTAGAGGATGAGGTCCTTCACCCAAGGAATGTCGGCCACACGTGCCGCATCGGGTGTGCGTGGATCTTTCGCAACGAGAACGGCCTCGGTAAAGAACCGCGAGTCCGCGAGAGCCTTCACGAGCGCCTCGCGGTCGGCCCTGCTGGCCGCAGGGCCCGCCCAGCGCGGCAACAGCTCGCCGAGCACCGCCCGCGGGCCCGCGAGAAGCGTCGAGTCCGCGGCTCCGGAAGCGGTGTAGTACGACCGCCACGCCTCTAGAGCGTGGTGGCCGTCATCCAGAAGGAGAGCGGCCTGAAGCTGCACCTGGGACGCGTCGAGGAGGCCGGGTTCGTCATGCACGATCGGCGCGAGGAGGTCGAGAGCCTCGGCGAGCCTCCTCCGGGCCCTCTCGTCGGAAGCGCCAGGTTTGGCGGTGCGGGCGAGGAGGACTTCCTTCTCGACGAGGGCGCGGGCCAGGGAGACGCTGGACGCGTCGCGTTCGTCCTTCGTCTCGGCGGCGCCCTGGGCCTGCCGCGCGGCGGCGCGCGCCGCATCGAACCGCTGCAGGCTTCGCTCCATTCGCGAGAGGAGAAGGAGCGGTTGGACTTTTTTCTTCGACTCAGGGATCAGTCTTTGTAGTCGTTCACGGGCGGTGTCGGGCTGACCGTCGATGCGCCATTCGATGCGTGCAAGCTCAGCGCCTGCCTCGGCGCGGTCCTTCGGTCGTGTAAGAGGCGAGGCGAGGATCGAGTTGAGTAACTCTTTCGCAGCGGCAAAGCGCCCCTTTGCTGCATCCTGCTGGGCCCGCTGAACTTCGGGCGACGGAATCTCGGCGTCGGCCGGCATCGCGCGTGCGGGATGGCCCGGCAAACCCAGGAAGAGCAACATGAGGAGGGCGCGCCGAGCGTGCAGGCGAGAAGCAATCATCATCTCGAGACCCCCGAGCCTGGGTTGCGAACGACCTTGAAGGGCGACGACGGGTCCTTGGTTTCTCGGTTCTCGATGGCGAGGCAGGTCCTCAGCTCGGCGCCCGGCGCCGCAAACTTCGCGGCTTCTGGAGCGGGCTTCTCGATTACCTTCGGGGCGGCTGGGGACGCCCCCTGACCGAAAACGGGCAAGGCGAGAAGGAGGAGGCCGGGAATCGCGAGGCGCGGCGCGAGAGTCATGGATTCACCTCACTGGAGAATTCCGCCCGCTCTTAGGATATCTCGTGCGCGCCTCCCGGATCTGCCACGCCTGGAGAGCTGCAGTGAGAGCCCCGACAATTCCCGTTACATCAGTACAGTCCCCGGCAATTCCCATTACGTCCCTATAGCTCGCCACATCTTCGCGTGCGCCACTCAAGCCCGCTCCACGGAAAACCCGACCGCCTTGCGTATTCAGAGCTTGCCGACGGCGTCAGTCAGGATCTGCACGAGTGCGCTCCCCCAAGCATTCTCCGTAACGGCGGGAATCACCGCAATCGCATATCCGGATGCAAAACTCGTCACAAACCCCTGAAGGCCCTGGCCGATCGCCAGATGGATCAAGCCGTTGAAGAATGCAAAACCGAGAGCGCCAACCGAGAGCCACCCGTGGCCACTGCGGCCAAGCGCTTCATTGAGCTTCTTGGAGAAGAAGACTCCGAAGAAACTCTCTGCGAGGCCCCACACGGCCACCGTGACGACGAGCCCCACGACGCTCGCCGGGAAACCGGCCGCCAATGACATGCGCGTCGCCGAGTGCCGTCGCAGGGGAATCCACAGGAGCGCTCCGGCATGCCACGACATCGCCATGTCGTTGATTACAGCCAGCGTCAGTCCGAGTGCAACCGACTTGCCGGCATTCTGCCTGGTGATTCCGTAGCTGGAAAGCCGTTCGTGGCGAACTAACATGATGACGAGCAGTGCTAAGCCCTCACATGCGAACTGGTAGCCTGCGAGGGCAAGGACCCCGTCCAGACCCCGGCCCTGCCGTAATAGCGAATCCAACACTGGCTGGGCGGCTGAGCAGGCGAGAAAGAAGGCGACGGCAACGCTGAGATCGATTGCCGCTGCACGGCGACTAGGAAACCCGTCCTGAACTGTGCCGTGATCTTCCATTGGACTACTCGGTGACTAGCGGGTGGCACGTCAGCGGCGAGCGCAAGCGAGTCCGCTGCAAGGTGTTGTCAGGATTCGGGTACGTGACGCCTGCGATCTGAAATGGCCTCGCGAAGCAACGCCACGACGAAGGGGCTCTTTACCTCGGAAACGTGCCGGAGCTTGAGATGACGCAGCTGCTTGCCGGTGCCTTCGAGAAGCCCCGCCGGATCGGTCAGCGACGTGCCGTGATAGAAGCCGAGATTCACGTGTGTACCTTGAACCGCAATGTACGCATAGTGCTCGGTCATCTTCTTCGGCCCCACACCAAAACTCGCGATCTTCTGCTTGGGCCAAACCACCTCGACGAAGCGGTTGTGCGACGAGGCGATCAGAGAGCGTAGCGCTTTACATACCGAGCGAAGCTCGGGCTTGGCGGTAGCCAGAATGTCGTCGAATGTGCCGTGCGTCTCATTCGAGATCATGACGTGCTCCGACGCCGAAGCTGGCAGCGATTCCGGGGTGATTCAGCGCCGCCGGCTTCTCTCTCGAGTTGGCCACCCGGTCTTTGTCCTCGAAGAACTCCTCGGGTGGAGCTTTGATCGCGACGTTTCTCCCGAGCCGCGTGTCCTTCGCCTTGTAGACCTCCCCCATCCCCCCGGCACCGAGCGGAGCAA
>CALAQS010000081.1 GCA_937888435.1 uncultured Acidobacteriota bacterium
TGTGAAGGTTGACGTCCGTTCGGCGACCGGCGCCACCAGTATCCTTTATTCAATTTCCTTCTCGCCAGACGGCCCCTTCAGGCTGCTTTTCGAACCAGCACCGGCAGCCGCCGCTCCGCGTCGAGATACCCGACGGGATAAAGTGAATCCATCGTGCCTTCGCCCGGCCTGCCGTGGGGAGGCGGGACTGCGGACAGGTGGGCCGGCGTCCGGCCGAACAGCCTTGGGCTGCACTCCTACAGTAGCTGACGACGCGGCGGACCTAGGGCTTCAGGAAGCTCAACAGCGCTCGATGGAATGCCTCCGGCCTTTCGAGGTGTGGTACGTGCCCGGCTGCCGGCACGATGACGAGCTTGCAATCCGGGATGTCCCTGGCCGCCGCTTCCGCCAGCTCCGGATACTGCCCCATGGTCTTCACGACAGCCGGGTCACCATATTGACGCATCACCACAGTCCGGTCCTTCTCTCCCACGACGAGAAGCACCGGCGGCTTCAGAAGGTGGAGCTCGTGCCGCACCGGCTGCTCGTAGATCATCAGGTAGGCGAGTGCCGAGGCTTTCGCCCAGCGCGGATACTCACCGCTCCTCAGGACCCGCGACGCCAGCTCCACGTCCCGCTCGTACAGCTCCGGCTTCGGATCGGCGAAGTAGCGCGCATAGAACGCGCGGAGCTTCTCGGGCGTCTGGTCCAGCTCGGCCTTGAACAGCGTCTCCAACGTCTGGGGCGGGATGTTGAAGCGGTAGTCCTCCAGACCGACGGGGTCCTCTAGGACCAGCCGCGTCACACGTGACGGGTAGGTGCGCGCGAAGCGCACGGCGAGCATCCCGCCAGTCGAATGTCCGACGACGACGGCCTGCTTCACACCGAGGCTGTCAAGGAGGCGGGCCGTGTTCGCCGCGAGGAGATCGAAGCTGTACTGAATGTCCGGCTTCGAGGACTTCCCGAAGCCGATCTGATCGGGCACGACGACGCGAAAACCCTCACGTGTGAGCTCGCGGATCGTCCCCTCCCACGAGTTGCCGTAGAAGTTCTTCCCGTGCAACAGGACGACCGTCTGTCCGTTTCCGGCCGCAGTGGGACGCACGTCCATGTAGGCCATGCGCACCATCTGTCCTTCGATCTCCAGCGGGAAGAGCTCGACGGGAAAAGGATAGGGATAGGACTCGAGTCCGATCCCGAGCGCCTCGGCGTTCACAGGCAGAGACTCGGCCCTGCCCACGCCGGACATCCCGATCGCAACGAGAACGGCGGTACACATCATTCGCATCGCGCTCAGCCTAGCATTTGCTGCCATTCCGCGCCGTGGCGAGTGCGCTAGGTGTAGCTGCTCAGGACGTTGTTCACGGGGTCTCCTGTGGGAAGCTGGTGTCAGCGGACATCAACGAACCCACAGTGAGGAGGCCCCGGTGAACGCGCACAGTAGAGCAAAGATGACCCCTTCGGGTCGAGAGCTGCTGGTCAGGAGAGTGCTCGAGCAAGGATGATGGCGTTCTCTGTCGCCCTGAAATGTCGAGAGCGGCTGAAAGCGATTAACAGGAACGCCTGTCAAAACGCCTCGATCATCCGGCGCCTGAGCTTTTCGTCCGGCAGGCGTCCGAGAGCGGCGTCGAGGTCGTCGTCGAGATGCGCGCGCTTGTTCGTCGCGGGAATCGCGCACGTGACGGCGGGATGCGCGAGAATCCACTTCAGGAAGAACTGGGCCCACGAGGTGCAGTCGAGCTCCGCGGCCCACGGGGGCAGCGGCCGCGAGAGAACGCGTCTCAGCGCCTCCCCTCCGCCGAAGGGACGGTTCACGAGGACGGCGACGCCCCTGTCGCGAGCGAGGGGGAGGATCCTCTTCTCGGCCCCGCGCTCGGCCAGCGAGTAGTTCACCTGGAGGAAATCGAGCTTCTCCCGGAGGAGCACGCGCTCGACCTCGGGATAGGCGCTCTCGTTGTAATGCGTGACGCCGATGTAGCGGACGCGGCTCTTTTCCTTCCAGGCGCGCAGCGTCGCGAGATGCGTGTCGACGTCGAGGAGGTTGTGGACCTGCAGGAGATCGAGGCGTTTCGTCCCGAGGAGCCTCTCGGACGTCTCCATCTGCTCGATCCCGGCCGCGCGCCCGCGGGTCCAGACCTTCGTCGCGAGGAAGAGCTTCGCCGTGATCCCCCGCTTCGCAGCGATCTCGCCCACGACGGCCTCCGACCGGCCGTACATGGGAGACGAGTCCACGACGCGGCCTCCGCGCTCGGCGAACCGCGTGAGCACCTCTTCGAGCGGCTGGCGCTCCGCGGCGGAGGAGCCGACGTCGAACGTGGACCAGGTGCCGAGGCCGACCACCGGGATTCGCTCGCCCGAGGACGGAATCGCGCGGAGCAAGGGCTCGAGCGAAGCCCCGGCCCCGGAGCGGCCGAGCAGGGCGCCCGCCGCCGTGGCGCCGAAGACGCGCAGGGTGTCGCGCCGTGAGAGCCTCACGGAGGAAGCCTAGACGATCCGGGCCGTCGGTGGAATCAGAGGCGTGACGGCGTTCTCTGACGGTGTAGGGGTGCAATGGGAATTGCGGCCCTACATAAAGGGGCTTCAGCCGCCGAAAACGCGGGCCCGAAACAGGGAGACCGACTAGGGGCAGGACCCGCGTCAGACATCCAGGGCCCGCATCGCCAACTCGGGGTAGCGGGCCCCGGCCGCGATCCCCTTTGGCGCCGCCTCCTCGATCTGCATTAGCTCATCGGCTGTCAGGGCGACGCCGGGGGCCTTGGCGTTCTCCTCGAGGCGCGAGCGGCTCTTCGAGCCCGGGATCGGTACGACGTCCTCGCCGCGGGAGAGGAGCCAGGCGAGTGCGAGCTGGGCCGGCGTACAACGCTTCGCTGAAGCGATCTCTTCGACGCGCCGGACTAGCTTGAGGTTCTTCCTGAAGTTCTCCCCCTGGAACCGGGGCGAGTTCCGGCGATAGTCACCTTCGGGAATCTCCTCGAACGTCCTGAAGCGTCCCGTGAGGAACCCGCGGCCTAGCGGGCTGTAGGCGACGAAGCCGATTCCCAGCTCGCGGCAGGTCGGAAGAACTTCGTCCTCGGGGTCCCGCGTCCACAGCGAGTACTCACTCTGAAGGGCAGAGATCGGATGGATGGCGTGGGCCCGGCGGATCGTCCGGGGGGAGGCCTCGGAGAGACCGAGGTAGCGGACCTTTCCCGTCTCGACCAGCCCCGCCATCGCGCCGACGGTCTCCTCGATTGGGACTGTCTTGTCGACCCGATGCTGATAGTAGAGGTCGATATGGTCGACGCCGAGACGGCGAAGAGAGCCATCGCAGCAGGCGCGAACGTACTCCGGGTGCCCGTTCACCCCGAGGAAGCTGCCGTCCTCGCCGCGGACGTTCCCGAATTTGGTCGCGAGGACGACCGCCTCGCGGCAGCCTCGGATCGCCCGGCCCACAAGCTCCTCGTTCTTGAACGGGCCGTACATGTCGGCCGTGTCGAGGAATGTGACACCGAGTCTGATCGCCCGATCGATCGTCGCTATGGACTCCTTCTCGTCCCGCCCGGCATAGAACTCCGACATCCCCATGCATCCGAGCCCCATGGCGGAAACCGTCAATCCCTCCGTTCCGAGCCGCCGCGTCTTCATCTCCGTCGTGCCCATCTTCGTGACTGCTCCTCAGGCTGCTTTTGCATCAGCACCGGCAGCTACCACTCCGGACGGCAAGATAGGGTTAGGCCGTCCCAAGCTCCTCATCCCGCGACAATTTAACACGAGGCGGTTCGCCCGCCGCCGGCGTGACTCTGGTCTCTACGCGTAGCCTTGACCGCTCTGTGGCGCCGACTTTCAAGAGTCAGGCAGAATCTCGGTATCGGATGAGCAGCGTTTGTCTCCGCGCCTCCGCCCGTGAGGGCTTCCGTGCTGCCGGTCGCGGTTAGGCGATGCGTCCACTCGTCCCTCTCGAGGACCCAACGCGAACGTCGCCCACTCCCGAGGCGTTCGCGACGCATCTGGGCACGCGCTTCCGCTGCACGTGCTTCGTCCGCGGGGCCGAGCTTCTCGATACCGGCGCCGCGCCGCTCGAAGAGCTCGCGTCGGCAGCTGTCCTCTGGAGCGACCCATTGGGGCAGCTCCTGGTCCCTGGATCGGACCTCGAGACCCTGCGCGACGCCGCCGCCACGGCGCCCGTGACACTCGTCGCGGGAGGGGCCGGCGTGTCGCCACTCTCTCTCGAGAAGGCGCTTCTGACGGCAGGGCTACCTACGGCGTTCCGCGGCTGGCTCGCGAACGATGCCGGCGCAAAGAGTATCCCGGCCGTGGTCGTATCGTCAGCGGCTGCTCCCCGCGATGCGTCGCCTGCGGAGTTTCGCGTCGTCGCGCTCGTCTGCGTCTACAACGAGGCGGATCTCGTCGCAGCGGCTCTTGAGAAGCTGTCCACCGAAGGGGTGGAGATCCTCGTCCTCGACAACTGGTCGACGGACGGGACGTGGGAGATCGCTCGCTCTTTGCTCGGCCGTGGCGTCCTCGACGTCCGCCGCTTTCCCGCCTCGGGCCCGTCCGACACCTTTTCCCTCTCTGCCCTTCTCACGGAGAAAGAGCGGCTCGTACGAGAACTCGACGCCGACTGGTTCCTCCACACCGACATCGACGAGGTGCGCCGCTCGGCTTGGCCCGGCGTCACGCTTCGTGAGGGCCTCTTCCTTGTCAGCCGCGGGGGATACGACGCCGTGGACTTCACCGTCGTGGTTCACCCCGCCGTGGACGAAGCCTTCGTTGCGGGGATGGACCACGAGCGTCACTTCCGCCATTTCGCTTTCTCGTCCCCGTTTTGGGATTTCCTTCGCGTGAACGCGTTCCGCCCGGCGGGACGAGACGTCTGCCTCACCTCGTCGGGTGGTCATGAGGCGATCTTCGAGGGGCGCCGGGTCTTTCCCTTCAAGTTCCTGATGCGCCACTACCCGATCCGCGGCCAGGCTCACGGAGAACGGAAGATATTCCGCGAGCGGATAGGGCGCTGGGACCCCGCCGAAACGGCGCGCGGTTGGCACATCCAGTATGACGGGCTGACGCACGGCCAGAGCCTTCTGGCCGATCCTTCGGGCCTTCGCCTTTTCGACGATACGTCCTTTCTAGAGGAGTTTCTTGCCGAGCGGCTCACGGGGCTCGGCGCGCTTGCTGCGAAGACCCCGGAAGGCTCCGATCTCACCCGCGCTGTTCCTCGTGCGGAAGCGCTGGACGACGAGCGGAAAGAGGACCGAGTTACCAAACCCACCGAGTGACGTGGTTTGGTTACGCCGCGGGGAGGTGGGGTCGCGGAAAAGTCCCCGCAATTCCCATTGGACCTCTACATTACTGCTCGAATTGAACACGCCGATCGTGTTCACGCTTTTGGCCTGCGCAGTGAGTTGACCGCCGGCGTTCGCCGAGCCTAACGTGCGCAGGTGCAGGAGGCGCAGCGCCGGGTCCTTGCCGCACGGATCATCGCGGTCGTGGCCGACGCCATTCAGATAGGGTTGCTGCCGCTTTTCGCCGGGGGTGCGCCCGAGGTCGTCGACGCCGTGCTCGACGTCGCTGTCATGGTCGCGATGGTCACGCTCCTCGGGTGGCACTGGGTCTTCCTTCCGACCTTCCTCGTAGAGCTCGCCCCGGGCGTGGACCTCGCGCCGACGTGGACGCTCGCTGTGCTCTTCGTCACCCGGCGATCGGGTTGGCGCGGCGCTCCATCACCGAGCTCTTCGGGACGGGATTGAGAAAGAAACCGAGGGTGTGACGCTGGTCTCTACGCGCCACAGCGCCCCGCAATTCCCATTGCACCCATACAGGTTCCCCTTTTCTCGGCACCTCTCGACCCGGCGCGGAGACGTTTCCACGCGACTACTTTCCTCTGAGGCGCTCGCTTTCCCTTCGGGACCAGACGTACGGAATCTCGGGGGTGTTGAACGGCAGCCGGTAGTGATCGGGATCCTCGTAGTCATATGCGTTGCTGGGCAGGTTGAGCATGAGGGCGTCGGAGGCCCCGAGGTTCTGGATGCCGTGCCAGATGCCAGTCGGGACCACGAGCAGCGTCGGCCGTGCATCGCCCACGTGGAATTCATTCAGGCGCCCGCGGGTTGGACTCTCCTCCCGGCCGTCGTACAGGACGATCTTGACGTGCCCCTGGTTGATGAAGAGCCGGTCGACGTTCTTCGCGTGGCAGCTCCAGGCGCCGATCGCACCCGGGAAGAGTCGGGACTGGTAGACGTGAACCACCGGCAGGCCCGTCGGGTCCCATTCCGGGCGGAACACCTCGGTGATGACGCCGTGGTCCCGTGGCACGTGGAGCACCTCGTGGACGTGAACCCCGTCGATGAGATCCACGAGTTTCGTCCATCCCTTCGTTACTTGCTGTCCGTCCTTTTGTGCGCCTTTCAACACGTTGCTTCTCTCCTTCATGTCCGGCTCGTGGGGATGACGCCGCGATGTGTCATCGCGTCTTCCTGGGTTCCAGACCCTTGAACTCTTGATTCGCGGCGATCGTGCCCCCTTTCTTCAGGCCCGACAAGTAGAGCGAGGGGTGCAATAGCCAGTAACGGACGTAACCGACGGGCCTGGCGACCACCTGCCGCAGCAGTTCGAGGTATGGCCAGTTCCACAGGGCCGAGCGATCCTCGGCCGCCTCGAGAAACCGGCCGAGCTCTGCGGCCTCGAGGTCCGGCTCCTCCTGGATCCGGCGGAGCCAGGCGGCCTGCTCGTGACACGCCCGGGTCCGATAGGCGTCACGTCGCCAGGACGCAGGAAACTTGACCACTGTCAGCCGAGGAACGAAACCGACGCGATAGCCCGCGAGGTGAGCGCGCCGCCACAGGTCGACCTCGGGGTCCTCGCGGAGTTCCGCACATGGTTTCCAGTTCCCGACAGCGTCCGTGACCGTCCGCCGGTGGACCATGGAGCTAGGCGGGATGGCCCGACCCGGGCGGAACTTGAATCGAAACGGGTACGCCTGGAGGCGTCCGTCCGGGTGGACGAGGGCGGTGATGCCATGGGCGAGATCGGCCCCTTTGGAGAGAGCCGCGACGAGCAGGGCGAGGTGGTGCGGGAGCCAGAGGTCGTCGTGACCGAGATAGGCGATCAGCTGTCCTCGCGCCTGGCGAAGGCCTTCGTTGTTCGGGCCGGACTGGTGGCCGGTGTTCTCGGGAAGGTTGATCCAGCGAAGGCGCGGATCGTCGATCGCCGTCACGACGGCCTCCGAGTCGTCCGTGCACCCGTCTCCAACGACGAGGACCTCGAGGTTCCGGAACGTCTGACCGAGCGCGCTTCCCACCGCGAACGGCAGGACCGAGCTCCAGTTGTAGGTGGCGATGATGACGGTGACGAGCGGCGGCGCGGCGGGCCCACCGCCGTCCGGCAGACGACGGGGTCGCGTGTCACTCGAGGCTGCGGCCACTTGGCGTCCTCAGCCCGTCTGGTCTCTGACGGTGCTCGCGACGACGGCACCCTCCAGGGCGTGATCGAGGGCTGGACAAGGAGGCATCATCTAGGTCTCTTCGCGAGTGTAAGGGTTCGGTAGGCCGCGACCCATGTCCGAATGCTGCCTGCAACCTCTGCGACGTCGTCTTGTCGGAGTCGTGCTGGCAGGAGCCTCCACGAACAACCTCGCAGCATTTCAGGGATGTCTGATCGCGTGAGTTGTCGAAGCAAGAAAAAGCCCCGGAGAACCGGGGCCTTCTGAAGCTCGAAGCTGTTTTGAGGCTTACTTGGTGGCGGGGACGGGAGTCGAGGCAGTTTCCGCCGCGCTCTTCGTCGTGGTGCTCTTCGTGGCGCCGCTATTCTTCGTGACCTTCTTGTGCTTCTTCTTCGTCGTCTTCGTGCCGGTCGAAGTCGGGACCTCGGTGGTCGTCGAGGACCTTTCGATCGTGGCGCCCGTGGCGGGATTCGTCGTCGTCGAGGGCCCGGTCTGCGTCGTGGTCGTCGCCTGTTGGGCGAAAGCGACCCCGAATGACAGGAGGGCGACAGCAACGAGAGCGGAAAGAGTCTTCTTCATTTTTTTCTCCAATCCCCTGTTTCTGTGGCCGGTTCGGGGCCTACCGGCAAAGCAGT
>CALAQS010000082.1 GCA_937888435.1 uncultured Acidobacteriota bacterium
TGATCTCGACCGAAGCCGGCGGCGAGGGACGCAACTTCGAGTTCTGCCGTCGGCTCGTCCTCTTCGACCTGCCGCGCGATCCGGCCGCGGTCGAGCAGCGCATCGGCCGCCTCGACCGCATCAACCGGACGACGCCGGTCGAAATCGTCTACTTCCGTCCCCCCGACGGCTTCGAACGCGAGATCGTGGACCTCTACGAGCGCATCGGCCTCTTCACGTCACCGCTCGGCGGTCTCGAGCGCTCGCTCGCCGACGTGGAAGCCGCGATCCGGAAGGCCGAGCGGTTCGCGAAGGTCGGACAAGCTCTCCCGATCGAGGCGCTGGCGGCCGAGGTGCAGGGCGCGGCCGATGCGCGGCGGGAAGCCGTCTATCACCATCTTCACCAGGACGGCTACAGGCCGGAGAAGGCGCCGGGCATTCTCGCGCGCGTCCCCGCCGACCTCGACGCGCACATGGAGCGCTTCGTCCTCGATGCCGCGGACCTCCACGGCTTCGAGACGCAGGAGCGCTCGGGAAAGGGAACGTGGTACGTGGAATTCGGCGCGGACGCGCTCGTCGAGCACCTGCCCGGCGTGCCCGGGGGCTCGCGCTGGCTCGGCACGTTCGACCGCGACGAGGCCGTACGCAAGGAAGACCTCGATTTCTTCGCCTCGGGCCACGCGCTCGTGGAGGGGATTTTTCGCGAGCTTCAGGACGGGGCGCACGGGCGCGTGGGACTCTTTTTGCTCGAGAAAGCGGACGCCTCCGGAGCGGGCCTGCTCTTCATCTTCCGTCACGGTGGGAGCGTCGAGGCGCTCGCGGTCGGTTTTGACGGCACGCCGCATCCCGATTGGGCCGAGCTGATCCTCCGGCGCCGCGCTGAGGCGCGCGGCCTCCGGCCGGAGGACTGGCTGGGCAGCCTCAGGAAGGCCGCGGGCGGCCGCATCCCAGACTGGGCCTCGCTCGTCCGCCGTCTTTCGCGCCGCGCCCTCGCGGAGCGAAAGGGCCGCACGCTCGAAGCCGTCGCGGCGTTCCGCCTCATGCGGTAGGCCGGGGAACCTTCCCTCGGTTTCCGGGGTCTTAGACTCGCGGAGGATTCATGCGACTCACTCCTCGCCGCCTTTCGTTCTTCGGCCTCGGCGCCGTGGCCCTCGCGGCCGCCGGAGCGATCGCTCTCGCGCGTCCGTTTTCCGACGACGTCCACGCGACGGACGGCGCCGCCACGTGGAAGGAAGTCGAACGCCTCGTCTCGGAGCAGAAGTTCGAGGAGGCTTCGCAGCGCGTCGCGAAGATCCGCGAGACGGCGCGGGCTGCAGGCGACGAAGCGGACGAGGCGAAGGCGCTCGTCCGCGAAGTCCAGCTCCGGACCGCGCTTCACGGGTACGAGACGTCGGTCCGCTTTCTCAAGGACCAGCCATGGCCGAAGGCCCTCCTGCCGCGCACGGCGCTGCGGCTCTTCTACGCGCAGTCGCTCGTCACGTACGCCCGCGCCTACGCGTGGGAGATCGGCCAGCGCGAGAGGGTGGCGTCGACGGGAGCGGTCGACCTCAAGGCGTGGACGCGCGAGGAGATCGCGGCCGAGGCCGTCCGCACGTACGCCGAGGTCTTCCGCGATCGCGAGAGCCTCGGAAACGCGAAGGTGGCGGCGCTCGACGAGTATCTCGTGGCGAACAGCTATCCGAAGGGGATTCGCGACACGCTGCGGGACGCCACGGCGTACCTGTTCGTCGCGCTCCTCTCCGACTCGACCTTCTGGCGGCCCGAGCAGTCGAACGGCGTTTTCGGGCTCGACCGCGCGTCGCTCGTCGCGGGCGATCCGGCCGCTTCACGGCTCATGGCGCTCGAGGACCCCTCCGTCCATCCGCTCGTCAGGCTCGGCGCCGTCCTCGACGACCTCGAGACCTGGCACACGGGACGCGGCGAGCGCGAGGCCGCTCTCGAGGCGCGGCTCGAGCGCGTGCGGCGCCTTCACGCGGCGCTGACGGACGCTTCCGACCGGTCGCTCCTCCGGCGCGATCTCGCGAAGCGCCTCGTCGACGTCGCGGACGTTCCCTGGTGGGCGATGGGGAAGGCCGAGCTCGCGGAGCTGGTGAAGGCCGACGAGAGGCCGGGCAGCCTCGTGAAGGCGCGCGCCCTCGCCCTCGAGGGCGCGAGGACGTATCCGCGGTCGACCGGAGGCGAACGCTGCCGGGCGATCGTGGGCGAGATCGAGCAGCCCGACTACCGGCTCGCGGCGATGGCGGCGGACGGCCCGGGCCGGCGCTCGATCGAAGTGACCCACCGCAACCTCGCCGCGCTGCATTTCCGCGCGTATGCCGTAGACCTCGAGGAACGCCTCTCTCGCGCGAGGGACTACAACCTCCTGCCCCAGGGCAAGGAGCTGGACGCCCTCGTGGCGACGGCGATGCCCGCGGCCACGTTCCAGGTCGATCTGCCCGCCACGACCGACTTCAAGCTGCACCGGACGTTCGTCACCCCGCCGGCGCTTTCACGGGGGTTCTACGTGATCGTGGCGTCGCCACGGGCCGACTTCTCGACGGGGCAGAACCCCCTGCGCGCGGCCGGCATGCTCGTGACGGACCTCGTTCTCGACATTCGCCAGACGGACGACGGCGGCATCGAGGCGCGCGCCGTCTCCGGGACGACGGGCCAGCCCGCGGCGGGCGCGAGCGTCGCCCTCTGGAGGTACGACTGGCAGGCGGGGCATGCGCGCGTCGCGACGGCTCAGGCGTCGGCGGACGGGCTCGTGGCGTTCGCCCCGGGGACCGACCGGAACGGGAAATCGCACTTCCTTTTCGCGCGGCGCGGCGACGACCTCGCGCTCGATCCGAGCTTTCTCGGCTTCTGGAACCGGCCAGCGCCCTCGGAGACCTCCTCGGCGCTCGTCTACACGGACCGCAGCATTTACCGGCCGCTTCAGAAGGTGCTCTGGAAAGCGGTCGTCTTCAGCGGCCGGGGCGATCTCGCGCGGTGGCGAGTCACGCCCCAGACGCCGGTGACGCTCACGCTCGTCGACGCGAACGGGCAGGCCGTCGAATCGAAGACCGTCTCGTCGAACGCGTACGGGTCGGTGGCGGGAGAGTTCGCGATCCCCGCCGGGCGCGCGCTCGGGTCATGGAGCGTGCGGTGCGCGACCGGAGGGGCCGCCTCGATCCGCGTCGAGGAGTACAAGCGGCCGACGTTCGAGGCGACGCTCGACGTCCCGAAAGACCCTCTGCGCCTCAACCGGCCCGCGACGTTCCGCGGCGGGTCGCGCTACTACTTCGGCCTGCCCGTCACGAACGGGAGCGTCGTCTGGCGCGTCACGCGCGAGGCCGAGTACCCGTGGTGGTGGTGGGGCTGGTGGGGCGGCTCTCGCCCGGCCGGAGCCGAGATCGTCGCGACGGGCAGAGCCTCTCTCGCTCAGGACGGGACCTTCGCCGTCACGTTCACGCCGAAGGCCGACGAGCGCGCCGGCAAGGACGTGACGTATCGCTACCGCCTCTCGGCGGACGTCACGGACGAGGGCGGCGAGACGCGCTCTCAGGAGCGGTCGTTCCACCTCGGGTTCGTCAGCGTCAAAGCGAGATGGGAGAGAGGAACCGGATTTTTCTTAGAAGGGAAGAGGGGAGAGGGGACGATCCAAAGGACGGACCTTGATGGCGCGCCTCGTCCGGGCAAAGGGACGTGGCGCCTGCTCCGCCTCGTGCCGCCCGAGAAGACTCTCCTCCCGGCCGAATTTCCTTCTAAGAATTCCGAGAACGGCGCGACATTCAGCGATCCGGTCGCCGCGACGAGCGGAGCGACCGCTGCAAGTGGGAGCAAAGAATTCCAGACCCCCGGCGACCTCCTCCGCCCGCGCTGGTCGACGGACTACTCCGTCGACGAGTGGCTGCACGCGTGGAAGGACGGCGCGGAGGCGGCGTCGGGCGCCGTCACGCACGACGCGAAGGGCGAGGCGAAGCTCGAGCTGCCCGCGCTGCCTGCGGGCGCCTACCGTCTGCGCTACTCGACGGCCGACGACTTCGGGGCGAAGTACGAGATGGCGCAGGACTTTCTCGTCGCGGGTTCGAAGGCGGCGCCTGCGCTGCCGCTCGTCCTCCTCGTCGAGTCGTCCTCCGTGAAAGTGGGCGGCGTCGCGCGTTTCTACGCCGCGTCGGGGATCAAGGGCCAGGCTCTGTTCCTCGACTTCGTCAGGGCCGGCAAGGTCATCGAGCGCCGCATTCTGCGCGCGGGAACGGACGCGGCGCTGATCGAGCGGGCGATCACGGAGGAGGACCGCGGCGGCTTCGGCGTCACGGTGACGGCCGTCAACGACCACCAGTTCCTCCAGCAGACGCAGAGCCTCTTCGTGCCGTGGGACGACCGCGAGCTGAAGGTCACGTTCGCGACGTTCCGCGACCGCCTGCGGCCCGGCCAGACCGAGACCTGGCGCGTGAGCGTGAAGGGCGCGACGAGAGAGCACCCGCTCGCGGAGACGGCCGAGCTTCTCGCGTACATGTACGACCGGAGCCTCGACATCTTCGCGCCTCACCGGCCGCCGAGCCCGCTGTCCCTCCTGCCGAACCGCGCGACCCCGGCGACGTGGCGCGCGACGCTCGGCCCGGCGCAGGCGCTGTGGCTCACGAGCGGCGGTTTTCCGAGCCCGCCCTCGTGGGGCGGCCTCACGGCCGACCGTCTGAAGTTCGACGACGGCTACGGCATCGGCGGCCCGGGCCGGCGGGGCGGAGTCATGGGCGGACCCATGGGAGGGATGGCCTACAACCAGGCGTACCCCGCCTCGGCGCCGATGGCCATGAAGGCGGCGCGGCAGGAGTCCGTCATCAGCGCGCAGGCGCCGGTTGCCGAAGGCAAGCTCGATGCCGCATCGGACTCGCGCGACAGGGAGCGGGATTCTCTTTCTAAGAGAAAAGACGACGGTACGACGAGCGGCGGCGAAGCAGGGGACGCTTCACCAGCCGCCCTGCGCAGCAACTTCTCTGAAACCGCTTTCTGGCAGCCGCACCTTCTGACGGGCGCCGACGGCTCGGCCACGATCGCGTTCACGGTGCCGGATTCCGTCACGTCGTGGAACGTCTTCGTCCATGCCATCACGATGGATCTCCGCGGCGGCTCGGCGGAAAAAGAGACGCGGACGGTGAAGGACCTCATGGTTCGCCCATACGTCCCGCGCTTCCTGCGCGAAAGCGACAAGGCCGGGATCAAGGTCGTCGTGAACAACGCGTCCGATAAACCGCTTTCCGGCACGCTCGTGCTCGACATCCTCGATCCCGACCGGAACACGAGTCTGAACTCGGCATTTGGGATCGGCGAAGCGGACGCGAAAAAGCCGTTCACGGTGAAGCCGGGCGGCGGAACGAATCTGACGTTCCTCGTGACGGCCCCGAGGGGCTTGAGAAACGCCGCGTTCAAGGTCACGGCGACCGCCGGCGACGTCTCCGACGGCGAGCTGCGTCCCGTGACGGTTCTGCCGGGCCGGATGCATCTCGTGCAGTCGCGGTTCGTCACGCTGAGGAACAAGGACAAGAAGACACTTCGCTTCGACGACCTCGCGAAGAACGACGACCCGACGCGCGTGAACGAGCAGATGGTCGTCACGGTGGACGCGCAGCTCTTCTACACGGTGCTCCAGGCTCTCCCGTATCTCGTCAACTACCCTTACGAGTGCACGGAGCAGACGCTGAACCGCTTCGTGTCGACGGGCATCGTCTCGAGCGTTTACAAGGACTATCCGGCCGTCGCGAAGATGGCAGCCGAGATGTCGAAGCGGACGACGCCTCTCGAGAGCTGGGACGCCCTGGACCCGAACCGGAAGATGGCGCTCGAGGAGACGCCCTGGCTCGCGACGTCGCGGGGCGGCGACGCGGGGCAGAACGGCACGCTCGACGTCCTCGACCCGCGTGTCGCGCGGGCGAACCGGGAGTCGGCGCTCGCGCGCCTTCGCAAGGCGCAGACGTCCGTCGGCGGATTCCCGTGGTTCCCGGGCGGCCCGCCGTCGCCATACATGACGCTCTACCTCCTCCACGGCTTTGCGAAGGCCGCCGAGTTCGGCGTGGACGTGCCGAAGGACATGACCCAGCTCGCCTTCTCCTACGTCGCCGAGCACTACCGCACGGAGTGGAAGCGCTGCATGTCGCTGAACGGATGCTGGGAGTTCATCACTTTCCTGAACTACGTCGTCTCGGCGTACCCCGACGCGTCCTTCTCGAACGGCGCCGTCACGGAGACCGAGCGCCGGGAAATGCTCGACTACTCGTTCAAGCACTGGAAGGCGCACTCTCCGTATCTGAAGGGGTACCTTGCGCTGACATTGAAGCGCATGGGCCGCCCTGCGGACGCCGACCTCGTGTGGGCGTCCGTGATGGACTCGGCGAAGACGAACGACGAGCAGGGCACGTTCTGGGCTCCGGAGGACCGCTCGTGGCTCTGGTACAACGACACGATCGAGACGCACGCGTTCGCCCTGCGCACGCTCCTCGAGCTGGACCCTAAGAACGCGAAGATGGACGGCATCGTCGAGTGGCTGCTCCTCAACAAGAAGCTGAACCAGTGGAAATCCACTCGGGCAACGGCCGAGGTCATCTACTCCCTCGTCCACTACCTGAAGCGCGAGGGCGCGCTCGGGATCCCCGAGGACGCGACGGTCACCGTCGGGACCCAGAAGGTCACGTTCACGTTCGACCCGGCCACGTACAACGGTAAGAACAATCGCGTCGTCGTGCCCGGCGACAGGATCGACCCGAAGACGACCTCGACGGTCGTCGTCGAGAAGGAGAGCAAGGGCTTCGCATTCGCCTCGGCAGCATGGCACTACTCCACCGAGAAGCTCCCGGCCGAGGATCGCGGCGACTTCTTTTCCGTTTCGCGGAAGTACTTCCGGCGCGCGACGAACGGGCGCGAGTTCGTCCTGACGCCGCTCGCGGAGGGCGCGGTGCTGAAGCCGGGGGACGAGATCGAGGTGCAGATCTCTCTCAGGACGAAGCACGAGGCCGAGTACGTTCACCTGCGAGATCCCCGCGCGGCCGGCCTCGAGCCGGAAAACGCGGTCTCACGCTGGAAGTGGAACCTCGGGATAGCCTGGTACGAGGAGACCCGCGACTCGGCGACGAACTTCTTTTTCGAGCGTCTGCCGATGGGGCAGTACACGTTCGAATACCGGCTGCGCGCGAATATGGCAGGCACGTTCCGCGTGGGGCCCGCGACCGTGGAGTCGATGTACGCGCCGGAGTTCAACGCCTTCTCGGCCGGATCGATCCTCGTCGTCTCGGGAGACTGAGTCGCAGGAGTCCGGGGCTATGATTCAGGCGCGTGCCCGGCATCAACTGGTCAGACGCCTTCTCGCGGTTCCGGGCCCTCGCCGTCGGCCGCGGTAAGACGGCCTCGATCCGGGCCTCCGAGCAGCGGTACGGGCGTCTCTTCGAGCAGAGTCTCGTCGGGATCTACCGCACGACGCCTGAAGGCCGGATCCTCGAATGCAACGAGGCGTTCGCTCGCCTTTACGGCTACGAGTCGCGGCAGGATCTCCTCGATCAATCCGCGGTCGCGCTCCATGAGAGCGCGGAATCCCGACAGCGTTTTCTCGATGACCTGAGGGAGAAGGGCACGCTCATCGCGCGCGAGTCGCGGTCGCGTCGAAAAGACGGCAGCCTGTTCTGGACGCTCGAGCACGCGTCTCTTCTGCCGGGCACTCCGGAAGTCATCGAAGGGACGATCGTGGATATCTCGGAGCGCAAGGAGGTCGAGGAAGCGCTGCGGGTGTCGCGCGAGCGTTATCGAAGCGTCATCGAGTCGTCGCGGGACGGTCTTTTCTTCTACGATCTCGCGACGCGGCGGGTTCTCGAGTCGAACCCGGCGTTTCAGCGCATGCTGGGCTACTCCGCCGAGGAGCTGTCCGCGCTGAGCCTTTACGACTTTGCGCCTGACGATCGCGCCTCGGTCGACGCGAACGTCCACCGGCTCGTCGATCAGGAAACGCTGACGATCCCGAATCGCTCCTTCCGGCGGAAGGACCGCAAAGAAGTCATTGTCGAGATCGACGCGATTCTCATCGAGGAAAGCGGACGCCGGACCGTGTTCAACGTCGTGCACAGTCTCGTCGAACGGCGCGCGCTGGAAGAGCAGCTCCGGCAGGCCCAGAAGATGGAGGCGATCGGACGGCTCGCGGGCGGCGTGGCCCACGACTTCAACAATCTCCTGACGGCAGTCCTCGGGTACGCGGAGCTCCTTCTCGACTCGGACCCCTCGCCAGAGGTGAAACACTCCGCGGACGAGATCCGCAAGGCCGGAGAGCGCGCTGCCGCGCTCACGAAACAGCTCCTCGCCTTCAGCCGCAAGCAGGTGCTCCAGCCGAAGATCCTCGACCTGAACGAGGTGCTCGCCGAGGTCGACGGCATGCTGCGGCGCACGCTCGGCGAGGACGTCACGTACGAGGCCGAGCGCGACCCGCACCTCTGGCGCGTTCTGGCCGATCCGGGTCAGCTTCAGCAGGTGCTCCTCAACCTAGCGGTGAACGCGCGCGACGCGATGCCCGAGGGCGGCGTCCTCAGAATCGCGACGCGGAACGTGTCGCTTCATGCCGCGAACCTTCCGGAGGTTCCGAAGGTCGCCGAAGGGGACTACGTGCTGCTCGAGGTCTCCGACTCCGGCCATGGAATGGATGCCGAGACCCTTTCGCACGCCTTCGAGCCTTTCTTCACGACGAAGGAGAGAGGCAAGGGCACGGGCCTCGGGCTCTCGACGGTCTACGGGATCGTGAAGCAGAGCGGCGGCTACATCCACATCGAGAGCGAGCCCAGGAAAGGGACGCGCGTGCTCGTCTACCTGACGCGCGTCCACGGCGCCGTGGACTCGCCTTCGAACGTGACCCCGCGGTTCCTGCAGCGCGGGGGCACGGAGACGATCCTTCTCGTCGAGGACGAGGAATCCGTGCGCCGTCTCGCCTCCCTCCTGCTCGAGCGGAGCGGCTATCGCCTCCTCGTCGCGTCGAGCGCGGAGGAGGCGCTCGAGACGGCGCGCGGATACACGGGACAGATCGACCTGCTCCTCACCGACGTCCTCCTGCCGGGCCTGAACGGCCGGCGCCTCGCGGACCTGCTGAGCCCCGAGCGCCCCTCGATGAAGGTCGTCTTCGCGTCGGGCTACTTCGACGAGCGCGGCATCCTGGAGCCCGGAAGCGACTTCATCCAGAAGCCCTTCAACCCCGAGACGCTCGCGCGGAGCGTCCGGCGCGCGCTCGACCGCAAAGGGCCTAAGCCGGCCTGAGCTCGCTCCGCGCCGTTCAGCGCGAAATTCCGATGTTCGTCGCGTCCGGAGCGCCGGTCGCGGCCGAACGGGCGCGGGCTCTCGCGAGGAGGCGCGCGCGGAACGCCCCCGGCGGGATCTGACCCTCGGAGAGAAACTCCTCGTGGAACCGCCGCTCGGAGAAAGCCGGCCCCTCGACCGCGTGGCATTCCTCGCGCAGCGCGAGGATTTCGGCCTTGCCCAAGGTGTATGTGATCGCCTGCGTGGGCCACTTCGAGTAGCGGAAGATCTCCCTGCGGGCCGATGCGACCGCGGCGCGCTCTTTCGCGTCGGGATTCAGCGCCGGATCGGTCGAGACTGGGCCCTTCACGAAGACGACGTTCCTCACGAAGTACGTCACGGCGTCCTCGAACGACATGAAGCCGCAGTGGATTCCCGTGTCGATCACGACGCGGGCATCGCGCAAGAGCTGGTTCTGAAGCTCGAAAAAGCGCTCTTCCGGGCTGTAGAAGCCGTCGGGGAAATCCGGGCGGGGCTCGCCCACGAGGCGCTCGCAGTAGAGCGCCCATCCCTCGGACGACATCGCGTCCTCCCACATCGAAGCGGAGTCCTCAACACCGCCGGGCGTCAGCCAGCGGATCGAGGAGATCGAACCGGCGCGTGACCGCATGAACTGGTAGTACCAGTCGTGGCCGGGGAAGCCTTCGTGCGCCGCCAGGCTCGCGATCGCGGCACGCGCGTGCTCGCGAAGCGCAGCGGGGTCGTCGCCCGTCGGCGTCACGTAGAACTGCCCGACGCCTCCCTTCTTGAGCTGCGGCGCCGGGTAATAGGCGGCGTCGATCGTGTCGCGCAGCGGCGGCGGCGTGAAGACGACGTCGAGGCGGTAATCCGACGGGAGGTCGAACATGCCGGTCTTTTGGCCGTACTCCACGAGACGCCGGCACGCGAGCTGGTACCACGACAGCATCTCGGCGTCGTTCTTCGGGATGTCGTTCCCGAGGAACGACAGGACCGCGGCAGGCGAGGCGTCCGGCAGCTTGCGGTCCGCGGCGACGCGGCGCGCGAGAGCGGTCATCTCGGCCAGAGTCTCGGCCACCCTGGACTTGCCGTAGGCGTGGAGCTCGCGTGGGGTGCGCGTCACGCGCAGGTTGCTCTTCAGCGCCCAGGAGTACTCCGCCTCGCCGGCCGCGAAGCGGTCCTTGTCGAACGCGGGCTTTAGCGCTTTTCCGTCGGGCTCGAAGAAAAGGTCGAAGAGACCCTTGCGGAAATCCCGGAACGCCGCTGCCGCGGTCGGGCACGCGGCCGCAAGGGCGGCTCTCGTCTCGGCGTCGAGGTCGGCGCCCCACGACGCGGCTTTCTCGGGAAGGGCTTTCTCGAAATACACTGCCGTCGATTCGGCCGCGTCGACCGCGGCCGTGATGAGACGCCGGTCGGGAATCGCGTTGCCCGAGGTGCCGCGCCGAACGTTCGCGAGGGCCGTTCTGAGGTATGCGGGCACGGCGGCGGCGCGCGCCGCGACGGCCTGCCACTCGGCCTTCGTCCCGCGGGCACCGCCGGTTCCCGGGGTCATGCCCTGCAGCGTCCACTCGACGCCTCGGAGGGGCTCCTCGAGGAACACGTCGAGGGCCTTCTCGTGCACGCGCCTGTCGAGGTTGTGCACGAGGAATGCGAGCTGCGAGTCCATCACGGAGGCGTCGATGCGGTCGGGCTCGGGAAGCGCCTTGACCTCGATCTTCGCGAGGCGAGCCTGAAAACCCGTCCACGAGTCGCGCTCGGCGTGCAGGGCGGCGGGGGAATAGTCGCGGAGCCGTCCATCCAGAGCCGCGTACGCGGGATCGAGGCCCTCCGCGCCCAGATACGTCGCGACGACCGGAAAGCGCTCGAGGAACTCCTTGAGGTATTCCGACCGGAGCGCCGTGAACTCGGCGGTCTTCGACATCGTGGATTTTTTCGGCGCCTTTGCCCGAGGAGATGACGGCTTCGGAGAGGGGACAGGCGATTTCTGAGAGTGCGCGTGAGGCGCCGTTCCGAGCAGGACCGCCATCGCCGCGACCGCTGCGCCAGTGTGAAGAACGGACACCGGAAAGCTCAACCGCTGAGACATCGTCTCTTTAGACTATCCTAGGGGAGGCATGAAGATCCTCTTCACGATGCTCAAGGAAGAGAACATCGACCCCCTGAACGTCGAGCTTCTCTCGGCGCTCGCCAAGCAGGGAGGCCACGAGACGTTTTTGTCCGTCCTCGAGCACGGGGAGCTGGATCGCGACCTCAAGGCGATCCACCCGGACATCGTGGCGTTCAGCGCGAAGACGGGCGAGAGCAACGTCATGTTCGACGTCGCGCGGGAGATCAAGGGCACGTTCGGCGACGACGTCCTCACGATCATGGGCGGTCCCCACCCGACGTTCAACTATCCGCGCATGCGGCTCCGGGGGGAGACGCTGGCGGCTCCACCGCCCCGCCCGGGCGCGCAGGCGCTTCCCGTCGAAGAGACTCACATGGATTTTCTCGCCGTGGGCGAGGCCGACGAGGCGTGGCCTGAGCTCCTCTCGCGCCTCGCGGCGGGCGCCGCGCCCGACGACGTGCCCGGCATCGTCACGCGGGGAAACCGGCGGGAGGACGGCACGATCTCGCTGCGGGACCGGGCGGGCTTCCTCGACGACCTGCCGTTCCACGACCGCGCCCTCGTATACGACAAAACGCAGCTCAAGCACTTCGGCATGCGGACGTTCATCTCGCAGCGCGGCTGCCCCTATCCGTGCACGTATTGCTTCAACGCGAAGTTCAACGAGCTCTACAAGCGCAAGGGAAAGACGATCAACCGGTACAGCGTCGACCGGCTCCTCGAGGAGCTGCTCGACATCAAGCGGAACTACGACACCCAGTTCATCAAGTTCTACGACGACATGTTCACGTTCCACGCCGACGACTGGCTGCGCGAGTTCTCCGAGAAGTACCCGAAGGTCATCGGCGTACCGTTTCACTGCCTCACACGGTGCGACCTCGTCCACAAGGATCCGGAGATGATCGACCTGATGCGGGCCGCGGGCCTTCACTCGATCACGATGTCGATCGAATCCGGAAACGACTTCGTCCGCCAGCACACCTTCAAGCGCACGATGACCGAGGAGGACATCCGGTTCGCCTTCGCGTACTGCGCCAAGAAAGGCGTGAAGACGTTCTCGAACACGATCCTCGCGATCCCAGCGCCCGTGATCCCGAAAGTGAACGACCCCCGATTCGAGGAGAAAGCGGCGGGCGTCGTCGCGCACCTCGCGTCGCACTTCCCGCGCATCAAGCGCGAGGCCTTCGAAAGCGTGCTCGCGGGCGCCTCTCCGCTCGCGCCCCCCGCGCGCCGCGAGCTCACAGAACGGCTCCACGCCCTCGGCCTGCGGCACGATGCCATCGACTACGACATCGAGTCGCTCGACATCAACGTCAACTGTCGCGTCACGTCCGGCGAGTTCGTCATGCTCAGCCCGTATCCCGGGACGCCCTTGACCGACTACACGATCGCAATTGGAGCGTTCGACGGGGATTACGAGAAGCTTCACGAAACCTTCCAGTCGCAGTCGCCGTTCCGCTGCTTCACCGAAGAAGAGAAGATGAAGCAGCTCAACATCTCGTTCCTCGGCGTGTTCCTCCTCGTGTTCCCGGGCCTTCGGAATTTCGCGGTGAAGCATCTCGTGAAGCGGCCGTGGACGCGCTTTTACTTCCTGCTCTATTTCCTCGTGCGCGGCTACGTCCTCGGCGTGCGCATCTATCCGATGCGGTATTCGTTCCGCCAGCTTCTCGGGAAAGTACGGGCGAGCTTCGTGCGCGAGCTGACGAAGCATTTCGTGGACGAGGGCAGGAAATTCAACCGCAAGCGCCGGCTCGTGCTCGCGCCCGCGTCGGACGTCCTCGGCGGACCCTGGAAAGGCTAGCGCGGCGCCGGGCGCGAGAGAACGAACAGTCCCGCAGCTCCGGCGGCCAGAGTCGCGAGGAGATGCACCGCGATCCCGCTCACGGCGCCGGCCCCGAAGGAAATCCCGTCGAGCGCGAGCGCCGCCATCCAGCCGGACTCGGCCGGGCCGAACGTTCCGGCGGGCGACGGGACCAGCGCCGCGGCGACCGTGGCCGCGAGAGTCGCGAAGGCGAGCGCGGCGAAGCCCACGTCGATCCCGAGGCCCGCCATCGTGAGCTTGAGCCCGACGATGTGCGCGGCGAGGAATCCGACGGAGAGCAGGCAGGCCGCCGCATAGGCCAGACGGTCGCGCCGCGCAACCGCGAGGCCGCCTCCAACGTCCTCGACGATGCGCTTGAGCCGCGACGCGGGCCGTACTCGTGCCGAAAACGCCTCGAGGAGGGCTCCCCCCGCTTCCGGGAGAACGGTGAGGGCGGCGAGAAGGACGCAGAAGAGCCCGGCTGCCCACGGCCCGCCCGCCACGCGGTGACTCAGCAGGACGACCGTTCCCCCCGCGAGACCCACGAGCACGGCGGAGGCCGTGTCGATCAGCTTGATGAGCACGAAGACGCCGCCCGAACGCGACCAGGTGACGCCGAGCTCGCGGTGCACGAGGGCGAGAGAAGCCACGTCGCCGCCCCGGAAAGGAACGACCTGCACGAGGAAGTGCGAGGCGCCGGAGAGGCCGAACGCCCGAGCCGCCGCGATCCGCTCGTCTTTCGGGAGCAGGCGGTTCAGGCGGGCGCCGCGCAACACATGGGAGGCGAAGAACACCGCGAAGCCGGCGAGGAGCGGCGCGGGACGGGCGTGCTCGAGGCTTTCCAGGATTCCTCTCGGAGCGCGACGGATCGCGAGGACGAACAGCGCCAGGAGCGCTGCCGTGAAAAGAACACTGAAGATTTTCTTAGAAAGGGTAAGAGGGGACGGCCGCTCGACGAGCCGGGCCGGATCCTCAGGGGGCATCCGCCTATTTCCCCTTCAAAGGAATCTTCGAGTCTTCTCTTTCTCCGGCTTCCTTCCTTCTCTTCTCCAGCACGAGCTCCTCGAGGAGCGTCCGGTTGATGGAGATGAGGTCCGCGAGGAGCCCGGAGAGGACGCAGACGACGGCCGCGACGAAGAGCACGGCCGCGAGGAGGAGCGACTGGAGGTGGCCGGCCGGGTTGTGGTCCGCCACGACGAAGTAGACGTAGCGCCCGACGAGGGTGAGGCCGGCGGCGGCGAGGAGCGACGCGCATCCGAAGAACACGGGCAGCGGCTTGTAGAGCGCCGTGATGCGCAGGATGTTCGCGCCCTGCACGAGCACGTAGTTCGCCGAGCGCCGGATCAGGCGCGACTCTCGCACGGGCGGGTTCGTGCGTACCGGGACCGAGGCGACGGCGATTTCCTTGTTGCCGGCCTGGATGAGCGTCTCGAGCGTGTACGTCATCCTCGAGAAGACGTTGAGCCGGAGCGCGGCTTCGCGCGTGAGGGCGCGGAAGCCCGAGGTCGCGTCCGGCACCTCGGTTCCCGAGGCGCGCCGTACCACCCACGAGCCGAAGCGCTGGGCGAGGCGCTTGCCGGGCGAGAAATCCGCCTTCGTCGCAACCCCGCGGTCGCCAACGACGATCTCGGCCTCGCCCCGGAGGAGGGGCGCCACGAGGGTCTCGACGTCGGCCGCCGCGTACTGGCGGTCCGCGTCCGTCGAGACGATCACGTCGGCTCCGAGGCGTAGCGCAGCGTCGAGGCCGGCTCGCCACGCGAACGCGAGGCCCCGGTGGATCGGCAGCCGCACGACGTGGTCGGCGCCCGCGTGCCGGGCGGCCTCTGCGGTGCCGTCGGTCGAGCCATCGTCCACGACGAGCGTCTCGACCGCGTCGAAGCCCGCCATGTGGTGCGGAAGCTCCGCGAGAGCGGGTCCGATCTGCTCCGCCTCGTCCCAGGCGGGAATCTGGATGACGAGCTTCACGGCTCGGGAGAGCCTAGCAGGGCGCGCCGTCGGGAGTAGGCTCTTATCAGGAGGAGATGGCCCGATGAAGACCGCGCGCCTTTTTCCTGTCGTCCTGGCTCTCGCGGCTGCGCCCGCCTTCGCGCAGGGTGCCCCGCTCCGCGCCGTCGCGCTCCTCCCGGACTAATGGCCTCGCTCCGCCACCGCCTCCTCATGAGGCTCGTCAATCTCTACCCGCCGTACCTCGGCGCGGGCGTCCGCGTCTCGTACCCGAAGGACGACGCCCACAGGATCACGGTCCGCATGAGGCTCCACTTCTGGAACAAGAACCTCTTCGGCACGCAGTTCGGCGGGTCGCTCTACTCGATGTGCGACCCGCACTTCGTCTTCATCGTCATCAAGAGCCTCGGCCCGGGCTACCTCGTGTGGAACAAGGCGGCCACGATCGAGTTCCTGAG
>CALAQS010000083.1 GCA_937888435.1 uncultured Acidobacteriota bacterium
TCTCTTTCTAAGAAATCCTCCGTTCCGAATTTCTTCAGAAGGAGAACTGCATCTTGAAGACCGTCGAAGCGTTTCGCTTGCTATCCATAGCCATTGCCGCCTCGCTCTGCTTCATCCCGAACGCTAGCGTGGCCTGCGCCTGCGGCTGCAGCGTCTTCGACGTCGGCGCCGGCACGATGATGCCGACCGATTCCGCGTCCGGCTTCTCCCTCTGGTTCCGCTACAGCTACATGAACCAGAACCAGAACTGGGAGGGTACCTCCAAGGCGCCCGCCTCGGACAACAGCGACGTTCAGATCAAAACGAGCTTCTACACGCTCGGCGGCAATTTCACGATCGACCGCGCTTGGACCGTGATGGCCGAACTGCCGATCTATTCCCGCCGGTTCACGTCGACCGACGACGGCACGGTCGCCGGACCGGCCGGCAGCCTGTACACCGCAAACCTGACCGACCTCGGCGACATGACACTCACCGTCATGTACACGGGGCTCTCGCAGGACATGTCGACCGGGCTGAGCCTCGGCGTCAAGCTGCCGACGGGCAACTACACCGGACCGACCGGTCCGCTCGGCGGGGCGGAGTTCGACCGTGACACCCTTCCTGGCACCGGCAGCACCGACGTCGTGATCGGCGCCTACCACATCGGCGGGCTCAACTCCGACAACTCGCTCGCCTACTTCGCGCAGGCGAGGTATCAGTTTGCGGCCCTCACCCGGAACGACTACCGGCCCGGCAACGACCTCAACGGGGCGCTCGGACTGACCTGGAGCTTCTCGGCACGCGGATCGCAGATCCGGGTGACGCCGCTCGTGCAGCTGATCGGCAGCTATCGCGAGCGGGACAGCGGCGCCAACGCCGACCCGCTGAACTCGGGATACAGGCGCCTGTTGCTGGCGCCCGGCGTCGAGGCGCGGCTCGGGAAGGTCCGGCTCTACGCCGACGTCGAATTTCCCATCTATCAATTCACCAACGCGGCGGCGAGCGGGACCAGCGACACGTCCGGCCAGCTAGTCGCATCCACGCTCTTCAAGGCGCAGCTCGCGTACGATTTCTAGGCGGCTCGGACAGCCAGAAAACACCGGGACGTGACGACAATCCGCATTCTCTTGACGTCGGCCTGGATACTGGCCGCTCTCGCAGGCCCGGCCGTCGCCGCGCCTGCGGCCGGGGAGCGAGCGCCCGCCCTGGTCGTGCCGGAAATCGACGGCGCACGGCTCGATCTGGCCGCATTCCGCGGCAAGGTCGTGATCGTCAATTTCTGGGCGACCTGGTGCCCTCCCTGCCGCGCGGAGATGCCTGCGCTCGATGCCTTCTACGCCCGGTTCCACGCCCGCGGCGTCCAGATGGTCGGCGTCAGCGTCGATCACGGCCGCGACCGCAAGGCCGTTACCAAGGCGGCGCATGCGGTGCACTATCCTGTCGCGATTCTGGCCGACGCCGTGACCAACGGCTTCGGCAAGCCCTCTGTTCTGCCCGTGACCTACGTCGTCGATCGGGCGGGGATTGTGCGTGCCGTCCTGATGCCGGACGCGGGTCCGGTCACAGAGGACACCCTCGAACGGGCCGTCTTGCCCCTCCTGCCCGGCGGTCACCCCGGCCCCTGAGGCCTTCGAGAATGTCGGGCTGACGATCCTGCTCTGACGAGATAACGTCTCAACAGGGACCGGGTGCGCGGAGGACTCTCAGGCGCGCGTCGCGGACCCGCGCGATCCCCAGCGCCGCGACGAAAAGGCACGTTCCGAGCAGGATGATCGCGGCGCCCGAGGCGATGTCGAGCGCCACCGAAAGGAGCAGTCCTCCGACAACCGATACGAGCGCGACGGCGATCGAAACTCCCAGGAAGCCGGGCCAGCGGCTCGCGAGCGGGCGCGCGGTGGCGCCCGGAAGGACGAGGAGCGCGGAGACGAGCAGGATTCCGACGACCTTCAGCGCCGCCACGACGGCGACGGCGATGAGCGTGAGGACCAAAAGCCGCATCGCGCCCGTGGCGACTCCGGCCACGCGCGCGCCCTCCTCGTCGACCGACGCGAGAAGCAGCGGCCGGAAGAAGAATGCGAGCACGGCGAGGATGCCCGCGGCGGCTCCGGCGAGGAGCAGGAGGTCCGCCGGGTCGACCGTCAGGATGTTGCCGAACATGAGGCCGAAAAGGTCGACGTTCGTCTTCACGAAACCGAGCGCGACGACGCCCCCCGCCATGGCGGCCACCGTGAAGACGCCGACCGCCGTGTCCTCGGTGACGCCCGACGACTCCGAGGCCCGTGCCGTCGCGCCCGCGACCGCGAGCGAGACGGCGAGGCCGCCGAGGCCGGGCGGCAATCCGAGAAGAGTGGCCAGCGCCACGCCGCCAAAAGCCGCGTGCGCGACGCCCGAGCCCACGAACGCGAGACGCCTGAGCACGACGAAAAACGACAGCGCCCCGCAGAGAATCCCCGTAAGCGCTCCGGCGAGGAGCGCCCGCTGAAAGAACGGATAGCCGAGGAATTCGATCACGGCGCTGCCCCGTGAACGTGCGCGGCGAAGCCGACGCTCACACGGCCGTCGACGTGGAAGACCGCGTCGGCTCCGCCCATCGCGTCGCTGTCGTGCGTGACATAGACGACCGTCCGGCCCGCGGCGATCTCCTCGGCCACGAGCCGCCGGAGCGTCGCGAGGCCTTCCGCGTCGAGAGCCGTGTCGGGCTCGTCGAGGACGAGGAGAGGCGGCGCGCCCGCGAGCGCACGCGCGAGGAGAACCCTCTGGCGCTGTCCCCCCGACAGGCGCCCGACGGGCAGATCCTGCTTGTCGGCGGCGAGCCCCGCGCGCGTCAGCGCCACGCGCGCCTCTTCCCGAACGCCGCCGAGCCGGCGGAAGCCGGAAGCGGGCGCGAGGGTCAGCGTGACGAGGTCGAATGCCGACAGCGGAGCGTCGGCCGTGAGCGTCGAGCGCTGCGAGAGGTAGCCGATGCGCGGGCGCGGAATCTCGCGCCCGTCCTCGATGAAGGCGACCCGGCCCCGGTCCGGCGCGAGGAGGCCGAGGAGAACGCGGATGAGCGTCGTCTTGCCGCCGCCATTCGGGCCGAGGATCGCCGTGCGCTCGCCCGGGTGGACTTCGAAGACAGCCTCCTCGACGACCGGCCGTCCTCCGAATGTCACGCCCACGCCCTCGAAGCGCGCGCCGACGCTCATGGCGTTCCGAGGCCCTTGCGGAATGCGCACGCGTCAAAGCGCAACATGGCGGCATAGTCCACGCGTCCCGGCACGCCTCCGATCGCATCCACGAGCGCGACGCGGATTCCCGCGTCGGAGGCGAGGATGCGCGCGGCCGCCGGCGGAAACTGCGGTTCCGCGAAGACGACTCGGACGTTGCGGTCCCGAACGAGGTCCAAAAGCCGCTTGATGTCGCGCGGAGACGGCTCCCGGCCCGGCACGGTCTCGATCGCGCCGCCGTTCTCGAGGCCGTAGTCGGCCGCGAAGTACGCCCACGAGTTGTGCGCGCCGACGATCGGCCGCCCCTTCACCGGCGCGAGCAGCGCGGCCAGCTCGGCGTCGAGAGCGAGAAGCGCCGCCTCGCCGTCACGGGCACGCATCCGATAGTCTGCCGCGCCCGCCGGATCGAGCCTCGCGAAGCGCTCGGCGAGAGGTGCGAGCGCGCGCCCCGCGAGCTTCGGAGACAGCCACCAGTGCGGGTCGTGCCCGATCTCCCCGTCATGATCTCCGCCGTCTCCCGACACGACGCCCACGGAACGGCCCGCGTCATGGAGGACCGCGTCGGACGCGCACGCGGCCACGAGCTTCCTGGCCCAGTCGTCATAGCCTGCGCCCACGGTGACGACTATCCGCGCGGGGGCAAAGCGCTTGACGTCACGCGGCGCCGGCTCGAAGACGTGCGGAGACACGCCCGGCGGAATGACCGTCCGGACCTCCCAGCCTGGCCCCGCGACCGTCGCCGTGAGGCTCGCAAGGGGCGCGATCGTGGCGGCGGCCACCCTCCGCCCCGGAACGGTCTCTCCCCGTACCGCTGCCGCGCCGAGGCAGGCGGTGAGCAGAGCGCGTGAAAATTTCTGCATCCGGAAAAAATTATCCCACGGTTGACCCGCGCGTCCCGGCGCGCGAGTATGTGCCGGGAGGCCCGTCGTGTCCTGCCGCGAGCACCACACCCACGCCCACGAGCACGGGCCGAGCTGCGGCCACAAGGCCGTGCGCCACGGCGACCACGCGGACTATCTCCACGACGGGCACCTTCACGCGCCCCACGAGGGCCACCTCGACGAGCACCGGCTCGAGGTGGATCGGACGCGGCCGGTCGCCTGCGCGCCCGTCGAGTGCGGTGAGACGCACGGGGCCTCCTGCGGGCACGAGAGCGTTCCCCACGGCGACCACGTGGACTACGACGTCGCGGGCGCTCTCCACCACCCGCACGCCGGCCACTGCGACCTGCACGGCCT
>CALAQS010000084.1 GCA_937888435.1 uncultured Acidobacteriota bacterium
CAGGAGACACGAGAGCACGGCGAAGGCCGGGACGAGACGTCGCATCGATCCTCCTCGGACGGCTCGATTATCCCCGGGGCACGCGGTGGGGCGAGAAGTGGACGAGGGACGAGGGTAAGGCGGCGGCGGGAGGAGCGGGCCACTAGGCCGAAGAGCGTTCGAGCGGTCAGTGAACGAGCTTCAGAACCTGCCAGATCGCCGATGGTCTCAGTGCGAGTAACTGCGAGACTTCCACGCAGTTGGAGTAACCGCAGTTTTCACAGACCGACGGATTCTCTGCGTCGCGGCAGCACGTATAAACACGGTCGGTCGTCACGAGCTCAATTTGTGGAAGAGGTCGAGGCCAGTTGTTCGCGCGGATCGCGCGGTACGCCGCCCGCGAGAGAACGATCGGGAATCCCTCACTCTTGAGCCGCCAGATCTCGTCCAGCGCTCGGCTGCGTCTCTCGCCAGTGAGTCCGTGTTGCGCCACGATTTCGGGGCCGTGGTTAAGGAGATTGAACGAGATGCCCTGGAAGATGCCGAGGCGCGTGGTGCCCCGGACAAACGCGTCGATGTGGTCGGCATTGGCCCGCGAGAGCGTCATCGACGCGAAGACACCCCCTGAAGCTGCATTCCGAACATTTTCGATCACGAGGTCGTGCGTTCCTCCGCGAAGCCGGTTGTGGAGATCTCGCGGTCCGTCAAGCGACCGTAAGCGATTCCGCTGATCAGGCGACTCAGAGTCACAGAACGATCTCCGCCAGCCACGGCTGCGCGCGACACTTTCCCCAAAGACGATTGATGTAGTTCAGGCTGTATTCGTTCTGTACCCGATGAATCCAATACGCACCTGATCCCGTGATGCTCCACCCTTTCTGGTGCCGCCTCATCATCCCGGCGACCGCGAGCGGTCGAAGGAGCATTCCAAACACTCCGTCGAGGCTCTCGCCCGAACCGAAAACGGAGGTGAAGGCATCATCGTTGATCTCGAGCTCGTAGGCCCTCCAGAAGAGCCAATAGGCCATCTCGAGACGACGATCGGCCGGCATGGCTAACGCGATGGGGCGCCGTGCGGGCAGGCAGGCGGCGTAAGCATCGACGTCGAAAGTGTTCACGTAGAAGTGAGAGCCGATCATCGACGCAGCCGACGGTCCGAAGCCGACGTAGTGGTGGCGCGTAACCGAGCTGAACTTCTTTCGACCTGGCCGGATCCAGCTCCAGACGGCGCAGCGCTCGAATCCCGCCTCTCGAGCTCTCCGGTCTGTCGCGGCGAGCATCCTTCTAACCTGTCGACCTGCCGGACGACGGATTCCGCCAAACCGCTCGGATCTCCCCAGATCCGAATAGGGAAAACCGAAGAGCGGGTAGGTGCTGACCTGATCGACCGGCCTCTTCAGGATCTCGGCGAGGTCACTTTCCCAATCCTCGAGGGACTGTCCCGGAAGCGCAAACATCAGGTCCACGTTCACAGAATCGAAGCCGGCCTCGACAGCACGATCGACGCCGTCGCGAGCGGTGGCGGCGTCGTGCGACCGCCCTATTCGCCCGAGAAGCTCGTCGGAGAGTGACTCCACCCCGATAGAGACTTGAGAGACACCCGCGGCCCGGAGGATCGCGAGACATTTGTCGTCCATGTTCGCTGGATGCAGTTCGACGCAGGTCGGGCCGCCGATTTCGAAGACGCGCCGGAGGTGGTCGAGGAGGCGGCCGAGCCCTGCAGGATCGACGGTCGGGGTGCCGCCGCCCACGTACAGGGACCCGATCGCGGTTCCGGCTAGATGCGGTTGATAGAGATCGATCTCCTGGTGAGCCGCCTGTTCGAAGCGGGTGAATGCCATAGCTTCGTACGAGCAGCGGTTGTAGGGACAGAACGGGCAGAGGTGACTGCAGAACGGAATGTGAAGATAGAGACCCGCGTGAGAAACTCCGCACGGGAAGGGAACCTCGGTCGCGACACTCCGAGGAACCGGCAAATCCTCGTTTGCCTCGGCCGGCCAGCCGGGGGACATCCGTAGACGCGCCCACCGACCCGCGACGACGCGATGAAGCAGTGGCTTCCAGAGCTTTGTGAGCGGGGCTGAGACGCTCGCACGGTTCACCCGGCAATGCTAGGCCACTAACGAGCGACCGGCGAACGACAGCTAAGCCGGGCCCTCACCGAGCGACTTCACCAGGAGATGCTTCTGCACCTTCCCGAGGGCGTTGCGCGGCAGCTCGGTCACCGCGCGGAGGTCGCGCGGCTTCTTGAAGTCCGCGAGACGCGACGCCGCGAAGGCGGCGATCTCCTCACAGGCTCTCTTCGCGGCCTCCTCATTGCGGGGCTCGATGAGTACGACGGCCGCCGCGATGCGCTGGCCCCAGACGCGGTCGGGCAGGCCGACGACGGCCGCGTCCTTCACCGCGGGGTGCCGCCGGAGCACGTCCTCGATCTCGCGGGCTGAAATCTTGTAGCCGCCGCTCTTGATCACGTCGACCGACTTGCGGCCGAGGATCGTCACGTACCCATCGGCATCCCTGCACGCCACGTCGCCCGTCAGGAACCAGCCGTCCCGGAACGCGGCCGCTGTGTCGGCCTTTCGTCCCCAGTAGCCGCTCATGAGGCCGTGGCCCTTGACGTGGATTTCTCCAGGCTCGCCCTCCCGGGCGTCGCGTCCCTCGTCGTCGACGAGCCGCACCGAGCAGCCGGGGACGGGCAGCCCGACGGTGCCGGGCCGCCGCTCGCCATCGTGCGGATTCGACAGCGTGAAGAGCGTCTCGGTCATTCCGTAACGCTCGAGGATCGCGTGGCCGGTCTTCTCGCGGAACGCGGCGAAGTCTGCTGCCGGCAGGGGAGCGCTGCCGGCCGTGAAGAGCCTCGCCTTTCGTAGCGCCTCGGCGGCCTCGGGATGAGCGTCCAGATGCTCGAGTAAGCGGACGTACATCGTCGGCACGCCCATGAAGGCCGTCGCACCCTCGTTCGCGAACGCTTCAACGACGCGCTCCGCGTCGAAACGCTCCTCGAGGAGAAGAGTGAACCCCGTCAGGAGCGCGCCGGCGACTCCGAGGCAGAGCCCGTGCACGTGGAACAGCGGAAGCGCGAGTACGAGGCGGTCGTCCGCGCTGAAGTGCCAGAGATCCATCATCGCGCGCGTGTTCTCCTCGAGGGCGCGATGCGACAGCGCGACGCCCTTGCTCTTGCCCGTCGTCCCCGACGTGTAGATGAGGAGCGCCACGTCGTCGCCGGCGGGAGGCTCGCTTGCGGCGTCGACCGAAGACGAAAAGGAAGAAAGACTTGCTTCGAAAGGAAAGGAGGGAAAGACCTCGTCGAGCTGGAGGACGTGGAGCAGCGTGGCGGGCCTTCCGTCCGCCAGGATCTGGTCGAGAATGCCGGCGCACTCGTCGGTCCTCCTCGTCAGGACGGCGGCGGCGCCCGAGTCCTCGAGGATGTGCCGGGCTTCCTCGGCGCGGTAACGGGTGTTGATGGGCACGTGGATGATGCCCGCGCCGAGGTGGCCCACGAGGGCCGCCACGATCTCGGGGCACGT
>CALAQS010000085.1 GCA_937888435.1 uncultured Acidobacteriota bacterium
TTGAACTTCGCGAGCTCGGCGTACGTGACCGTCGAGTCGAGGTCCTCGCGCGCGATGCGCAGGTTCTGGACGAGCCCCTCGAGGACGAGCTCCATGAGGAACGCGCGCTCGAAGTGATCGCGCGGCTTCGCGTGCTCGAGGACGAAGTCCGAGAGGCCCTTCACCGATTCGAGCGTCTTCAGGTGCTCGGAGAACGGCGTGTCGTCGGAAAGGATGATTTTCTTGTCGCCGGTGAAGGCTCCGACGATGTCGTCGTACGGGCCCGGGGCCGCCGTGCCTCGCCGGGCTTCGGCGCGTTCGAGCGTCGTCGGGCCGCTCGCGTCGTCCTCGTCCAGCTCGCCGCTGCGCGGCCGGCGCCGGCTCTCGGCGCGGGCGCGCGGGCCCTCCACGGGCGGGAACTTCGTTTCGAAGAGCGCTTTCACGGCGTCCCCGATGAGCTTCTTGGCGACGATTTCCGCGCCCTGCTGCTCGCCCTCGAACACCATCTCGACCTTGCCCGTGATCGCGGGCAGCGCGGCGAAGAGGTCCACGAGACGCGGCGCGACGACGCTCTCGCCCGTCTTCAGCGCGCGACGCTCGAGATTCGAGACGAGCAGCTCGCGCGCGGCGATCGCGAGGCGCGCCGACACGCCCGAGGACTGGTCGACGAGCTCGCTTCGGCGCGCCACGAATGCGATCTCCTCGATGAGGAGCTTGACCTCGTCTCCGAGAAGCACCGTCACGCCGCGCGTCTCGCGATCGGTCCACGATTCCTGGTCCGTGATGGCCGAGGCCGTCTTGGTGTCGGCCGGGTAGTGCGTGAGGATCTGGGAGGCGATGCGGTCCTTGAGCGGCGTGATGATGTTGCCGCGGTTCGTGTAGTCCTCGGGGTTCGCCGAGAACACCATGAGGATGTCGAGCGGGATGCGCAGGGGGAAACCGCGGATCTGCAGGTCGCGCTCCTCGAGGATGTTCAGGAGGCCGACCTGGATGCGCGGCTGCAGGTCCGGCAGCTCGTTGATGGCGAAGATGCCGCGGTTCGTGCGCGGCACGATGCCGTAGTGGATGACGTCCTCGTCGGCGAAAGTCTTCCGGAGCGTGGCGGCCTTCACGGGGTCGACGTCGCCGATGAGGTCGGCGATCGTGACGTCCGGCGTCGCGAGCTTTTCGCGATAGCGGGCCTCGCGCGGGAGCCAGGCGATGGGCATGTCGTTTCCGACGCTCGAAGCCAGGCGGCGGCCGAAGGCGGTGAAGGGCGCGAAGGGCGACTCGTTCAGCTCCGAACCCACGATGACGGGGATCTCCTCGTCGAGGAGATTCACGAGAGAGCGCAGGATGCGCGTCTTGGCCTGGCCCCGCAGGCCGAGGAGGATGATGTCGTGCCGCGCGAGGATCGCGTTCTGGAGCGCGGGCAGGACGGTCTTCTCGTAGCCGAGGATGCCGGGGAAGATGTTTTCCCTCTTTTTCAGCTTCGCGATGAGGTTGTCGCGCACCTCGTCCTTGACGGTTTTCGGCCCGTAGCCTGCTGTGATCAGCTCACCGAGAGTCGTGGGACGTTCCGGCATATTGCTCCTCGGGAAGATTGCGCATCACGGGCGTTTCGCCCGAACCACTTTCGGAGGTGACCGCCCGGGTCACCGGTTGCGGCCCAGTCACCCCGGCGCGGAGTCTCGCACCAGATCGCCCGGCGGGACGACCGGCATGAACGGGACGTTTTTCGCCGCAAACCGCGACCCGAGAGCCTCCATGCGAGCTTTCGACCAGCCGGCGAAGACGTCCTCGACCAGGCCCTCGGACGACAGGAGCACGAGATGCGGAACCGACTCGACACCGAACGCGTTCGATGCGGCGAACGTGGGCTCCGGATCGAGCAGGAGGTCGAACGTCGCCCCGCCATGATCCGCGTAATACGCGCGGCTCGAGTCCGCGTCGTTCTGCGAGACCCCCACGACGTGCACGGCCTTGGCTCCATAGGCCCGATGAAGACGCTGCAGGTATGGCCACGTGAGCTGGCAGATGGGGCAGCTCGTCTTGAAGAATGCGAGAAGGACGGGCAAAGAGTGGCCTCTCGCGACGACGTCCGCCGTCGAAAGGGTTGCTCCCTCTGTCGTCCGGAAACGGACCTTGGGCGCGGCTGAGGATTCCATGCCGGGGAGTCTAGCGTCGAAGGATCAGTTCGTCTCGCCGCCGCCGGGGGTGCCGGCCGCCGGAGAGCCCGGCTCGAGTGGCGTCGCGTCGGCCACGCGGAACGAAACGGCCTTCGCGCCCTCGGCGGTCGACAGATAGCGCGCGACGACGTGGTCCTTCGCCTTGAGCTCGGCAAGCGTCGATTCCTTCTTCCCCCGGATGACGGGGACGTCGGGCGCGATCGCGATGGCGACCGTTTCGCGGACGGCGGGTTTGCCCTTGACGGCCGTGGACTTCACCGACTCGCGCACGAGGACGAGACGCGAGGCCATGTCGACCCACACGATCTCACCCACGATCGTCTTCGAGGGGGCCGCCGTCGCAGCCTTCGGCGCGGTCGCGGAAGATGCACCCGCGGATTTCGGAGCGTCCTCGGACGCGACGAGGAGCGCAAGCAGGAGCACGAGGACCGGCATGGGCTCTTTACGTGCACGAGACGTGCCCGGTCCGGCCGGGGCCACACGGGCAGCTTTTGAACGAAAAGGCTGTCGTTTAGGCGTTCGAGGGCCCTACGCCCTTGTCTTTTCGGATCGATGAGAAAAAAGGCCGCACCATTCGGTCGAGGGCTTCGTCCAAATGGACGGGTCCCCGCCGTCAGGCCGGCTTCTTGAGCCCGAGTTTCTCGAGGCGGTACTGGAGCGTTCGATATGTCAGGCCGAGGAGGCGCGCCGCTTTCGCGATGACCCAGCCGGTCTTCTCCATCGCCTGAACGATGAGCTGCCTTTCGAATTCCTCGATGTCGATGCCGTCGATGGGGATGTCGAAGCCATACGGGCGCACGGACGGAGCCGTGCGCAGCCGCACGTCGGCGGGGAGATCCTGGGGGCCGATGACGATTCCCTCGCAGAGGAGCACGGCGCGCTCGACGAGGCTCTCGAGCTGGCGCACGTTTCCCGGCCACGGGTGCCGGACGAGAAGGTCCATCGCCTCGGGCGAGACGCTGTTCACCGCGGTGCCGTGCGACGCGTTCGCCTTCTCGAGGAAGCGGCCCACGAGGGCCTTGATGTCGGAGGCGCGCTCGCGGAGCGGCGGCAGGTCGACGGGAATGACGTTGAGGCGGTAGAAGAGGTCCTCGCGGAACTGGCCGGACTTCATCATGCTCTCGAGGTCGCGGTTCGTGGCCGCCACGACGCGCACGTCAACAGGCACCGTCTCCGTGCCGCCCACGCGCTTGACCTCCTTCTCCTGCAAGGCACGCAGGATCTTCCCCTGAAGGGGCAGCGAGAGGTCGCCGATCTCGTCGAGGAAGAGCGTCGAGCTGCTCGCCGCCTCGAAGAGCCCGATTTTCCGCGCGTCGGCGCCCGTGAAAGAGCCCCTCTCGTGACCAAAGAGCTCGCTCTCGAGGAGGGTCTCCGGGATGGCCGCGCAGTTCAGGGCGAAGAAGGGTTTGCCGGAGCGGTGCGAGCGCGCGTGAATCGCGCGCGCGACGAGCTCCTTGCCCGTGCCCGATTCGCCGCGGATGAGAACCGTGGAGTTCGTGGGCGCGATCTTCTCGACGAGCCGGAAGAGGTCGCGCATGGCGGCGCTCTCGCCGACGATCGCCTCGAGCCCGTCGTGCTTCAGGCGTCGCTCGAGGCGGACCGCTTTCTCCGTGAGCCGGAACGCCTCGACGGCGCGCTCCACGCGGAAGAGCAGCTCGTCGGCGACGACGGGCTTCGACATGTAGTCGAAGGCGCCGAGGTGGTGCGCTTCGCGCGCGCGCTCGACCGAGCCGTGCGCCGTCACGAGGATTACTTTCGGCGCGAGCGGCCCGTCCGAGAGCGAGCTGAGGCTCTTCACGACGTCCATTCCGGTGAGCCCCGGCATCTTGAGGTCCGTCAGGACGACCTCGGGCCGGATCTCCGCCGCTTTCGCGAGGGCTTCGCGGCCGTCGGCCGCGGCCGTCACGCGATAGCCCTCGTCCTCGAGGATCATCGCGAGCGACTCGCGCTGGTGCTTCTCGTCGTCGACGACGAGGAGGGAAGCCTTGGGCTCCTTCGTGCTCACGGGTGAAGATTACCTCTCAGCTGGCCACGGGAAGCGAGATACGGAAGATCGCTCCCGTGTGCCCATCCGCCCTGTTTTTCGCGGTCACCTTTCCGCCGTGCTCCTCGACGATACGCTTGACCATCGCGAGGCCGAGCCCCACGCCGCCTTCCTTTCTCGAGAAATAGGGATCGAAGAGGCGCGGAAGGTCGGCCTCCGGGATGCCCGGCCCTTCGTCCTTGCAGGAGAGAACGAGGCGCGGGCCGGGCTCCTCGGGCGGGTTCTCGCCGGCAAGGCTCACCGTGAGGCTCCCTCCGTTCCTCTCCATGGACTGAATGCCGTTCTGCACGAGGTTCCAGACCGCGGACTTCAGGAGGCTGGCGTCCCCTGAAAGCATCGGGCTGGCAGCCGGGAGGTGCTCGTCGATCGTGACGTGGGCGTGGGCGGCGGTCTCGGCGAGATCCGCGAGCGTGTGGCGGACGATGCTGCCGACGTCCGTCGGCGCGAGTGACAGAGTGAGCGGCCGGCCGTACGCGAGGAAGTTGTTGATGAGAGCCGCGAGGCGGTCGATCTCCTCGCGCAGGGCCTCGATGCGGGAGGCATATTCTCCGGCGGCTGTCTCGTCGGCCGGGCGATGGCGGCGGCGCAGGACGTCGAGGCCGAGAGACAGGGCGTTCAGCGGGTTCTTGATCTCGTGCGCGAGGCCGGACGCGAGATGGCCGATCTCGGCGCGCTTTTCGGCGCCCGCGAGCCGCACCTCCAGCTCCTGCCTCTCGCGCAGCCTCTCCGTCATGTGATTGAAGGTAGAGGCGAGGCGGCCGATCTCGTCGTCGCGGTCCACCGGTACCGTCACGTCGAGCCGCCCCTCGGCGACCTGCGCGGCGCCGTCGGCGAGCTCGTCGAGCGGGCGCGTCGCGTTACGCGTGAGGACGAGCATCACGGCGAGGCCGAGCGCGAACACTCCCAGAAGAGCGAAAAGCCTGCGCCGGAAGTTGTCCGCGAGCTGCGCCCTGATGTTCTCGAGGTTGTAGGCGATCTCGACGTGTCCTCGCAGCTTGCCGTCGATGACGATCGGCACGACGAGGCTGCGATTCGTGGGCCCCGCGCCGATGAAGCCGGAGATGACGACGTCCTTCGGCATCTCGGGTTTCCTGGGTTTCTTTTTCACGCTCGCGGCGGCCGGCGGCTCGGGGAAGACCGGCTTGCCGCTCTCGTCCACGACCTTGATGTCGCGCAGGCCGCGCACGCCGAGCGCCGCCGTGTAGTCGGCGAGCACCTTCGGATCTTTCCAGCCTTGGGGGCCGATCTGTGTCTGGCCCACCTCGATCGCCTTCGCGATCATCTGGTACGACGCGTCCGCCTCCTCCACGGTCTCGTTGCGCGTCTGCAGGTAGACGACCGTCTGCGCGATCGCGGCGAGAACGAGGATCCCGGCCCACGTCACGCCGAGGCGCGTGGAGAGCCGGATTCCCCGGACGCGGTCGCCGCCGATCATGGCCGCCTCATGGCGCGTTGAAGGAGTGCCACGTGAAATAGAGTCCGAAGACGACGAGCAGCCCGCCCGCCGCGAGCGTCGAGCGGGAGACCCATGCCCCCGCGCGATTCCGCCAGCGGTCCGCGAGCTGGATGAGAACGGAGAACCACGAAAAGACGCCGAGACCCACGCCGAGGGCGAAGCCGCCCGCCCCGGCCGCCGTGGGCACCAACAGCCGGTGCCCGACGAGGAAGGAGATGAAGAGTGTCCAGTTCAGGAAGAGCGCGGGGTTCGCGGCGCCCTGCAGCAGGCCGGTGAGGACCGGGAGCCGCAAGCGGCCCTCCGCCGCGGGGGCGGAGGCCGGCGCCGGGATGAAGCCCAGGCGCGAGGGACCCGGGTCGATGCGCTCCGCATCGCGGCGGGCGTCGACGAAGAGCAGCTTCGCGCCGTAGCCCACGAGGAACAGGGCAAGCGTCCCTTTCACCCAGGGGTTCGTCACGACCTTCTCGAGGATCCATCCCAGACCGAACCCGATGAGAGCGCAGATGAACGTGTCCACGCTCGCGCCCCCGGCCGCCACGCGAATGGCGTCGCGGCGCTGGCCCTGAAGGCTCTTCCTCAGGCACGTGACGCCAAGAGGGCCAGGCGGAATCGCCCCTAGAAAGCCGGCGAGAAAGCCCATCACGAGGGCCAGCGGAAAAGCCGCCACGCGGCCCTATCCTCTCACGAGACGTTTGCGGCGTCCGGCACCGGAGCGTAGAGTCACGGCGTGAGGCGCGTTCTCCCCTCCGTCGCTGCGGTTCTCCTCGCCGCCGTCGTCCTCGGCGCCGAAGGGCGCCTGGAGTTCGAGCCGAAAGTGGGAGCCGTGGGAGGACGCGTCATCGTGAAGACGGGTATCCCGGCGGGAACCCAGCTGCTCTTGGGCGGAAGACCCGTGGGCGTCATCAAGGAAGCGGACGGCGTGTCGTTCGTAGTGCCGCCGGGCATTTCGGGCGGCGCTTTTCTCGAGGTCGTGAGCGGCGGCAAGACGGTCGCGAAGAGCGCCGTGCCGTTCATCGTTTCGGGTTCGTCCCTCGCGACGCCGCCGAAGCTCATCGGCCTCAAGGAGGCGATCGACGTCTTTGGCTATGCCGACCCGCGTCCGACCGGCGGCGAGAAGCCGGAGCCGCGGGCGCGGCCCGTTCTGAAGCTCGACGAGGACGAGATTCTCACCATCGGCGAGCCCGCTCCGCCCCGGCTGGGGCCGGCCGTCGAGAGCGGCGATCTCGCGAGCGCCGGCAGAACCGGTATGTCGGGCACGGGCTTTCTCATCACGGCGCGGCCGCCGAAGAAGAAGACGCCCGTTCCGCTTCCTCCTCCTCCGCCTCAGGACTGAGCGCGGCGCGCCCGGCCTCGAGTGCTCCTCCTGTTTCGAGCGACTCGGCGAGGACCGTTCCCACGGGACCGCTCTCCAGGAGAAACGCGTCGTGTCCGTGCGGCGAGACTATCGTGCGCAGCTCGGCACCCGCGGCGCGGGTCCAGCGGCGCACCTCCTCCTCGGGATAAAGCACGTCGCTCGTGATCCCGACGCCGACGAGGCGTCCCCGGAGCGCGGAGAGTGCGGCGGCGGGACCGCCGCGGCCACGGCCGACGTCGTGCGCATCCATCGCGTCGAGAAGCGCGAGATAGCTCTGCGCCTCGAAGCGCGCCACGAGCTTGGCGCCGTGATGCGTCAGGTAGGACTGGACCGCGAACGTCTCTCCACCGCCCGGAAGGCGCGCGAACCGGCTCTCGAGCTCCGCCGGCGAGCGGTACGTGAGCATGCCGACCATCCGAGCGAGAGCGAGGCCGGCGGCGGGGCCTGCCGCCTCGATCGCCTGCCGCTGGACGTGGTTCCAGCCGAGGGCCCATGCGGAGTGCGCCGTGGGCGCCGCGAAGACGACGACCGCGCGCGAGCGCTCCGGAAACGTGGCGGCCCACTCGAGCGCCACCATGCCGCCGAGCGATCCGCCTGTCGCGAGCGCCACGCGCCGGACCCCGAGCGCCTCCACCAGCTCGCCGACGAGCCGGGCCTGGTCGCGTGTCGAAAGGCGCGGGGGGCCCGACGGCTCGAACGCCCCCCGCTTGAATGTCGTGCCGTAGCACGAGCCGAGCAGGTTCGGGCACAGGACGGCCCAGCGGCTCGTGTCGATGGCCTTGCCGGGCCCGATGACGGAGCCTTTCCACCCGCCCAGCGACTCGGGAGAGCCGGTGAGCGAGTGAAAGACGAGGACGAGGTTGTCGCGGCGCGCGTTCAGCGCGCCTTCGAGGACATACGCCTGCCTCACGTCGCGCAAGATCTCGCCGGACTCGAGCGCGAAGCGCGGCGTGAGGTGAACGCGGGCGGCCGTCACGTTCGCACCGCCCTGCGCAGGGCGAGGTCGAGGTCTTGGGTCAGGTCGCCTGCGTCCTCGATGCCGACGGAAAGCCGGATGAGATCGGCCGTCACCCCGGCCAACGCGCGATCTTCGGCCGTGAGCTGTTGGTGTGTCGTGGACCACGGGTGGATAACGAGGCTCTTGGCGTCGCCCACGTTCGCGACGAGCGAGAAGAGCTTCAGGCTCGCGATCAGCTTCTTCGCCTCCTCTTCGCCGCCCTTCACGCCGAACGTCAGGACGCCGCCGAAGCCGCCTTCCAGGTACCGCGTCGCGGGCTCGTGCGCCGGATGCGACGGTAGGCCGGGGTACCGGACCCACGAGACGGCGGGATGAGCCTCGAGGAAACGCGCAACCGTGAGCGCGTTCTCGCTGTGGCGCTGGATGCGGAGATGGAGCGACTCGAGGCCCTGAAGGAACAGGAACGAGTTGAAGGGCGACAGCGACGCGCCGAGGTCGCGCAGGAGGACGACGCGGAGGCGGATCGCGAAGGCTGTCGCGCCGAACGCGTCCGCGAATGAGAGGCCGTGATACGCCGGCTCGGGGTCTTTGTAGAAGGCCTTGAAGCGCGGATTCGTTCCCCAGTCGAACTTCCCGCCGTCCACGACCGCGCCTCCGATGGCCGTCCCGTGGCCGCCGATCCACTTCGTGGCCGAGTGGAGGACGATGTCGGCGCCGTAGTCGATCGGGCGGCAGAGGAGCGGCGTCGCGAACGTGTTGTCCACGACGAGCGGCACGCCCGCGTCGTGGGCGACCTTCGCGAGGGCCTCGAAGTCGGGCACGTCGAGATTCGGGTTGCCGATCGTCTCGACGTAGACGGCACGGGTCGTGTCGTCGATCGCGGCGGCGACGTTGCGCGGGTCGTTCGCGTCCACGAACTTCGTCCGGATGCCGAGGCGGGGCAGTGTGTGTTGGAAGAGCGTAAACGTCCCCCCGTACAGGGCGGACGACGAGACCAGGGAGTCGCCCGCCTGTGCGAGGTTCAGGATCGCGAGCGTCTGGGCGGCCTGACCGGAGGACGTCGCGACCGCCGCGACGCCCCCTTCGAGCGCCGCGAGGCGGCGCTCGAAGACGTCGTTCGTGGGGTTCATGATGCGCGTGTAGATGTTCCCGAACTCGCGCAGGCCGAAGAGGCTCGCGGCGTGCTCGGGACCGTTGAATACGTACGACGTCGTCGCGTAGATCGGCACGGCCCGCGCGTTCGTGGCGGGGTCGGCGGCCTCCTGCGCGGCGTGGACGGCGATCGTGCCGGGGCGATAGCGGGGTTTCGGTTGGGTCTTCGTCGTGTCGGTCGTGGGCATGGGCGTTTTCTCCTTTCAGGTTTTCGGATACAAAAAAACCGGCCCTCTCGCGTGAGAGGGCCGGTTGGGGAATCCGATGAGCTAGGTCGACTGTGCTCTCGGTTCGCCTGGTTTCGCTCGGTCTACGTGACGGACCTCGCGAAGCCTCCGTCCGTCTCCCGCGAAGGAGCGCCGGACATCGAGCACATGCACATGCAAATTCGAACCGCCGCGACATTAATGACTTCTGTCGCGTCGAAGACGGCAGGGGAAAGACGGTTCAGCATGTTCGGGGGACCTTAGAGCGGACGACTCGGAGAGTCAAGCGAAATGAAGACGCAAGAGAAGATGCAAGAGCCGTTCGGCGCTCAGTCAGCGGCCGCGGCCGTAGCCGCCGCCGCCGCCGTAGCCGCCACGGCCGCCGCCGCCACCACCCGTGCGGGGCTCCTGGGGGCGCGCCTCGTTGACGCGGAGGGCGCGGCCTTCGAGCTCCTGGCCGTTCAGGGCGCCCATGGCCTTCTGGCCGTCGGCATCGGACATCTCGACGAAGCCGAAACCCTTGGACTGGCCGGTATCGCGGTCGGAGATGACGCGGGCCGACTCGACCGCGCCATACGCCTCGAAGATAGAGCGGAGCGTGTTGTCGTTGACGGAGTAGGAGAGGTTTCCGACGTAGAGCTTCATGGAATGAGAATCCTTCGCAGCACTTGCGATCTGGTAGGGCTGACCGCGTCCATCAGGCGGAGAGCGGGTTCGGGAGATGGTGGGAACGAAACATGAAACGACGGGGACCTACAGGTTCACGGCCCGCTCCGCCGATTTCTTCACGTCGAGAAAGGGAGAGAGGGAGAGCGAACGCCGATATGACACCACGCTCGCGAGGCGCAAGTCAAATCCGCCGGGAACTTCCGGCCACCGGCCGGGTCCAACCGTGCGGAGGGAGACCGCGATGCCCGCCCGCATTCTCGCCTTCGCCGTGCCTCGGGGAGAAGACCCGCGTGGGAGAATGGCGCCCGTGACGGCCACCGCGTATCCGTACACGGGGGAACGCGACTGGCCCGGCGACGAGCGGGCCTTGAGCCGCTTCCTCTCCGGCGACGTCCTCGGGTTCGAGCAGATCGTCCGCCACTACTCCACGATGGTCTTCTCGCTCGCCGCGCGCCTCGTGGGCCCGACGGATGCCGAGGATGTCGTCCAGGAGACCTTCCTGCGCGCCTATCACGGCCTCGGGAACTTCCGCGGCGAGTCCAGCCTGAAGACGTGGCTCTACGCGATCGCCCTGAACCGCGCGCGCGCCCGCCACGGCGCGCTCGGCCGGCTGCGGGCGATCTTCACTCCGGGCCGCGCGCGGGAGGACGATCCGTTCGCGAGCCTGGACGACGCCGCCGATCCCGGCTCGACGCCGGAGGAGAATGCGGTTCTCAAGGAACGCCGCACGCGCCTGCGTGCCGCGATCCGCGAGCTCCCGGAGGAATTTCGCGCGGCCGTCCTCCTGCGTGACCTCGAGGGTCTCTCGTACGAGGAGGTCGCCCAAGTGCTTTCCATTCCGATCGGAACCGTGCGAAGCCGGCTCGCGCGCGGCCGTGCGCTTCTCAGGGAGAAGCTCTCGTGAGCGCCCGTCCGTTCGTCCCCCGCCTCGCCGACGAGGAGCTCGACCTCCTGCTTTCGCGCTCTTTGGACGGCGACCTTTCGCCGGAGGAGGAGCACGGCCTCGAGACCATCCTCGCGCACGACCCCGCGGCCGCGCGCCGCAAGGAGGAGCTCCAACGCCTCGTCGCAGAGGCCCGCGCTCTGCCCGCGCCCGCGCCGCCATTCGCTCTGGCCACGCGCGTGAACTCGAACGTGTCCGAAAAGGCCGGGCGCGGCGGTTCCGTTTTTCATCGCTTCGGTTTCTACCCGCCGCCCGGCATGGCGGTCGGCGCGATGGCCCTTCTCGGGATCGTGGTCGTCGCGATCACGGTGCTGAAGCCAGCGCCCCTGCGCATCGCCCAGCGCGAGGAGGGGCCGGTCGACGTGTTCCTCACGGAAGGCGAGAGCGCCGCGAATCGGCCCCGGCCGGAGCCTCCGGAGGTGTCGAAGATCCTGCCGAAGGAAGCCGCGCGGAACCGGGTCGCGGCCGCGCCGGCCGCGCTCGCCCCGGCGGAGCCGGCTCCGGCCGCGGTCGTCGCGAGCGCGCTGCAAGAGAAGCAAGACAAGCAGCGGCAGAAGACCGATGGGGATGCCGCGACGGCTTCAGCCCGGCGGCAGGCCGCGCCCGCGCCTGCTCTCGACGCCGCCGCCGGGCAGGCCGCGGGCGACGCGGCCCCTGCCGCGAAAGCCTCGGGAGCGCTTGCGAATGCCGAGCCTGCCCGCGCCTGGTCCGTTACGGTGCGAGGCGAAGGCGCGCGGCGGTGGATGCTGCGCCGCGCCCCCGAGGGTCGGCCTTCGGTCGCTTCCACTCAGGCGTCCGCGTTCCGCATCACGCTCGGCGCGGAGGGACGGGTGACTTCGGTGCGCGCGCTCGACGCGCGCCCCGTCCAGCCCGCGCTCCTCGAGTTCGTACGCGGCCTCGTCTTCGCGCCGGTCGTGACCGTCACCGACGGTCTCCTGCGCGACGAGAAGGCGAAGGACGGGCGCGCGGATGCGATCGCGGATCGGCCGGCCGGGTACCCGTCGGAGATCGAGGTCGAGATCTCGACGCACTGAACGCCGGAACCTTCACACAAGGCGCGCGATTTGACGCCGGTCCGGCCCCTCTCTAAACTGCCGATCCCTTCGAAGCGAGCCGAAGTAGCTCAGTTGGTAGAGCAACTGATTCGTAATCAGTAGGTCCCCAGTTCAAGTCTGGGCTTCGGCTCCA
>CALAQS010000086.1 GCA_937888435.1 uncultured Acidobacteriota bacterium
ACCTTGAAGTCTTCGCCGAGGTCGTACGACGTCGGGCAGATCAGGTTGCCGACGTTCTCGATGAAGAGGATGTCGAGGCCGGCGAGGGCGCGGCCCTCCGCGGCCAGCGCGCGGTCGACCAGGCGGGCGTCGAGATGGCACGAGCCGCCCGTGAGGATCTGCCGCGCCGGAATGCCCATGCGGCGCAGGCGTTCGGCGTCGCGCTCGGTCGCGATGTCGCCCTCGAGCGCTCCGAGGCGCAGCGAATCCTTCAGCGCCGCGGCGGTCTTCTCGAGGAGCGTCGTCTTGCCAGAGCCCGGCGAGGAGATGAGGTTCACGACGAGCGTGCCCGACGCCTCGAACGTCGCGCGAAGCGTTGCCGCAGCGGCGGCATTCGCGGCGAGCACCTTCTGTTTGACGTCCACCTCGATCATGCGTTTGCTCCTCCCAAAGGAACCGTTTCCTCGAATACGACCCTCAGGACGTCGAGGTCGTCGCCGCCCGAGACCGTGAGCGCGTCGCCGCAGCGCGGGCAGAGGCGGAGCCACGAGCCCGGCGCGCGGCCCGCGATGTCGCCGCAGCCCCGGCAGGTCTGGCGGGCGGGCCGGAAGTCCACCTCGAGCTTCGACGCCGCGTCCTCGGTGCCGGCCACGGCGGCCTCCCACGCGAACTCGAGAAGGTCGGGCTCCACGGCGGAGAGCTCGCCGACGGCGATGTGCACGATCTCGATCCGGCCCGGGCCGCGGCCGGCGACGGCCTCGCGCGCGAGGCGGCGAATCTCGACGGCCAGACCCATCTCGTGCATCAGCAGATCCTCGGGAGCTGCTCTCCCGTGAGCAGGTCGACGATGCGCTGGCCGCCGATGCGGCTCTTGAGGAGGACGGTGCCGCGCGGCTCCGCGAGGACCTCGCCGATGGCCGCGGCGCTCCGGCCGAGCGGGTGCGCCTTGAGCAGGGCGAGCGCTTCGTCCGCGGCCTCGCGCGCCACGATGGCGAGACACTTGCCCTCGTTCGCGACGTAGAGCGGGTCGAGGCCGAGGATCTCGCAGGCGCCGCGCACCTCCTCGCCGATCGGAAGGCGCGCCTCTTCGAGACGGATGCCGACGCCGGCCTGCGTGGCGATCTCATGGAGCGTCGACGCGACGCCGCCGCGCGTCGGGTCGCGCAGGACGTGGACCTTCTCGCCGAGACCGCCGAGAAGGCCCGCGACGAGGCCGTTGAGGGCGGCCGTGTCGCTCGCGAGCGTCGTCTCGAAGCGGAGACCCTCGCGCAGCGACATGATCGCGATTCCGTGCACGGCGATCTCGCCGCTCACGAGGACGACGTCACCGGGGCGCGCGCGCTTCGGCGAGATCACGATGCCCGGCGCCACGAGGCCGACGCCGCTGACGTTGATGAAGACGCCGTCGCCCTTGCCGCGGTCCACGACCTTCGTGTCGCCCGTGACGATCGGGACGCCCGCGCCGGCGGCGGCCGCCTGCATCGAGGCGACGATGCGCGAGAGGTCGCTGAGTAAGAGGCCCTCCTCGAGGATGAGGCCGGCCGAGAGCGCGAGCGGCTGCGCGCCGCACATCGCGAGGTCGTTCACCGTGCCGTGCACGGCGAGCGAGCCGATGTCGCCGCCCGGGAAGAAAAGCGGGCTGACGACGAACGAATCCGTCGAGAACGCGAGGCGCGCGCCGCCCACGTCGAAGACCGCGCCGTCGTGCATCTCGCGGAGCGCAGGGTTGTCGAAGCTCTTGAGGAAGACGTTCTCGATCAGGCGCTGCGTCATCCGGCCGCCGCCGCCGTGCGCGAGGAGAATCGTCTCCCCCTCACCGGCCGGAAGCGGGCAGCTCGCCGCGAGCAGCGCCGCGCCGGGGTCGCCGGCCGTGTCCTTCGCGCTCACGTCGAGCTCACGACGGCCCTCGCATAGAGATAGTAGGCCGCGCAGGCGCCCTCGGACGACACCATGGGCGCGCCGAGGGGATGCTCCGGCGTGCAGCGCGCGCCGAACGCTGTACAGCCGCTCGGCTTTTTCCGGCCCTGCAGGATCTCGCCCGCGATGCACTCCCTCGGCTCGTCGGCGGTGATGTCCGCGACGTCGAACCGCGCCGTGGCGTCGAACGCCGCATACGCCGACCGCAGCCGGTAGCCGCTCTTCGGGATCACGCCGATGCCGCGCCAGGCGCGGTCGCAGGGCTCGAAGATCTCGGCGAGAACGGCCTGCGCGGGGCGATTCCCTTCGGCCGTCACCGTGCGCGTGTACTGGTTCTCCACGCCGACGCGCCCTTCCTCGAGCGCACACACCGCCATGTGGATGCCCTGGAGGAGGTCGAGAGGCTCGAAGCCCGTGACGACCATCGGGAGGCGGTACCGCGCCGCGAGGGGTTCGTACTCGGACGTGCCCATGACGGCGCAGACGTGTCCCGCGAGGAGGAACGCCTGCACGCGATTCCGGGGAGACGAAAGGATCGCCTCGATCGCGGGCGGCACGAGGACGTGCGACGTGAGGATCGAGAAGTTCGAAAGGCCGAGCTGCTTCGCCCGCTTCACCGCCATGGCGTTCGCGGGCGCCGTGGTCTCGAAGCCCACGGCGAAGAACACGACCTCGAGGCTGGGGTTCTGCTCGGCGAGGCGCACCGCGTCGAGCGGCGAATAGACCATCCGCACGTCGCCGCCCTGCGCCTTGACGCTGAGGAGGCTCGTCGTCGAGCCGGGCACGCGCAGCATGTCGCCGAAAGACGTGAAGATCACACCGGGGCGGCGCGCGATCGCGAGGGCCCGGTCGATCTGGGTGAGCGGCGTGACGCACACGGGGCAGCCCGGCCCGTGCACGAGCGTTATCTCGGGCGGGAGCATGTGGTCGATGCCGGACCTGAGGAGCGTGTGCGTCTGCCCGCCGCAGATCTCCATGAGCGTCCACGGACGGGTCACGCGCGCGCGGATCGCGCGGACGAAAGCCTGCGCGTCCTCCTCACGGCGGTACTCGTCCACGAAGCGCATCAGGACCCTCGCGCGGGCTGCGGGACGTCGAGCTCGGAAAGCTCGCCCAGCTCCTTCAGCGTCCGGAAGACCTCGAGGGCGTGGTCCTCGTCGAGCCTGCTGATGGCGAATCCCACGTGCACGAGCACCCAGTCGCCCGGGACGACTTCGGGCGTGTAGGCGAAGCACACTTCTTTCGTAATGCCGCCGAAGCTCACGACGCCCATCGGCATGTCGACCGCGCTCGGTTCTAACCTCACGACTTTTCCCGGAACGCCCAGGCACATGGAGCACCCCACGATGGCAACCTACACAAGCGAGGCCGTCAGGCGATGCGATGCAGATGCTTCAAATGTCGCGCCCCGGCGAGGACCTGCCCCAGGGAGACTCCCCCGTCGTTGGGGGGCACCTCGCGGTGGAGGAGAACCGTGAAACCGAGAGCCGAAAGGCGTTCCGCCGCCCGCTCGAGGAGGAGCCGGTTCTGGAAGCACCCGCCCGTGAGGGCGACGTGCGCCTCGCCGGCGGCCTCGGCGGTTCGGGCGATCCCGTCCACGAGGGAATTGTGGAAGCGCGCCGCGAGGCAGCCCGCGTTAACGCCGCGCCCGAGATCCTCGAGGAGGGCGCGGAGGAGAGGCTCCCAGTCCAGGAGGGCGGGCGCGCCCTCGCGCGGCACGAGCGGGAGCGGCCAGGCCGCACCCTCGCGCGGATCGGCCGCCGCCTCGAGGGCCATCGCGGCCTGGCCCTCGTAGCGCGTCTGCTGCGAAAGGCCGAGGAGCGCGGCCACGGCGTCGAAGAGGCGCCCCGCGCTCGTCGTCAGAGGCGCGTTCGGGCCGGTCTCGAGCATCTGCGCGAGAAGTGTCCGCTCGTTCGGAGAGAAGGCGCGCACGGGCGGGAGGTCCTCGCGCGAGAGAGCGTCGCCGCCGAAAACTTCGAACAGAACGGCGAGGGCCGTGCGGCGCGGCTCGCGGACCGCCGCCTCGCCGCCCGGCAGGCGGAAAGGCCTCAGATGGGCGAAGCGCGTGAAGCCGTCGGCGTCGCCCCTGAGGAACTCCCCGCCCCAGACGGTTCCGTCCGTCCCATAGCCCGTGCCGTCCCACGTGACGCCGAGCGCGGGCCCCGGTACGCCGTTTTCGGCGAGGCACGACACGAGATGAGCGTGGTGGTGCTGGACGGCCAGGGAAGGAATGCCGTGGTCGATTGCCCATTCCTCCGCCCAGAGCGTGGAGGGATAGCCGGGGTGGAGGTCGTGCGCGACGAGGGCGGGGCGCGCCTCGTAGAGCCGCAGAAAGTCCGCGATGACGCGCCGGAAAGCGTTCATCGCCTCCGGCGTCTCGAGGTCGCCGATGTGCTGAGAGAGGAAGACCTGGCGGCCGACGCTGAGCGCCACCGCGGTCTTCATGTGTGCGCCGACCGCGAGGATGACCGGAAGTTCCTCGGCCACGGTGACGGGCATCGGGGCATATCCCCGGGCGCGCCTGAGGACGCGGGGCGCGCCGGCCGCAATGCGCACGATGCTGTCGTCGGCGTGCCGCTCGATCGGCCGGTCGTGCACGAGAAAGACGTCGGCCATCCCGGCCAGACGCGAAAGTGCCTCGAGCTCGTCCGTACAGATGGGCTCCTCGCTCAGGTTTCCGCTCGTGGCGACGAGCGGGAAGTCGACGGCGCGCAGCAACAGGTGGTGGAGGGGCGTGGCGGGAAGCATGAGCCCGAGCTCCGGCCGGCCCGGCGCGACCGCCCGGGCGACGGCCTCTTCGTCGAGGCGGGGCAGGAGGACGATGGGCGCCTCGGCGGACTCGAGGAGCGCCGCGGCGGCGGGAGAGATCTCCGCGAGCGACCGCGCGGCGGCGAGATCCCTCACCATGAGGGCGAAGGGCTTGTCTTCGCGCGCCTTGCGGGCGCGGAGCCGCCCGACGGCGGCCTCGCTCCGCGCATCGCACATCAAGTGGAAGCCGCCGAGGCCCTTGCACGCGAGGACATCGCCGCGCCGAAGCGCTTGGGCGGCGAGCGTCAGAGCCTCGTCGCCCCGGGCGAGCGTTTCGCCGGTGCGTGTCCACGCTTCGAGCCGAGGTCCGCACACGGAGCACGCCGTCGGCTGCGCGTGAAAGCGGCGGTCGAGAGGGTTTTCGTACTCGGCCCGGCACTCCCGACAGAGCGCGAAGCCGCGCATCGTGGTGTTCGGGCGGTCGTAGGGGAGGTCGAGGATGATCGTGAAGCGAGGCCCGCAGTTCGTGCAGTTGGCAAACGGGTAAAGGTAGCGGCGGTTCTCGGGATCGAAAATCTCGGCAAGGCAGTCCTGACAGGTGGCGATGTCGGGGAGGATGAGGACAGTCTTGGTCCCCTTCGCTTCGCTGGTCCGGATCTGGAAACCCTCGTAGCCGACGGGGTCGAGCCAGCTCTCGTTCAGGTCCTGGATTCGCGCCCGCGGAGGCGTCTCGACCCGCAGACGCTCCCGGAAAGCGGAGAGCTGCTCCGGATCTCCCTCCACCTCCAGAAACACGCCGCGGATGTCGTTCAACACCCAGCCGGAAAGCCCCAGCCCGGTGGCCAGACGGTAGACGAAGGGCCGGAAGCCGACTCCCTGGACGGCGCCGCGGATCTCCATCTTGAGGCGTTTCCCCATCGACCGTCTCCATCCTAGACCCGTCCCGAAGCGCGCCGGTCAGTGCGTCTCCGAGAGAAGGAAAGCGACGAGGTCCCAGGTCTGTGCGGTGCTGAAGGACTTCCAGCCCGGCATGGGTGTGCCGTGTACGCCCTCGCGAATCGCGAAGAAAACGCGACTTGGCGTGGTCCCGGTCCTCCAGGAGGGATTGGTGAAATCGCGCGGCGGAGTAGACAAGCCCTCGCGTCGCACTCCGCGGCCGTCCGCCTTCTCGCCGTGGCAGAGGGCGCACGAGGTCAGGAAGAGCTTCCGGCCGTTCTCCCTGGCCACGGCTGACTCGAGGAGACCCGGAGGGACCTTCAACCCATGGTAGGGCTCTGGTAGGTCCCGGTCCTCGCTACAGGCCGAGAGCCCGAGCGAGATCAGAAGAGCGATCAAAATCGCACGCAGCATCGTGGCTCCGCGGGTGCAGCTCGAACCCAAGCCGGCTCACTTCCGAAACGACTCGGTCCACGAGCCCGGGGAGACCAGCCTCCACGCGCGCCGAGCGGGTCAGACCCACCTCCAGCGTCTCGGGCACGAGGCCGAGGAGGACGAGCTCTTCCGGAAGCCTCCCTCTCCATCGCGCCGCGTCGAGGAGATCAGCCACACCCACCTGGTGGACGGAGAGGCGGCCCGCCACGGCGGGGCCCACCTCCTCGCCTTCCAGCCGGACGAAGGAGCCCGGAGGCGCTTCGGCGCGGATGGAGTCGACCAGGATCACCTTCTCGGCGTCCTCCACATACGGGAGGAGCGAAAGGCCGAGTGTCCCTCCGTCGAGAATGCTCATCCCCTCGGGGGTCTCGTACCGTGCTCTCAGTCGCGCGATCGCAACCGCCCCCAGCCCGTCGTCGCCGCACAGGACGTTTCCCAGGCCGAGGATCAGGAGTCGAACGGGCCTGCGAAACCCAGGTCCGGGGTTCCCGGACGAGCTAGGGGTGCTGGTCATGAATGTCCTTGGGGTCGAAGTACCGGTAGCCCGAGTAGATGACGTCGTCCTTTTGCACGAACTTGTAGCCCGAGAAGATCGACTCGATGGTCGCGTTGCCCTCGATCTGTGACATCAGGACGGCGCTGTAGACGTGGTGGATGGCGAAGCCGATGAGAAGCCACATGACACCGTGGTGGATCAGGCGGGCCGTCTGGAGCCCGCCGAGAAGCGGGATCAGGTGCCGGAACACCCGCATGTGCGAGTCTACGTTCGCGCCGGCGCCGTAGAGCGTGAAACCGGTCAGGATCTGGACGAGATAGAGCCCGAAGACGAGCGTGTAGGTAGCCCCCGCGAGCGGGTTGTGGCCGATGAACCCAGGGGGCTTGCGGAGCTGGAAGAGATAGAAACGGAGCGCCTGGACGAGGCCGCGGCGCCGGCGCCTCTTGATCGGGATGAACTTGTCCCAGCGGGCGAAGTGATTGCCCTGGAACATCCAGATCAGGCGCGAAAGGACAGAGAGCGTGAACAGGATGGCTGCGTACGAGTGGACGACCTTCACCGTTCCCGTCAGGAAATGATCTCCGGCGGGCCCGGTGACCGTGATGGATGGGTAGCCGATGTAAATGCCCGTCACCGCAAGGACGGCGATGGAGAGCACGACCCCCCAGTGGGCGAGCCGGACGGGCCATTCCCAGACGTAGACCCGCACGAGGTCGCTGTGCTCGGGGGGGGCGGGCCCGATCGGGTAGTGCCGGCCGCTTTCCGACACGACGAACGGAACGGACGTGCTCATACGGCCCTCACCTTCGCGAGCAGGTTCCTCCTCGCGTCGACGACGTGGACGCCGCACGCGATACAGGGGTCAAAGGAATGGATGGTCCTGAGGATCTCGATCGGCTTGGTGGGATCGGCCACGGGCGTGTTCAGGAGGGCTTCCTCGTACGGCCCGCGCCGGCCCTGGGCGTCCCTCGGCCCCGCGTTCCACGTGCTGGGCACGACGCACTGGTAGTTGGCGATGGCGCCGTCCACGATGTGCACCCAGTGGCCGAGGGCCCCGCGCGGGGCCTCGTGGAAACCGACCCCCATCGCCTCTTTGGGCCAGGTGCTGGGCTCCCACTTGGAGTTGTCGTGGATCTTCAGCTGCCGCCTGTGCATGTTGACGGCGAGCTGGTCGATCCATCCCTCGATCTTCTCGGTGAGAAGAAGCGTCTCGATACCGCGCGCCGCCACTCGGCCGAGCGTCGAGAACAGCGCCTCGGGACCCACGCCCAGCTTCTTGAGCACGTCGCCCACGAGCTCCTTGACGCGGGTGTGGCCGGAGGCGTACGCGACGAGCATCCGCGAGAGCGGCCCTACCTCCATCGGCAGGCCGTCGTACCGGGGTGCCTTCAGCCAGCTGTACTTCGCCGTCCCGTCGAGCTTCTCGTAGGGCGGCGTGGGACCCGTGTAGTTGGGCTTCGTCTCGCCCTGGCTCGGGTGGATGCCTTTGTCGTCTCCTGAGGAGTAGTCGTACCAGGAGTGCTTGACGTGCTCGGTGATCTTGGCCGCGTCGAACTTCTCGACCTTGCTCAGGTCCTTGTTGCGCAGAACGCCGCTCGGGAGGAAGAGCGGTGGGTTGGGGCCGTCGTCCTCGGGATAATCGCCGTAGACCAGGTAGTTCCCGACGCCGCCGCCCACGCCCGCCCATGCTTTGTAGAACGAAGCCACGGCCAGGAGGTCGGGGATATAGACCTTCGAGACGAAGTCCTTCGCCTTGGCCGCGAGCTGCCTGAGCTCCTCGATAGACCCGTCGTTGATGGAGGCCTGACGATCGAGGTCGATGGGCGTCGCCATGCCGCCCACGAGGAAGCTCTGCAGGTGCGGGTTCTTGCCCCCCAGGATGGCGTGCGCGCGGATGACGTCGCGCTGCCAGTCCAGCGCCTCGAGGTAATGGGCCACGGCCATGAGATTGGCCTCGGGTGGAAGAAGGTAGGCCGGATGGCCCCAGTAGGCGTTCGCGAAGGGACCGAGCTGGCCGCGCTCGACGAACGTCTTCAGGCGGCCCTTGACGCCCGCGAAGTACTTCGTGCCCGAGAGCGGCCAGTCCGAGATCGACTCGGCCAGGGCCGAGGTCTTGGCCGGATCGGCCGAGAGGGCCGAGACGACGTCCACCCAGTCGAGGGCGTGCAGGTGGTAGAAGTGGATGACGTGGTCCTGCACGCACTGGTAAGCCATGATGAGGTTGCGCAGCAGCCGGGCGTTCTGAGGGGGCTGCGCCCCGATGGCGTTCTCGACGGCACGGATGGAGGCGATGGCGTGCACCGTCGTGCACACGCCGCAGATGCGCTGCGTGAAAGCCCACGCGTCCCGCGGGTCGCGCCCCTTCAGGATGAGCTCGATGCCCCGGAACATGGTCGCCGACGACCAGGCGTCCGTGACGCGGCCACCGTCCACCTCGGCCTCTATTCTCAGGTGCCCCTCGATGCGCGTGACGGGATCGACGACGATGTGCGTCATGACGAGGCTCCTTTCTCGGGCGAGCCGGGCTTCTCGGGCTCGTCCTCAGGGGGCGGCGGCGGGATGTGCTCGTCCTTGACGCTTCCGGTGCGGGCGCGCTGGACCAGGGAGATGAGGCCGTGGGTGGCGAAAGCCGCCGCCACGCCGGCAGAGGCCCAGAGTCCGACCTTGTCGACGGGAGTCCCGAGCCTGAAGCCGGGAATCGTGGGCAGGTGGCGGTAGAAGGGCGTCATCTTGTCCCAGAAGTCGGGCTCGGCGCAGCCGATGCACGGGTGGCCGCAGCCGATCGGCCAGCTCGTCCCGTCGTTCCACCTCACGACCGGGCAGTTCTGGAAGGTGACGGGGCCCTTGCATCCCATCTTGTAGAGGCAGTAGCCGGTGCGGTGCCCGTCGTCGCCCCAGGCTTCCACGTATTGACCGGCGTCGAAGTGAGCGCGCCGCTCGCAGTTGTCGTGGATGGACTTTCCGTACGCGAAGAGAGGGCGCCGGTAACCGTCCAGGGCGGGCAGGTCCTTGAAGGTGAGGTAGTGAACGACGAGGGCCGTGAGGTTCTCGGGGTTCATGGGGCAGGCCGAGAGGTTCACGAGGTTCTTCAGCCCTGGCACGGCGTCGGCCACACCCAGCGCGCCGGTCGGGTTGGGGGAGGCGGCCGGGAGGCCGCCGAATGTCGCGCACGTCCCGACGGCGATCGTGGCCGCGGCGCCTCCGCAGACCTCGCGGGCGATCTGAAGAGCGGATCGTCCTCCGATCGTGCAGTACGCCCCGTTGGCCCCCGTGGGGATCGAGCCCTCGACGACGGCCAGGTAGGCGCCCTTCTTCTCCTTGACCGTCTTGGCGAGGACGTCCTCGGCCTGATGGCCGGCGGCCGCCATGATCGTCTCGTGGTAGTCCACCGAGAGGACGTCGAGAACGATGTCAGCCACCGTCGGCTTGGTGGCCCTGAGAAACGACTCGGTGTTTCCCGCACAGTCCTGGAACTCGAGCCAGACGATGACCGGCTTCTCGGCTTTCAGGACGGCTTCGGCGATCCTCGCCCCGAAGACCTTGGGAAGGGCGAGCGCCGTGGCCATCACGCCGCAGAACTCGACGAATTCGCGACGCGAGACGCCGCGCTGTTCAAGCTCCGTTTCGAACCAGGACCCTGGCTTTCTCATACACACCCTCCGTTCATGGACGAGCCACTCCTCCACAAAATGGTTCGACTCTGCCCAATGACCATGATTCAGACGCATTATTCAGGCCCCGTAGTGCGGGTTGACCGGGTCGCGAAGCGTCCGCGGGATGTATCTTCTGGAGTGTATGGAGCCTCGTGCATGGAATTCGCGGCCCGAGAGCCTCGCGAGGTGACGAGATGATGACCCATGAGCAGATCGCCCTCGTCCGGAAGAGTTTTGACCGCCTGCGGCCGCTTCCACGGGGAGCGGGCAAGGATTTCTACGACACGTTGTTCGCGCTCGACCCTTCGCTGAAATCTCTCTTCTCGACGGACGTCGAGAATCAGGGGGCGATGTTCGTGGTGGCGCTGGGCCTCGCGCTGAAGGGCCTCGACGACGACGGAGTCGTGGACGAGTCGCTGCGCGAGCTGGGACGCCGCCACGTGCTGTACGGCGCGAAGGACGTCCATTTCGACACGTTCCGCGAGGCGCTCCTGTGCATGTTCGCGCAGCGCCTCGGGCCCGAATTCACGCCCGAGATGGCCGAGGCCTGGCGCGCCGCATTCGACCGCATCAGCGCCGTCATGAGGGCCGCGGCGGCCGAAGCGCGGAAGTAGGCAAGCTCGGTCGACTACACTTCGAAGGTGCCGGTCTCCGGGGCGGTCCAGGATCTCGCCGAAGGCATCCTCGCGGGGCGCGTGCCCGCGGTCGCGCGCGCGATCACGTGGGCCGAATCGGGCGATCCACGCTTTCAAGCGCTTCTCGCGCTCGTATTTCCGCGAACGGGCGGCGCCCGCGTAACGGGCCTGACCGGCTCGCCGGGAGCGGGCAAGTCCACGCTGACCGCCGCGCTCGCGCGCAAGGCGCGCATCCTCGGGCGAAAGGTCGGCATCGTCGCAGTGGACCCGTCGTCGCCGTTCTCAGGCGGCGCGATTCTCGGCGACCGAATCCGCATGCAGGACCTTTACACGGATCCCGGCGTGCTCATCCGGTCGATGGCGACGCGCGGCCATCTCGGCGGACTGGCGCGCGCGACGGCCGACGCCGTGGACGTGCTCGACGCCGCGGGGTACGACGAGATCCTCGTCGAGACGGTGGGCGTGGGCCAGGACGAGGTCGAGGTCTTCCGGCTCGCGGAGAGCTGCGTCGTCGTCCTGACGCCCGGCATGGGGGACGACATTCAGGCCATCAAGGCGGGTCTCATGGAGGTCGCGGACCTCTTCGTCGTGAACAAGGCCGACCGTGACGGCGCGGACCGCGTCGTGCAGGAGATCCTCCAGATGCTCGAGCTCGGCGATCACGGAGCGTGGCTGCCGCCGGTCGTGAAAACGGTCGCTACGACGGGCGCCGGCCTCGACGAGCTGGCCTCGAAGCTCGCGGAGCACCGCGCCTTCCTCGACGGGCCGCAGGGCGCGCAGCGGAAGCGCGAGCGGACGAAGAAGCGGATCGAATCGCTGGTCAAAGAGAATTTTCTTAGAAAGGTAGAGAGCCTGCGCGGCGATCGCGGGGCGCTCGAGAAGGCCGCGGCCCATGTGGAAGCGCGGCTGGAGGACCCGATGAGCGCCGCCCGCACGCTGATCGGCGCGCTCGAAGAAGACGGCGGTCCGCCGTCGCTCTATTCACCTTTTGAGAAATCCCCCGTTCCGAAATCCCTCGATCCGAAACCTAAAGATCTCGTCACCCGAGTCTCCCACCTCGGAATCGCGGTGAAATCGCTGGCCGAGGGCGGAGCGTTTTGGGATCTCCTCGGCCTCATCGAGGAGCACCGCGAGGAGGTCGCGTCGCAGAAGGTCGTGACGTCGTTCCGCGCCGTGGGAGAGTCGCATCTCGAGCTTCTCGAGTCGACGTCGTCCGACGGGCCGATCGCAAAGGCGCTCGAGAAACGCGGCCCAGGCATCCACCACCTGTGCCTCGAGGTGGGCGACATCGACGCCGTGCTCGCCATGCTCAAGGCGGCCGGCGTGAAGCTCATCAACGAGACGCCCTTCGCCGGCGCCGGCGGCTGCCGCGTGGCGTTCGTCCACCCGGCGTCGACGGGCGGGATTCTCCTCGAGCTGTCGGAAAAGTCCGGGAGCTGACGCGCGGTCAGTTCGGGCGGGACGTGGAGGGCGAGGCGGCGGCGCCCGCCACCTGCCGGCCGAGGAAGCCCCGCACGTCCGAGCCCACGATGTCGAAGAAGCGCTCGGCGTAGCTCGCGACGCTTCCCACGCGCGAGTCCTCGAACAGCTTCTCGATCCGGTGCAGGGGGACGAAGAGCGTCGCGACGCCCAGCTCCGCGTCGGCGCCGGGCCTCTGCTGGCGGGCCCAGTCGTCGAACAGGTCCAGCTCGAGGCCGCGCAGCGTCACACCCGCGGGCCCGAGCGCGAGGATGACGCCCCAGTACTTCTCCTTGGGCTGGACGAGGTGCACGAGAACCAGCGTGCCGGCGTCCATTGGCGCGTCAGAAGATCACGCGCGTCACGAAGTACTTCGACGGCGAGATGCGCCCGTTGAGAAGCGCATCCGCGTCGTCGGGCGAGACGTCGAAGCGCGCCGCCGCCTCGCCGTTGACCGTCGCGAGGACGACTTCCACCTTCTCGAGCGGCTTGCCCGCGGCGCGGGCCTCCTTCAGGCCGCGAGCCGACGCCATGAGCGCGAGGAACACCTGCTGCTCGTTGTCCGTCACGGCCTGGACGCGGAGGGCGGAGGGAAGATTCCCGAGCTTGACGCCCTTCACGTTGCTTCCGTCGAGCGCGCGCATGAAGGCGTCGCTGACGACGGGGTCGACAACGACGGGCGGAGCCTCGGCGGCCGCCCTTCCGGCCGGCGCGCGAGCGGCGCGCGATTCCCGTTCGGACACGAGCGCGCCGGTCCGGGCCTCCGGGCGCTCGGTATCCAGCTTCCGGCCGTTCTGCTTGATGTACTCCGAAAGCGATGGCTTTTTCGTCTCCGGAGCGGTCAGCGTGGAGGTGCGGCCGGTGGGATCGTCGAGGACATAGGCGCCGCCGAGGCCTTCCCGGTTCGCCTTCTCGCTGCGCACCTGATCCCACTCGTCGATCGCGATCGTCTGGGAGGTCCCGAGGGGGGTGAGGTAGATGACGCGCCGGCCATGGACGACGGGCTTGTCCCGCGCCTCGATCCTCTGGCCGTCCACCGTGTAGATCACATACGTAGCCTCGGCGGGAAAGGCCGAGAGCGCGGCGAGGGCGAGAGCCGCCGCCGGGAGGAGGGAGGTGCGCGCGCTTGGGGACATCGGTGCCTCCGGGAGCCGCCATGAGGGAAGACGCGGCGGGATGAAGTATAAACGTCGCCGGAAGAGAGGGCGGACGCGTGCTGATCGTCATGGACCGGAGCGCCACGGGCGAGGACGTCGGACGCGTCGTCGCCGCCGCGGAGCGGCTGGGGTTGAAAGCCCACCCGATTCCGGGCGCGCAGCGCACGGCGGTCGGCATCACGGGCAACAAGGGCGCGGTGGGGCCGGGCGCGTTCGAGAGCCTGCCGGGCGTTCTCGAGGTCATCCGGGTCTCGCATCCGTACAAACTCGTCTCCCGCGAGTTCCACCCCGAGGACACGATCGTCTCCGTGGGCGGCGTCCCCGTCGGCGGCACGCGTATCGTCGTCATCGCGGGCCCCTGCGCCGTCGAGACCCGGGAGCAGACGCTCACGATCGCTCGCGAGGTCAAGGCGCGGGGCGCCGATCTCCTGCGCGGCGGTGCCTACAAGCCGCGGACGTCACCCTACGCTTTTCAAGGCCTTGCCGAAGAGGGCCTGAAGATTCTCGCGGAAGCCCGTGAGGCGACGGGCCTGCCCGTCGTCACCGAGGTGCTCGACACCGAGACGGTCGACCTCGTGGCCTCGTACGCCGACTGCCTTCAGGTGGGCGCGCGCAACATGCAGAACTTCGAGCTTCTGAAGAAGGCGGGTCGCACCGGGAAGCCCGTGCTCCTGAAGCGCGGAATGTCGGCCACCCTGGAAGAGTTTCTGCTGGCGGCCGAGTACGTCCTCTCGGAAGGCAACCCCAATGTCGTCCTGTGCGAGCGAGGCATCCGCACGTTCTCGGATTTCACGCGCAACACGCTCGACCTCTCGGTCGTGCCGGCGGTCGAGCGCCTGTCGCACCTGCCGATCGTCGTCGACCCGTCGCACGGGACCGGGCGCCGCGACAAGGTCGTGCCCATGTCGCGCGCGTCGATCGCTGCCGGCGCCGACGGCATCGCGGTCGAGGTCCACCACAAGCCGGCCGAGGCTCTTTCGGACGGCCCGCAGGCGCTCACGCCCGACATGTTCAGCGAGCTGATGGACCAGATCCGCCCCATCGCGGCGGCGGTCGGGAGAACGGCATGAGCGGCGCGGTCCTCATCCTCGAGGATGGCCGGACCTTTTCGGGCCGCGCCGTCGGAGCGCCGGGAACGACGTTCGGCGAAGTCGTCTTCAACACAGGGCTCACGGGCTATCAGGAGACGCTGACCGACCCGTCCTATCGTGGGCAGATCGTCGTCATGACGGCCGCGCACGTCGGCAATTACGGCCTCAACGACGAGGACGTGGAGTCATCACGGATTCAGGTCGCGGGCTTCGCCGCGCGGCATTTCCCGGACCGTTTCTCGAGCGCGCGGGGCAAGGAGCCGATCGGACAGGGGCTTGGGGAGGGCGGCGTCGTGGGCATCGACGAGCTGGACGCACGCGCCCTCGTGCGGCATCTCCGGAGCCGGGGCGTCATGCGTGGCGCGATTTCCACCCAGACGGCGTCCGAGGCCGACGTCACGGCGCTCGTCGAAAAAGTGAAGGAGCAACCGACGATGGCGGGCGCCGCTCTCGCGCTCACGGTCGGGACCACGACTCGCTACGGCTTCGCGCTTCCCCCGGGCATCGCGCGAAAAGGGCGAGTGGCGGCGATCGACTACGGCATCAAGAGGAACATCCTGAGGATGCTCGCCGCGCGCGGTCTCGAGCCGACGGTGTTTCCGGCGGCGGCGACCGCCGAGGAGCTCCTCGCGGGGCGATTCGACGGCTACTTCCTTTCGAACGGGCCGGGCGACCCCGACGCGCTGTCGTCGTGCGTCGCGGAGGTGAAGCGCCTTGTCGAGTCCGGTGTACCCGTGTTCGGCATCTGCCTCGGGCAGCAGCTCCTGGGCCTCGCGCTCGGCGGCACCACGTACAAGCTCAAGTTCGGCCACCGCGGCGCGAACCATCCCGTGAAGAACATTCAGACGGGCCGCGTCGCGATCACGTCCCAGAACCACGGCTTCTCCGTCGCGGCCGACTCGCTGCCGTCCAACGTCGAGCTCACGCACGTGAACCTCAATGACGGCACGTGCGAGGGCTTCCGGACGACGGACCGCCCCGTCTTCGCGGTGCAGTACCACCCGGAATCCGCCCCGGGCCCGCACGACTCGGGCGCGCTCTTCGACGAGTTCGTGAGCCTCGTGGAGCGCGGCGAAGCGCGCTGACGTGTTCTCAGACAAGGAGGGCTGAATGAAGTCAGGAGCTCGTGTGTTCCTCGCAGGGTTCATTTTCGCAGCGTCAGTCGCGGCCCTGGCGCCGCGGGCCGCCGCCGCCGAAGGAAAGGCTGAAGGCAAGCTCACGGTCAACGGCAAGTCGACGGACGTGAAGTACGCCTATGCGTCCGCCGGGCCTGGTTTCTTCGACAAGACGAAGGAAGACGTCACGGTGATCGTCAGCGACGTCCCGCTCGAGGGCATGGCGCTCGAGGATCAGTTCGAGCGGATCCATATGGCCGACGCGGGCAAGCTTCACGCGTTCGAGATCACGATCGATGCGGAGGGCAAGCCGATCTCGACCGCGTTCCGGCACAACGGCTTCAAGGGCCCGAGCCCGAGCGGCCTCTCTTCCGAGGACGTCTTCACGAAGAAGATGTTCGACGGCAAGACGGTTGACGGCCGCTACAAGAGCGCGAAACCGCACGAGTTCTTCGGAAACACGTACTCGTTCGACGTAGCGTTCAAAGCCGAGATCACCCGCAAGGTCAAGCCCGTACCGCCGACAGCGGCGGAGACAGCGGCGGCCCAGAAGAGCCCGCAGGCGAAGGTGTACACGGATTTCCTCAAGGCCGTGCAGAAGGAGGACCTCGGGGCGATGCGCAAGCTCATGACGAAGGAGCAGGCGAAGAACCTCGACAGTCCGGACGCGAAGAAAATGGTCGGCTTGATCAAGATGATGTCCGCGACGGACATAAAGGTCCTGAAGGTCGTCGAGAAGGGCGACACGGCCGACCTCACCGTCTCGGGCAAGCAGGACGGCAACCTCAAGAACGGCGTCGTCCACATGGTCAAGGAAGGCGGCGCGTGGAAGGTGCAGCAGGAGGAGTGGTAGAACTGATGAGTAGGTTCCGGCCGTGAGCCGATGAACGTTCCCGCCTTCCTCGCGAAGCGGTTTCTTTTCGGCAGCCGGCGCGGGCTGCCGAAGACCGTTTCACTTCTCGCCCTCTTCGGCGTCGCCCTGGGAGCCGCGTCGCTCGTCGTCGCGATGGGGCTCATGTCGGGTTACCGGCACGAGCTCGCCGAGAAGCTCGCCGGGACGAGCGCGGAAGTCGTCGCGATGCCGCAGCCGGGCGCGAACGTCGAGGAGCAACGTGCGCAACTGCGCGCCCTGCCGAACGTGACGGCCGTCGCCCGCACGGCATTCGCGCCGGCCCTCCTGCTGTCATCACGGGCGCCCGACGGCGTCGACGCGCTCGTGAAGGCGCTCGAGCTGCCCGACGGCCTCGCCACGACGCGGCTGCTCGGCGCGGTTCCCGGCCTCGCGAAGTCCTTCGCGGACGTCGAAGCGAAGGGCGAGACGCCCGTCCTCCTCGGAGCGGGGCTCGCGAAGAGGCTCGGCGCATCCGCGGGCGGAGCGATCGTCCTCGAGACCTCGTCAGCCGCGCTCGCGGCCGGCCTCGCCGTTCCGGCGCGAACCCCGCTCGCAGTCGCCGCGGTCGTCGAGACCGGGTTCTCCGAGGTGGACGACGGCTGGGCGGTGGTCCCGCTGGCGGTCTTCGAGCGGCTCGCGCCCCCGGGCGCCCGCCAAGGCGTGTGGGAGATGAAGCTCGTTCGGCCTTCGGCCTCGGGCGAGACTGTGGCCGCCGCGCGAAAACTTCTGGGAGAGAACGCGACCGTGCTCGACTGGAAGATCCTGAACCGCGACCTCTTCGAAGCGCTCGCCGTCCAGCAGACGTTGCTGTTCGTCGTCCTCACGCTCATCGTGGCCGTGGCGGCCGGCACGGTCGTCTCGTCGCTCGTCGTCCTCCTCGCGGAGAAGACGCGGGAGGTGGGCGTCCTCGCGGCTCTCGGTGCGCCGCCCGCGCTCGTGGCCCGCACCTTTCGTCTTTCGGGGATGCTGCTCGGCGGCACGGGCCTCGCTTTGGGCGTGTCCTTCGGGATTCTCGTGTGCTTCCTACTCACGGTATTCCGCGCCGTGCGTTTCCCGCCCGAGATCGCGAAGGTCTACTACCTCTCGTGGATGCCGTTCAGGCCCGAGCCCCTCCACGTCTTCGGGATACTCGCGATCGGTTTCCTGCTCGTCCTCGGCGCTTCGGCGCTCCCCGCGCGCCGCGCCGCACGGATGAATCCGGCGGACGCGCTGCGCTATGAGTGAGGTTTGTCAGGCGTAGACTTCGCGCCGTGAAAAGCATCGTCGGGCGCCTGCCTCGACTCGTCTGGAGGCGAAAGTAGGGATGGCCGAAGCCGGACGGGTGGTCCTGGCCGCCGACCACGGCGGCTTCGTCCTGAAAGAAGCGATCAAGCGGCACCTGACGTCCCGGGGCGTGGACGTTCTCGACGTCGGGACGAGCTCGACCGAGGCTGTCGACTATCCCGTTTTCGCGCGCGCCGCCGCCGAGGCGGTCGCCTCGGGGCAGGCCGGGCGGGGCATCATCGTGGACGGCGCCGGTATCGGCTCGGCCATGGTCGCAAACAAGGTCGTCGGCGTCCGCGCCGGCATGGCCTTCGACCTTGCGACCGCGAAGAACGCCCGGGAGCACAACGACGCCAACGTCCTGACGCTCGGGGCCGGTTATCTCGCCGAGCCCCTGGCGCTCCGGATCGTGGACGTCTTCCTGTCCACCGAGTGCACCGCGGAGCGGCACAGACGCCGAGTCGCTATGATCGACGCCATCGACGCCAACCGCGGGAATGCGCCGGAGGGTCCGCACCGTCCGGCGGGTTCGAGGAGCTCGCCGCCCATGTCCTCACCTGACTTCGATTTGCTCGTCGACCGGATCACGCAGATCCTGGCGGCGAATCCCTCGCTCCTGGTCCCGCCCACGTGCGCGGGCTGCGCGGCCGCCGGAGCCACGGAGTGTCCGGCGGGCGGGCACTGCGTGACGCGCTGTCCCGACACGGTCCGTTCGATGATCGCGTGCGTCGGGCCGGGATGCCGGGTGTCGGCTGCTCCCGGCGTCGGCGAGGTGCCCAAAGACCTGGCAAGCTTCATCGACCACACTCTTCTGCGCGCTGACGCCACGTACTCGGACATCGACCAGCTCTGCGACGAGGCCGCCCAGTTCGGCTTCGCGTCGGTGTGCGTCAACCCGGTCTTCGTCAAGCGCTGCGCCGCCCGCCTGGCCGGCAGCTCCTCGGTCGTGTGCACCGTGGTCGGCTTTCCGCTCGGGGCCATTCCCAAGGAGATGAAGGCGCTGGAGGCGCGGCGTGCCGTCCGCGAAGGCGCGAGCGAGATCGACATGGTCATCGCGATCGGGGCGCTCAAGTCGGGGGACCTTCGCACCGTCGAGGAGGACATTCGCGCCGTGGCGGAGGCCGCTCACGACGGCGGCGCGATTCTCAAGGTGATCCTGGAGACGTCGCTCCTGACGGACGACGAGAAGGTGGCCGGCTGCGTGGCCGCCCGAAAGGCCCGGGCGGAGTTCGTGAAGACCTCCACGGGGTTCTCCACCGGCGGCGCCACGGCGCGCGACGTGGAGTTGATGGCGCAGGCCGTCGACAGAAAGCTCGGCGTGAAGGCGTCGGGAGGGATCCGGTCGGCCGAGGACGCGCAGAGGCTCATCGCGGCCGGCGCCACCCGGATCGGGGCCTCGGTCGGCGTGAAGATCGTCAAGGAAGCCCGAGCAAAAGGCGCCACCTGATGGCGGACCTGAGGAGCTTCGTCACCCTCGACTCGCTGCAGCCGCAGGTGGCGGCATACATCGGAACGATCGCCCGCGGGTTCCTTCCGATCGCCTTCGAGGCGTCCCTCATCGTGGAGATTTCTCCGGGCATCGAGATCAACCGCGTCACCGACGTCGCCGTCAAGGCGACCGACGTGCGCCCCGGCATGCAGGTCGTCGAGCGGCTCTACGGGATGCTCGAGGTCCACAGCTCCTCGCAGGCCGAGGTCCGGCAGGCCGGCACCGCCATCCTCGCCGCTCTTTCCCTGAACGAGACCGACCGCATCAAGCCGCGGGTCCTCTCCTCGCAGGTCATCCGGCGCGTCGACGCCCTCCAGGCGCAGCTCATCAACCGCGACCGGCAGGGGATGATGCTGGTGGCCGGCGAGTCGCTCTACATCCTGGAGGTGGAGCCCGCGGGGTACGCAGCCTTCGCGGCGAACGAGGCCGAGAAGGCGGCGGAGATCAACGTGGTGGACGTCCGGATGACCGGCGCCTTCGGACGTGTCTACCTCGGGGGCGAGCAGCGCGACATCGACGTGGCCTCGGTCGCGGCCATCCGGGCGATCGAGTCGCTCACCGGGCGCGAGGCGCAGAAGGGCCGGAGGGACTGAGAGCAGTGATCGACCTGAGAAGCTACGTCTTCCTCGACTCGCTTCAGGAGCAGCACGCGGCCTTCCTCGGGACGGTCGCGAAGGGCTTTTTGCCCGTCGGCGGACAGGCTTCTCTCTTCATCGAGGTCTCCCCGGGGATCGCCATCAACCGGCTCACCGACATCGCGGTCAAGGCGACCGCCGTCACGCCCGGAATGCAGATCGTCGAGCGGCTCTACGGCCTCCTGGAGCTCCATCACGACGAGCAGGCGGAGGTGCGCCGCGCGGGCGAGGCGATTCTCGGGGAGATCGGCAAGACCGAGGGCGATCGGATCAAGCCCGAGATCCTCTCCTCGACCGTGATCCGGGGCCTCGACGACCGGCAGACTCAGCTCATCAACCGGACCCGCCACGGCCACATGATCGTGGCGGGGCAGTCGCTCTACATCCTGGAATGCCAGCCTGCCGCGAACGCCGCGCTGGCGGCCAACGAGGCGGAGAAGGCCGCGCACATCAAGGTGCTGGAGATCGTCTCTTTCGGCTCGTTCGGCAGGGTCTACCTGGCGGGAGCGGATCGCGATATCGACGTGGCTCTGCCCGCGGCCGAGCGGGCGATCCAGGGCCTTTCAGGACGCGTGGCAAAGTCGTAGAACACGTCATCACCAGAGAGAAACGCCCCGGACGCGGGGAGAGAACGGAACAGGAGGATCGGAGATGGCCGAAGCACTGGGAATGATCGAGTGCCGCTCGTTCGCGGCGATGGTGGAGGCGGCCGACGCGATGGTGAAGGCCGCGAAGGTGGAGCTCGTGAGCTACGAGAAGACGGGGGGAGGCTATGTCACCGCCATCATCCGCGGCGACGTGGCGGCCGTGAAGGCGGCCGTGGACGCGGGGCAGAATGGGGCGGCTCGCATCGGCGAGATCGTGACGACCCACATCATCGCCCGCCCGCACGTGAACGTCGACCTCGTCCTTCCGCTCGGCCGCACGGCCGAGGCCGGGAAGGAGACCGGCGCGCACGGCGTCAAGAAGTAGGCGGAGCGGTCGTGAACGGGAGGCGGTGAGGCCATGCTCCTGGCAAAGGTAGTCGGGACCGTGGTGGCGACGCGGAAGGACCCGAGGATCGAGGGGCTCAAGTTCCTGCTGCTCCGGCAGGTGAATCCCGAGAACCTCAAAGAGGGTGGCTTCGTGGTCGCCAACGACGCGGTCGGCTGCGGCCTTGGGGAGTATGTCCTCTATGCGTCCGGCTCCTCAGCCCGCCAGACCGAAGTCACCAAGGACCGTCCCTGCGACGCGGTCATCATGGCGATCGTGGATACCTGGGAGATCGGCGGCCAGACGCTGTTCGAGAAGAACTCGTCCGAGCACGGGTACGGGGATGAGCGCCTCTAGCCCCGAGCAGATCCGGCATCTGGCCGAGCTGATCGCCCGCGAGCTCGTGGCGGAAGGGAACGCGGTTGGCGAATCGTCGGGCCTCGGCTCCGGCGTCTTCTCGAGCCTCGACGACGCGGTCGCGGCGGCCTCGGCGGCGTTCCGGACCCTCGACGCGCTGGGCCTCGAGAAACGGCACGCGATCATCGAGTCGATGCGCGAGGCCATGCGGCAGAACGCGCGTTTCCTCGCGGCGCTGGCCGTCGAGGAGACGGGCCTCGGACGCGTGGAGGACAAGGTCCGGAAGAACCTCCTCGTCACGAACAAGACGCCGGGCCCCGAGGAGCTCACGCCTCAGGCCACCACAGGGGACCACGGCCTCGCCCTCGTCGAGCCCGCTCCGTTCGGCGTCATCGGGGCGATCACGCCGGTCACGAACCCCTCCTCCACGATCATCTGCAACTCCATCGGCATGGTGGCCGCGGGAAACACCGTGGTGTTCAACCCGCACCCCTCGGCCAGGAGGGTCTCTCAGGAAACGGTCCGCCTTCTCAACGGAGCAATCGTGAAGGCGGGGGGGCCGCCCGACACGGTCGCCTGCATGGCCGAGCCGACCATTCAGTCCGCGGGCGAGCTGATGAGGCACCCCCGGGTCCGGCTGCTCGTCGTGACGGGAGGCGGCGCCGTCGTGGCCGCCGCGATGAGCTCCGGCAAGCGGGCCATCTGCGCCGGGCCCGGCAACCCGCCCGCCATCGTCGACGAGACCGCCGACATCGAGAAGGCCGGACGCGACGTCGTCTTCGGACACTCGTTCGACAACAACGTCATCTGCACGGACGAGAAGGAGGTCATCGCCGTCGACGCGATCGCCGACGCGCTGAAGGGAGCGATGGTGAAGGCCGGGGCCTTCGAGCTTCCCGCCCGCGAGCTCTCCCGCCTCGAGAACGTGATCTTCGAGAAGGGGGCCGGGCCGCGCGGCCACGCCGTGGTCAACAAGAAATACATCGGCAAGGACGCGTCGGTGATTCTCAGGGAACTTGGCATCGCGGCGGGGCCCGAGGTGCGGACGATTCTCGTGGAAGTGTCGAACGAGCACCCCCTCGTCTGGACCGAGCAGATGATGCCGATCCTGCCGCTCACGCGCGTGAGGAACGTGAACGACGCGATCGACCTCGCCGTCGCGGCCGAGGGAGCGTGCTTCCACACCGCCGTCATGCATTCGCACCACCTCGCGGCCCTTTCGACGATGGCGCGCCGGTGCAACTGCTCGATCTTCGTGAAGAACGGGCCCAACCTGGCCGGCCTCGGGTACGGGGGCGAGGGCTACACCTCGTTCACGATCGCGTCGCCCACGGGCGAGGGGATGACGAGCCCGCGCTCGTTCTCCCGGTGGCGCCGCTGCACGCTGGTCGACCATTTCCGGATCGTGTGACGTGCCGGTGAAAGACGAGGAACCCGGCCCCGCGCTTTCGATGCTCCTTCTCGACGAGGTTCCGCCTGGCCTCACCGTTCTGGACGCGCTGGCCAAGGAAGCGGAGGTGGAGGTGCTCCAGACGGGCACGATCCACGGCGGCCGCTACCTGATCCTCTTCGGCGGCGAGGTCGGGCCCGTGGAGCGCTCGTGGCGCCGGGCGCTCGACACCGCGGGCACTCACGTCGTCGACGAGGTGCTCCTCCCGCACGCCGAGGCTCGCCTCGCGCCCGCGATCAGGACGGGCGTGATCCGCTGGCCCGCCCCCGGCGACACTCTCGGCGTCCTTCAGGCCGCGACGCCTCCGGCTCTCGTCCGCGCCGTCGATGCCGCGCTCAAGGGGGCGCTCGTCGACCTGGTGGAGCTGCGCGTCGGAGACGGCCTCGGCGGGAAAGCCATCGCGAGCCTCTGGGGCGAGACGCACGACGTGGAGGCCGCGATCGCTCTCGCGCGGAGCTCCTTCGAAAAGGCGGGCGCGCAGGGTTTCTCGACCGCGGTCATCCCGCGAGCCGACCCGGCCGTCCTGGAAACCCTCGGCTCGCCGAGCCGCTTCTTCAGGGAGTTCCGGGGATGAAATTGGGGAGGGTCATCGGCACGCTGGTCGCGACGGTGAAGCCCGACGCGATGAAGGGGCTCAAGCTCCTGATCGTCCGGCCGCTCACGGCGGACCTTCTGGACGACGGTGAGCCGTTCGTCGCCACCGACGCCTCGGCACAGGCCTCCTCGGGCGACCTCGTCACGTGGGAGGCATCCCGCGAGGCGGCGCTCCTCCACGATCCGTGGTTCATCCCGGTGGACCACGCCGTCGTGGGGATCGTCGACCAGCACGCCCTCGAGCCTCCGGAGCGGACCCGATGATCCTCGGGCGCGTCCTCGGAACGGTCGTCAGCACCGTCCAGCACCCGTACTACAGCGGGAGAAAGCAGCTTCTCGTGGGAGCTGTCCTCCCGGACGGAACGCTCGACGGCACCCGGTACATCCTCGCGCTCGACATGGTGGGGGCCGGCGTGGGCGAGACCGTCATCGTGGAGGACGAGGGAAACTCCGCGCGCCAGATCCTCGCTGACCCGAAAGCGCCGGTGAGGTCGCTCATCGTGGCGATCGTGGACGAAGTGGACGTGCCCTCTCCTGGCGGTGAACCAGGCCCATAAGACCCGTCACGGCGGAGACCTGAAGCACGAGATGACGTACAAGACCGCCCGCAGAGGAGGTTCACATGCCGTTCGCCATCTCCCGCCGCATGTTCGCCGGGACCCTCGGTGCCGCCGCCGGAGCAGCCCTGCTGGACTCTCCACTCGTTCGCCGCACGGCCGAGGCGGCGACCGGGCGCCGTGCACGGCCGCTCGACGCCGTCCTCCTGAACTCGAACGAAAACCCCTACGGCCCTTCCGCGAAAGCGCTCGAGGCCGCGGCGAAGGCGCCCCCGAACCGGTATCCCGACGGGCTCGAGGAGGAGGTCCGCGCGGCGATCGCGAAGCACCATGGCGTCGCGCCGGAACGGGTCGTCCTCGGCTGCGGCTCCTCCGAGGTCCTGCGCATGGCGGACATGGCCTTCAGCGGCCCCGGCAAGAGGGTCGTCGCCGCCGAGCCGACGTTCGAGGCGGTCCTCATGTTCGCGAAGGTGCTCCACGCGGATGGTGTGAAAGTGCCCCTGACGGTTGACTTCCGCCACAACCTGCCGCGGATGGCGGAGGCCTGCGACGCGTCGACCGGCCTCCTCTACGTGTGCAACCCGAACAATCCGACCGGCACGCTCGTCTCGGGCGACGAGATGGCGGCCTTCGCGGCGCGCGTCCCGGCGTCGGTGACGATTCTCGTGGACGAGGCCTATCACCACTTCGTGGAGGACCCGCGGTACCGGAGCTCGTGCGAGCTGATCGCGGCGCACCCGAACGTCGTCGTGGCCCGCACGTTCTCGAAGATCTATGGGATGGCCGGTCTGCGTCTCGGGTACGCGATCGGCGCCGAGCCGAAGATCAAGGCGATGGTCCCCTTCGCTTCGTGGAGCAACACGAATTCGGCGGTGCTCGCCGCGGCTCTCGAGTGTCTCGCCGATCCGGATCTCGTGCCGCGCCAGAAGAAGACCTTGAACGACACGCGCCGCTGGCTCGTCGCCGAGCTCGCGAAGCAGGGCCGGCGCACGATGCCATCCGAGACTAACTTCGTCATGATCGACGTCGGCGGAGACGTGGCGCCCGTCATCGAGGCGTTCCGCGCGAAGAAGATCCTCGTCGGACGGAAATTCCCGTCGCTCCCGAACTGGCTGAGGGTCAGCGTCGGAACACGGCCGCAGACGGAGGCGTTCGTCTCGGCGCTCGGCGACATCGTCCCAGTCAGGGCGGCGGCGGCCTGATCGTTCGGCGAACGACCTATTTCAATCCCTCCACCAAAAAGAGGTCCGACAGGATGCGGTGATAGCTGTAGGCGTACGAGCTCGCGTCGGGCGTGAGAAGTACCGAGACGATCTCCACGACGCCCGCGGGATCTGCGGGCATCAGCTCGGCGGCGGTCTCCTTGGCGCCGGAGTCGAGACGGAGGCAGAAGACGCGCGCCGGCAGCTCGCCCCGCCGATAGGCGTAAAGCGATTTGCCGTCCGGCGAGAAGCGAATCGGGCGATCCTCGGCGACGAGGCCGGGGATGTACTCGGGATCGCCGCCCTCGAGCGGGTATCCGTAGAACAGCCCGTCTGCCCCCTGGGCAACGACAACGCGACCGTCGGGTGACACAGGGAAGAATCCGATGGCGATCCCTTCCGGCGTTATGGGGCGTGGCGCCGCACCGCCCTCGTCCTGCACGAAAAGACGTAGCCCTTCGCCGGGAGCGTTCGCCGCGACGAGGATCCGCTTTCCATCCGGAAGCCACCAGTCCCGGTGAATGCCGAGGTTGTGTCTCGGCAAGGTCCGCGGCTCACCGGCTTTCGTCGGGAGCAGGTGAATCGTGCGCCCGCCCGACGCCATGCTCGTCGTCGCAACCCAGCGGCCGTCGGGCGAGAAGCTGC
>CALAQS010000087.1 GCA_937888435.1 uncultured Acidobacteriota bacterium
TCCCTGCCTGCGCTCGCGCGGACGCAGGGATTCGACTCGGATGTGTTCACGGTGATGGACGTCATTCGGGGGGGAATGGGCGTGTGCGCACGGGTGAGGCAGACGCCGTCCGGCCCCAGCTTCGCGCTGAAAGCGCTTCCGCGCGGCGCCAACAGCAAGGAGGACTTCGAGCGCTTTCTCGCCGAGCTCCAGGTCTGGCTGACGCTTTCCGTCTGCGACGGCATCGTCGAGGCGCTCTGCGTCTTCCCCCTCGAGAAGCTGCCGGTCGTCTGCTCGCGGTGGATGGCGGGCGGAAGTCTGAGGTCGCAGATGTCCTCCAGAGACCCCGAGCTTTTCTACCGGACGCTCGTACGCATCGCGGGCGCCCTGGACTGGGCGGCCGTCGAGCACCACATCGTGCACCGCGACCTCAAGCCCGAGAACATTCTCCTCGACGAGGTGGGGCGCGCCGCGGTCAGCGACTGGGGCATCTCCTCGCCGCTCGGCGCGAGCGAGATGGAGTCGACGCCCGGCGGCGGACACCTCATCTTCGGCACGGCGGTGTACGCCTCGCCCGAGCAGCTCCTGGGCGGGGTCCCGCTCGACCTGAGGTCCGACATTTACAGCCTCGGCTGTCTCATGTACGAGTGGGAGACCGGCCGAAAGCCGTTCTCGGGCACGTGGCACGAGATCCGGGAGGCGAAAATTCGAGGTGAGCCCCCGAAGATCGCGAGTGGGCTCTTCCGGAAAACCTCGTTCGGAGCCGAGGACGTGATCACGCGCTGCCTCCAGCGAGAGCGCCACGACCGCTTTCCCGACTGGAAGGGGTTCGTCAACGTCCTCACGATGGCCGCGGCCCGGCGCGGCATCACGGTGGCGCCGTTCGTCCCCAAGATGCGCTATCAGGCGTCGACGCGCGGGGCCGGCGTGCTTCGCGCGCGTGTCGTGGGCGGCGCGCTCGTCACGGGCCGCGGGGCCGAAGGACGCGCGTCGGTCGACGTGCGCGGCGCCACGCGCGACCTCGACGAGGCGAAAAAGCTCGCGGGGGCCGGCGACTGGAAGGCCGCCGTCGACCTCCTCTCGCGCGTCGTCCTGCCCTCGGTCGTGCGCGAGCTTCCCGACGACCCGCTGCAACAGACGGCGGTTCTCACGTTCGCGCGCGGCCTGCTCGAGCTGGGCCGCGCGGCGGAGGCCGTGACGGTGCTCGACGCCCTGTCCGGCGCGATGGAAAAGCCGGTGGAGCTGTTCATTTACCTGTCACGGGCGCATCTCGCTCTCGGTCAGGCGCCGCTCGCCGAGCGCGCGGCCCGGGCGGGGCTCACCGTCCATGGTGGGAACCCGAAGCTGCTCGAATGTCTCCTCGAAGCGCAGCGGGCACAGGGGCTCTTTTCGGACGCGGTCGCCACCGCGCGGCAGAGGCTCGCCATCTCGCGTGACGCCGGCTCTCTTTCGACGGCGGCCGAGCAGCTTGTCGAGAGCGCCGCGCGCGTCTCCGAGGCGCGCCTTACCGAAGGGTTCTCATTCCTGCACGAAGCGGTCTCCCTCCTTTCGGAGGCACGAGAACAGGCGCCTCTCGATCCCTCCTGGAGACTTCCGCTCGCGCGCGCGTTCGCGGCGCTCGAGCGCTGGCCGGAGGCGCGCGTGGTCCTCGAAGGAATCACGGATGCGCGCGACCCGCGCCGCGCACGGGAATCCGCCGAGCTTCTTGCGAAGTGCCTCCTCAGCCTTCGCGAATACGCGGCCTGCCTCGCGCAGTGCAACCGCTCGCTCGCCCTGTTTCCCGACAGCGTGGCGCTCGCCCGCAATCGCGCGCTCGCCTTCGCCGAGGGCTTCGTCCTCGGCGTGGAGACAGACGCGCGGCGGGTGGTGGACGACGCGGCGATGAGCTTCTTCGAGAAGGTCATCGCAGACGCCGCGCGCTGCGAGCCCGTCGATTTCCTGACCCTCGCGCGGTATCGCGAGTGGACGGGACGGGCCGACGAAGGTGTCGCGCTGCTCGCGAAAGCAAGAAAGGCGTTCCCGGAGTCGTGGGAGATCGCGACGGCCCAGGCGCGGCATCTCGAGCGGCGCGGCGCCTTCGAGGAGGCTCTCGCGGTGGCGCAGGAAGCGGCGCGCCTCGCGCCTTTCCGCCCGGAGGGCTGGGGCGCCCTCGCGGCGATCCTCGGCATTCTCGGGCCGAAGGAGGAGGCGAGCGACGCGCGCCGAAAGGCGGGGGTGGCGGAGAGGCGGCTGAGGTCGCTGCGCGCCAAGCCGCCGGAGACGAAGAAAGCCTGACCCGGCGCCGCCACGGCAGGAGATCGAGGCGGCCTCAGATGAAGCGGCGGATGTGCTCTTTCCAGAACGGCCAGTCGTGGCCGAAGACGCCGGGCCAGAACTCGGCCCAAACGCGCTGCCCCTGACGCTCGAGAAGGGCCGCGAACTCGCGGTTCTGGCGTGCGAGGGAGTCGTTCTCGCCGGTCGCGACGACCCATTCGACCTGACGAAGCTTCTCTTTCCACCCGTCGTCCATGTTCGCGATGTAGGCCATCGGTGTGTGGTAGTAGCAGGTGTCGTCCCAGTACCCGTCCAGGAACTGGTACACGTCGTACAGGCCGGAAAAGCAGATCGCCTTCGTGACGACGCCCGGGTATCGCGCCGCCAAGTTCGCCGCGTGGTACGCGCCGAAGGACGCGCCGACAGTCACGATGTTCCCGCCGGTCCGCGACGTGATGTACGGGAGCATCTCGTCGCGAAGGTAGCGGTCGTACTCGTCGTGGCGCCGCGCGCGATCGGCGGGCGG
>CALAQS010000088.1 GCA_937888435.1 uncultured Acidobacteriota bacterium
GCCCGCTGGATGCTCGCGGGTGGTTTCGCCCTGGCGGCGTGGGGATCGACGCGCGCGACCCTCGATCTGGATCTCGTCGTCGATGAAGCTGCGCGGCCGGCGCTCCTGCCCCGAATTACAGGCGAAGGCTTCGAAACGCTCTTCGATTCCGAAGGCTTTACGAATCTTCAGCATCGCGACTCTGCGCTCGGCCGTTTGGACCTCGTCTGGGTGGAAGGCGAGACCAGCAGACGCCTCTTCGACGCGGCGGTGGAGCGCCCCGGGCCGGACGGTCGGCCGATCCTCGTTCCACGGCCGGAGCACCTGGTCGCGATGAAAGTGCGCGCGATCCAGAGCCAGGCGACGAGAGCCGTTCGCGACAGTCCCGATCTCCAGCACCTCCTCGCGCTTCCCGGGATCGACCATAATGAGGTGCGTGGATACTTCGAGAGGGCGGGCCTTGCGGAACTCTACGAGCGGCTCAAGCCCACGTTCTGAGGCTCTCGACCTCGACGGCCTTCCGTGGCCCTCGCCGGAGACCGCTTTGGCCCTCGAACGGAATCGACCTGGGTTGGTCTCGCTCGCGGACTACGCGCTCTTCGTAAGGCAGTTTCCCTGGACACAAGAGCAGCTCCGGGCCGTTCCCCCGCCTTCCGGACCGCGCTTCACCCTGAGCTGACGTTCGAGTTTCTCAAGTCCTCGTGGAGACCCTAGACCCGGGCTGAAGGCTCTTCGGCGCCCGGCGCCGCGGGCCGCCAGCCCTTGAGGCTGCGCACGATGATCTCCGCCTCGACGAGCGCGGCCCGCACCTCGGCCGCGATCGCGGGAGCGTTCGGCGTATCACCGTGGACGCAAAGGGTGTCGACGGCGAGAGGAACCGCCTGGCCGTTTCGCGCGACGGTCCGGCGTTCGAGGACGAGAGAGCGCGCACAGCGGGCGGCGGCCGCCGGATCCTCGACGAGAGCCCCGGGAGCTCCGCGTGGGACGAGCGAGCCGTCGGCTTCGTACCCGCGATCCACGAACCCTTCCGCTGCGACGGCGAGACCCAGCGCGCGCCCGGCGTCGAGGAGCTTTGACCCGGGAGACGAGACGAGAACGAGTGCCCTCGAAACGCTCCACACCGCGCGCGCCACCGCGGACGCGACGGCCGAGCTCGTGGCGGCGGCGTGATAAAGCGCCCCGTGCGGTTTGACGCCCGTGAGCTCGCCCTCTTCCTGGCGGACGATGTTGCGCAGCGCCTCGACTTGCTCCTTCACGAGGGCCTCGATCCCGGCTGGGGCAAGCGCGACCTCTTTCCGCCCGAAATTCGCGCGATCCGCGTAAGAGGGGTGGGCCTGGATCGCGACCCCCTTGGCGAGCGCGAGGCGCACGACGTGCCGCATCGAGATCTCGTCCCCCGCGTGTCCTCCACAGGCGATGTTCACCGTGGAGACCGAGCGCATTAGGGCCTCGTCGTCGCCGCCCTCGCCTCCGTCGAAGTTCAGGTCGACGGCGTAGCGGTTCTGCTTGCGGAACTCACGAACGGGCTCGGTCATGTTCGGCCTCCGGAAAACGCGCGGAGACGAGCCTCGCGCGCGTCAACCAATCTCCGGGCTTCGGTCACGGGGATTCTCTCAAAGCGCACGTTTCGGCCCGGGGGCGTCCGCGCGAGGAGATCGAGGTCGATGGCCGCCACGACGGCGATCTTCGGATAGCCGCCCGTCGTCGGCCTCTCGGCGAGGAGCACGATGGGGTGCCCGTCGGCCGTCACCTGGACGGTGCCCCGGGTCGTCCCTTCCGACGCGCGGGAAGCGGTTTCCATGAGGCCGAGGGAAGGGCCCGAGAGCCTGAGACCCATGCGGTTCGACTCCGGGAGGATCCTCCAGGGCGTGCCCCAGAACGCCGCGAGCGCGGCGGCGTCGAACTCGGCTTCATCCGATCCCGCGAACGCGCGCAGGACGACATCGCCGTCGCCCGGCTGTCTCAGGTCGGCGCTCGCATCCACGAGCGGCGCCGCTGAAGCCGGAAGCACCGAGAGAAAATCCCCGCGCTGGAGGCGCCGTCCCTGAAATCCGCCGAAGCGGCCCGAGACACACGTGGAACGGCTCCCGAGGACGAGCGGAACGTCGATCCCGCCGCCGACCGCGGCGATCGCGCGCGTCGCGCCTGGTCCCGACGCAAGTGACATGATCTCGCCGTCCGCGACGCGAAAAGCCTTCCCGGGTGCCGGTCCGAACGCCCCGCCTGCGACCGCAAGATCGAGATCGCCCGCCGCGCGCAGCACGGGCCCCACGAACGTGATCTCGAGGGCGGCCGCGCTCTCGACGTTTCCGACGAGACGGTTCGCCAGGCGCAGCGCTTCCTCGTCGAGCGCGCCGGCAGCCGGAACTCCGGACGACGCCCATCCGTATCTCCCGAGGTCCTGCACCGTCGTGAGGAGCCCGGGCTCCATGACGAGGAGTCCGCGCGACTGGATCACAGGCGGAAACGCACCCGGTCGCCCGGCGCGAAGAGAAAAGGCGGATCGGCGCGAAGGTCGAAGAGCCGGCGCGCGGTTCGCCCGAGGAGATTCCAGCCGCCCGGAGTCGGCGCGGGATAGATCCCCACGTACGGCCCCGCGAGGGCGACGCTTCCTCCGGGCACGGCGGCGCGCGGCGTGCCCCGCCTCGGCAGATGGAGCGCCTTCGGCAATCCGTAGAGATAGGCGAATCCCGTCGAGAAGCCGAGGAACCCGACCGTGAAGTCGAGCTGGACGAACACCTCGAGGAAGGCGTCGGGCGAAAGGCCGGAGCGCGAAGCGATCTCGTCGAGATCCGCGCCGTCCGGCGTCATCCGAATCTCGTGCCTGCGCGGCGAAAAGGCGGGTCCGGCGTGACGAGGGGCGGCCTCGAAGGCTTCGAGCCGCGAGGCGTCCAGCTCTGGCGAGCCGAGGACGAGGACCGTCCGGGCTGCGGGCACGACGTCGACGAGGCCCGACATTCCAGACGTCCGGATCGCTGCCGCGGCGCTCCGGGCTGCCTCGTTCGCCTCCGCCTCTTCACCCTCAAAAGCGAGAAGCCACGCGTACTCGCCGGTCTCCTTCACGGGTGGCGGAACGTTATCCCAGACCGTGGCTCCCGGTCGCACCCGGAATTCCCGTTCCGCCCGAAGGCGCGCTGAGCGACGTCAGGCGATCGCGAGATCTTCCCTACGCCCCCTGCATCGCCATGCGGGTCGTCGCGAAGGACTTGAACAGGCGCGCGCCGTCCGTGCCGCCGAGGAGCTCGTCGCACGCGCGCTCGGGGTGCGGCATGAGGCCGACGACGTTGCCTCTCACGTTGCAGATGCCCGCCACGTCGTCCAGCGAGCCGTTCGGGTTTCCGCCCTCGCCGCGCGAGCCGTCGCTTCTCACGTAGCGGAAGACGATCTGGTCCCTCGCGAGCATCTCCTCGTACACGCGCCGCTCGGCGGTCCAGTTGCCCTCTCCATGCGCGACCGGCATCCTCAGGACGTCGCCCTTGTTGATCGCGAGCGTGAACGGCGTGCGCTTGGACTCGACGCGCAGGAAGACGTCGCGGCAGACGAAGCGCAGTCCCTCGTTCCGCAGCATCGCTCCCGGCAGGAGCCCGGCCTCGCAGAGGATCTGGAAGCCGTTGCAGATGCCGAGCACCGCCCCGCCCTGCCCCGCGAATGCGGCCACGGACTCCATCACCGGTGAGAAGCGCGCCATCGCGCCGCTCCTCAAGTAATCGCCGTAGGCGAAGCCTCCCGGCAGGATCACGAGGTCGGGATCGCCGAGCGCGCGCTCGTCGTGGCGCACCATCTTCACGTCGGCCTGGAGCACGTTCCGCGCTGCGCGGGCGGCATCCTCGTCGCAGTTGCTGCCCGGGAAGACGACGACGGCAACGCGCGGCGCCGTGGCGGCGCTCACCGGGCGGCTCCGGTCGGCGCGCCCGCGGCCTCGAGCAGGACCTCGTAGTCCTCGATGACGGGATTCGCCAGCAGCTTCCCCGCCATCTGCTCGCCGGCTTCCTTCGCCGCCTTCGGGTCGTCCGTGTCCACTTCGACGCGGAAGAGCTTTCCGGCCCTCACGTCCGAGACCGATCCGTAGCCGAGCCGGTGGAGGGCGTCGGCGATCGCCTTCCCCTGAGGATCGAGAACCCCCGGCTTGAGCATGACCTTCACGAAAACCGTCATCGGCGACTCCTCTTCGAGGCCCTAGATCCAGTCCGTGGGCTCATCGTGCCGCGCGACCGCGAGCGACGCGTGCGTCCCCGTCTCGTCGAGCGCCTCGCGAAAGACGCGCTCGGCGAGCGCGGTCGTGTTGTTGTGCCGCGACACGTGGAGCGCGACGACCGCGGCCGTCCGGGGCCCGACGAGGCGCCTGAGTCCCTCTGCCGCGCTCTCGTTCGACAGGTGCCCCACGGCCGAGAGAATGCGCTTCTTGAGGTACGGCGGATACGGCCCGGACCGCAGGAGATCCTCGTCGTGGTTCGCCTCGAGCCCGAGCACGTCACAATCTCGAAGCGCTTCGAGGACGGGGGGCGAAAGATGCCCGAGGTCGGTGGCGATCCCCACGCGGCGCCCGCCCGTGTCCGCGAACACGAAGCACACCGACTCGGCCCCGTCGTGCGGCGTGGACGTGACGCGCACGTGGAGGCCGCCCAGGGTCATTTCCGTCCCGCCTGCGACGGGCCGCACGTCGGCGAAGAGCGGTCCCGGGAATCCGCCGGCCACGGCCGTGCCGCGCGACGCGTAAACGGGGATGCCGCGCCGGCGATTCAGGTCGAGAGCGGCGTGGACGTGGTCCGCGTGCTCGTGCGTGAGGAAGATCGCGGAAATGGCGTCCAGGGACATGCCGCGCAACGCGAGCCTCCGCTCGGTCTCCCTCGTCGAGAGACCCGCGTCCACGAGGACGCTCGTCCCGTTCGCGCGTACGACCGCGCAGTTCCCCGACGAGCCAGAGCCGAGGAAGGTGACCTCGATGCGGCTCACCGCGCCCCCGTGCTGCCGAAGCCGCCGGTCCCGCGCGCCGTGTCGACGAGATCCACCGCACACTCGAAGATCGCGCGCGCGACGGGCGCGATCACGAGCTGCGCGATCCGGTCGCCGCGGGTCAGCGTCACGGGCTCCGCCCCGAGATTCACGACGAGGACTCCCACTTCGCCGCGGTAGTCCGCGTCGATCGTCCCGACGCCGTTCGCGAGCGCCAGCCCCTTTTTCAGGGCGAGGCCGGAGCGGGCTCGAACCTGGCCTTCGAAACCCCTCGGGATCTCGAGAACGAGGCCGGTGGGAACCAGAATGCGTTCTCCCGGAGCCACGACGACCGGCTTTTCGAGAGCCGCGCGCAGGTCGGCGCCGGCGGCCCCGTCGGAGGCATAAACCGGAGGGGCGAGATCCGTGAAGGCCTCGGCCATCCGGTAGCGAACGGGGACTCTCGGGCCACCCGTCATGCCGCGAGCACCTCCGAGACGTCGTCCGCGAGGCTGCGCGCGAAGGCCTCGGGCCGAGCCCCGGCGGGGAGCGGCCCCGCGATGCCGAGGCCGAGGCGCCCCGCGTCCCTCCCGTCGCCATAGAGATGCCGGATGGCAGCGTGTACGTCCTCGGCCGTCACGCGGTCCACGTCGGCGAGGAATTCCTCGGTCGGGTAAGGACGGCCCCGGTACAGCCAGGCGCTGACGGCGCTCTCGCGCCGCGCGGCCGTGGACTCGAGCGAGAGCGCCGCCTCCGCGTGAAACAGGTTCTTCGCACGCAGGAGCTCCGACCGCGTGACACCCTCTTCGCGAAAGCGCCGGAGGATGCGGGCCATGCTCGCGACGAGGCGCGCGAGATTCTTCGGCTGCGTCGCGGCCGAGACGAGGGCGACCCCGGCCTCGCGATGGAGCGTGAGGCCCGTCCCGACGGCGTAGGCGAGGCCACGCCGCTCGCGTACGTCGCGCCACAGGCGGGACGAGACGCCCCCGCCGAGGATCTCGGTCGCAATCCACGCGGCCGGGACGAGAGGATGGCCGAACGGAATCGTCGGCCCTCCCACGAGAAGGTGCGTCTGCTGGAGGTCCGGCCGCGCGAGGTGAAAGGCGCAGCGGGCGGCGCGCGGCTTCCTGGCCGCGGGCGCGAAGGGAGCCGGAGCCGCCTCCTGCCGCGCGCGTCCACGGGAGAAGAGCGCGACGAGGCGGTCGGGGTCGAAGGCACCGGCGGCCGCGACGAGAGTTCGCTCGGGTCGCGCGATCGCGCGGAACCGCCGGACCAGGCGCGTGTGCGTGAGGCCTCTCACGGTCGAGGCCGTGCCGAGGACCGGCGCGCCGAGGGCGTGCGTGGGCCAGAGGCGCCGGAGGAAGCTCTCGTGGAGGAGGTCGTCGGGCACGTCCTCGGCCTCGGCCATCTCCTCGAGGACGACGCCGCGCTCCACCTCCACGTCCGCGGCAGTGAATGCGGGTCCGGAGGTGAGGTCGACGAGGAGGTCCACCGCCTCTTTCGCCCGTTCCGCCGGCACGCGCGCGTGGAACGAAACGCACTCCTTCGTCGTGTACGCGTCGCAGTCGCCTCCGAGCCGGTCGGTGATTCGCGCGACGGCGGCGCCCGAGCGCCGGGGAGTCCTCTTGAAGAGGAGGTGCTCGAGAAAGTGCGTCGCGCCGCGCTCGAGAGGCTCCTCGGAGGCCGAGCCGCCCGCCATCGTGACCGAGAGCGCGAGGCTTCTCACGTCGCGCATCGGGTCCAGCCACACGACCGTCCCGTCCGGGAGGTTCCTCACGAGCACGGCTGATTCTAGTTGAGGAAAAGGGATCGAGCGCGGCGGGGCGACAATGCCTGAAGACAAGAAAGGAGTGAAGAATCTCCTCGAGAGAATTCGGGAAAAACGCCGGGGTCGCGCTGGCCGCGCTCGCGCTGGGCCTCGCTCTCGCCGAGGCCGGCCTCAGGCTCTTCTTTCCGCAGCCTCTCGCCGAGCGCTACGGCTCGCCGGCCGCGGACGGACCGCTCGTCGCGATCGACCCGAAGCTCGGCTGGACTCTTCGAAAGAACGTCTCGGGCGTCGCGAGCGACGAGCCGTGGCAGGCGGACCTCGTGACGAACGCGCTCGGGTTTCGAGACGCCGACCACGGGGAGAAGGTCGCGGGCGTGACGCGCGTCGCCGTCCTCGGCGATTCGTTCGTCTTCGGCAGCGGGGTGAAGCAGGACGAGCCGGTCACGAGGCGTCTCCAAGCCCTCCTCGGCCCGTCGTTCGAGGTGATCAACCTCGGCGTCCCCGGTTACGGGACGGACCAGGCTCTTCTGACTCTCCGCCGGTGGGGCCCCCGCCTCTCGCCCGACATCGTCCTCGCCGGTTTCTTCTGGAACGACGTGATGGAGAACGCGAGCGCCGAGATGTACAGCATGC
>CALAQS010000089.1 GCA_937888435.1 uncultured Acidobacteriota bacterium
TTTCGACTCGAGCGAGCGCCTTGAGACGTTAAGACGCATACGCTGAGGCGTCGTGGGGGATCGCATTATTGGCCCTGATCTTGCTGTCCGCTGGGACTTCACAAGACCTGCATCCCAGTGTGATAGCCGCCCGCGCGGAGGTCGAAAGCCGATGCAGCCTTGGACCTGCGAGGCGTGTGGAGCTTCCAACCAGATGGTCGTGAGTCTCCTGAAACCGCCTCCCGACTCGGTCATGCGCCTTTGCACCGCCTGCGGGCACGCACAGGAGGTTCGGATCGCTGCCTAGAGTCCCGGACCACCGCGCTCTGAGCCATCCACCCGGGGATCAACAGGAAAAGGGCCTGTTTCTCGAACCTAAATTGCCGTCCGGCCAGGGATGCCCGACCACGGGGCGGGATTCAAAGGACTCAGCCCTGGTCTGTGCGCGCGGACGCCTGTCGCAATTCCCATTGCGCCCCTACACTGAATGACAGAAAAAGAGCCCCCGTGTCGCCGGGGGCTTGGAAAGGAGGTGCCGGCTGGTCGAGTGGAATGTCGGCCGTGGAGATTAAACAGCCGGGCATTCGACGTGAGGGCCCTGTAAGGAAGTGTGGGACGAAATGGCAATTGCGGGTCGCGAACGCCGGTAGGCGATCCCGACCCTTTAGCGCCTGAAGATCGCGAGGCCGATCTCGAAGACGATGAGGAGGACTATGACGGCCTCGAGCGCCGTCAGCCGGCGGTCGCGCGCGACGCCGAGGACGAGCTCGAGCGCTTCCTGCACGCTTCGGAGCTTCAGCTCGAGGGCCTCGAACCGGTCAACGAGGTCGAAATCGGCGCGGAGATCGGCGTAGATCCGGTCGAGACCGGGATCGTCCCAGACGGCGTCCGGCTTGTCGAGAAGGTGCAGCACGGAAAGCACTTCGGATCTCGTGCTGACCGCCTCCCCGATGAACCGGTGAAGCGATCGGACACGGAACGAGACGGAGCCGGTCGCCTCGAGCCGCTCGACGATCTTCGCGGTCTTCTGCGCGAGAGTGTCGACGATGCGCTCGTAGTACTCCATCGCGGCACTTTGAGCGATCGTGAGGGCGACGACGCCGGCGCGATCGGACGTCAGGCGATCGACGACGAGCGTACCGTCAACAAAGCCGATCGGGCCGCCGGATTCCTCGCGCACGGTGAAGTCCTCGCGTACGACCTGCTCGGTCAGCCGGGGAACCGACCTCCGAAGGCTCCGGATGGCCTCGTCACGTGCGGCAGGCGGAGCGTCGAGAAAGGTGATGGCGCCGAACGGGTACACGTAGCACATGCCGCTGCCGGCAGGGGCGACGAGCTCGTGGGCGCCGACCCGGGCACCAGGGAACGCCGGCGCGGCGTCCCGGAGGGAAAAGTTCTCGACGAACGCGACAGAGGAGAAAGAGTGCGTCGTCATCGGCCGGAGACTAGAACAGTCCTGTCGTGAACGCCGCGTGACTGGCGCGACCTTCATGCCGTATCAATATCCAAGGCCTAGCTTCTGATCGGGGGCCGTTTCATGGTGAACTCGACGCTCGAACGCCCAATCGCCGCGATACAGGTCACGGCACCGGAACAGCATTCCCCCACCAGGTGCCGCATCTGCAGTGAGTTCGGTAGCGAGGAATGTGACGTGCTGGATGATCTCGGGCGCTACCGCCAGACTGAGGAAGCGACCCAGGAAGCGGCGGAGCGCCATGCGGCACGGTTCAGTCCCCGCGAGAGTCCAGTGCCGCGAGTCTCTGGTCCAGCATCTCAAGTTGATCCCGACCCCAGCGATGACTGATGGCCTGCCCGAGAAATAGCGCCCGGTTGACTCACACGGCCCCGCCAGGCTGTGGAACGCGGCTGCTGCAGGGGTGCAATGGGAATCGCGATGGCCGTTGGCGCGCGCAGACCAGTGGTCCAGTCGTCGTTCGCGCGTTCAGAGCGCACGCCTCGACCCTCTTCAGACCCTCTTCGCCGATGTTCGTAACGGCCCTGCCGCCAGAGGACTGGCGCCCTGGAGCGGCCGAGAGGTACCGCCGCGAAGGCCACGACTCCCATTGCACCTCTACAACCCCCGGCAATTCCCATTGCGCCCCTACAGGCGCTCGGAGACTGGTCTCACGGCACCGTCGGCGGTCCGGCCTGCCGCAAGAGCATGAGGCAGACGATTAGAGCGGCGATGAACAGGAGGTCGAGGGCGCGGTCCTTCCAGAGGTCGTGGCCGCACCCGAGGCAGACCTTCGCGAAGAGCGGATTCGCTGACGGACAGCACCAACACCTGACGTGCACGGAAGGACCACCCGAGAATGGATATTCGGCGAAATCCTCGCCGGCTTGTTAGTGTTGCGCGTTTATTTACATACTTCTCACACGGATTTCATCACCGTCGTCGTCATCCGCGTAGCCTGAGCGAGAAGCGACGCGCGGTAGCGGGATCAGTGGCCTGCATAGGTAGGATCTGCGAGGAGGCGGTGACGCCACTGGCATCTTGAACATAGGCCCGGCCGGAGGACTTCGGTCGAAGCGAAACGTGAGCGCCACCGCACCGGCGAAGGCAGGAGGAGGGCGTTTCGCGGAATCCCGCGCGAAGACGATGGCGAGTGGAGCGACACGGAAGCATATCGGATAGTTAGTGGTCGGACGCCGCTCTTGAAGGCTGTAGGTGCGACACGTGAGGCACAGAATCGGCGCGAGCCGCTGCTCTCTGGAAAGCGCCGGCCGAAGGCCCGCACATGACCGATACGCGAAAGAACCGGTTGACCTCGGCTCCCCGGAGCTGTTCTTCAATCGAGAACTGAGCTGGCTCTCCTTCGCACGGCGCGTGCTCGCGCTCGTCGAGGACCGTGACCTGCCACTACTCGAGCGGGTCAAGTTCGCGGGGATCATGGGAATGCTCCACGACGAGTTCTTCATGAAGCGAATAGGCGGCCTCAAGCTCCAGGTCAAGACGGGTGGGGAGCATCGTTCGCTCGATGGCCGCACGGCCGACGAGGAGCTGCGGGACTGCCGCGCCGAGATCCGGTCGCAGATCGCCGCCCTCGCCCGCGTCCTCAATCAGGAGATCCGCCCCGCTCTCGCCGGGAACTGTAGGGGCGCAATGGGAATTGCGGTGGGCGTTGGCGCGCACAGACCAACGCCACGGCCACCCCGATGCCTCGGTGCGAGCACACATCGACCGACGTTTTCCCCGGGGTGACGTTCCTTCAGGCTACTTTTCGAGTCAGTACCGG
>CALAQS010000090.1 GCA_937888435.1 uncultured Acidobacteriota bacterium
GATTCCATGGAGCGTCTCCCCCTCCGAGACCAGGACCGCGCCGATCCGACGGTCCCGCATGAGCCGGCACGCGTCCCGCACGGACGCGTCCGGGGGGACGGTGAAGACCTCGCGAGACTTCTTCAACGCCAGGAGGTCCTTCGCGGTCGCCATGAAGGAATCAGATCCGAGAAGGCGCCTTGGTGTCAACTGGCCGGTCCGGCTCGCTCGGCGCCGCGGATTCTCGCACCGCGATGCTCGACCCCATAATCGCCGTCGGCAATCCATGAGCATCCCGTTTGGTTCCCGCCGATGAGTCTTGCCTCCGGTACGCGCCTCGGCCCGTACGAGATCCTCTCGTCCCTCGGCGCGGGCGGAATGGGAGAAGTGTATCGGGCGAAGGATGCGCGCCTCGACCGGGCGGTGGCGCTCAAGGTCCTGCCGGAGGATTTCTTCGAAGACAAGGACAGGGTCGCGCGGTTCGAGCGGGAAGCGAAGCTGCTGGCGGCGCTGAACCACCCGAACATCGCGGCGATCTATTCTTTCGAAGAAATTCCCGGGGTCCCCGGATTCTCCGGGCGGCATGTCCTCGTGCAGGAGCTCCTCGAAGGCGAGACGCTGCGGGCCGCGGTCTCGGGCGCGAAGCTGTCGGCGAAAAAGGCGCTCGAATGGGCCCGGCAGATCGCGCATGGGCTCGCGGCCGCCCACGAGAAAGGAATCGTCCATCGGGACCTCAAACCCGAGAACATCTTCGTCACGAAGGACGGGCGGGTGAAGATTCTGGATTTCGGCCTTGCCCGGCTCGCGCATCCCGACGAAGCGAAGAACGTCACGAACCTGCCCACGGCGACACAGCCCGGCATGGTGATGGGGACGCTCGGCTACATGTCGCCGGAGCAGGTCAAGGGGCTTCCCGCGGATTCCCGATCGGACATCTTCAGCTTCGGGGCGGTGCTCTACGAAATGCTGACGGGAAATCGCGCCTTCAAAGGCGACTCGGCGGCCGAGACGATCTCGGCGATCCTGAAGGAGGATCCGCCGGACATCTCGGTGACGAACCAGAACGTGCCCGCGGGCCTCGAGCGCCTCGTGTCACATTGCCTCGAGAAGAATCCCGAGCAGCGATTCCACTCCGCGCACGACCTTGCCTTCGACCTCGAAGCGCTGTCGGGTGTTTCGGCCTCCGGCTTGCAGCCCGCGGCTGCTTCTTTCACGGGCAGGAAGCGCCGCCTCCTTCCGGCGGCGGTTGCCGTGCTCCTCGCCGGGACGGCCGCCGCGGCCTATGTTGCCGGGCGCCGGACGGAGAGCGCGTCCAGGCGAAGCGGTGCCTCTTTTCAGCAGCTGACGTATAGCCAGCAGACCATCTTCAACGCCCGCTTTGCTCCCGACGGCCGGTCGATCGTTTACAGCGCGGCCGTGCGGGGAAATACTCCGGCGCTCTTCACGGTGCGCCCGGAGTTCCCGGAGGCCAAACCTCTGGGCCTTCGCGGCGTGCACCTCCTCTCCGTCTCCTCGCGCGGCGAGCTGGCGCTGCTGACGGGCGCGCGCTACATCGCTCACAACGTTTACCAGGGCACGCTGGCGCAGATGCCGCTCGAGGGCGGGGCGCCGCGAGACGTCCTCGAGAACGTGCGCGAGGCGGACTGGTCTCCCGACGGCTCGAGCCTGGCAGTGATCCGTGAGATGAGCGGAAAGGACCGCCTCGAGTTCCCCGTCGGAAGAGTCTTGTGCGAGACGGGCGGCTACCTGAGCGACCCGCGCTTTTCGCCGCGGGGCGACCGGATCGCCTTCTTCGAGCACCCGGTCAAATGGGACGACCGGGGCCTGGTGGCCGTCGTGGATCTCGAGGGCAAGAAGACCGTCCTCGCCGATGGGTTCTGGGGTGAGGAGGGCCTCGCCTGGTCGTCCAACGGGCAGGAGGTCCTGTTCTCGGCCGGCAACTCCTGGAGTGCCTTCAGCATCCTCGCCGTGACGCTCTCGGGCCGCCGGCGGACCGCACTCGAGAGCGCGGGAGGCCTGACGATCCGCGACGTGCGCCCGGACGGACGCTGGCTCGCCACGCGGGACGACTTCCTGCAGGGAATGCCGGTCCTTCTGCCCGGACAGGCCGCCGAGCGGGACCTTTCGTGGCTCGACCTCTCTGACCACCCCGTGCTTTCGGCAGACGGGAAGACGATTGTCTTCACCGAGCAGAGCGGCAACCTCGGTGTCAACTACGCCGTTTGCCTGCGCCGCACCGATGGTTCGCCCGTCGTAAGGCTGGGTGAGGGAACGCCCGTAGACCTGTCGCGCGACGGGAAGTGGGCGCTCGCGATCGTGCCCACGTCGCCGCAGCAGCTCGTGCTCTATCCCACGGGTGCCGGAGAAGCGCGCCGGCTCGATCGGGGCGGCATCGAAAGCTACGAGTCCGCCGTGTTCTCTCCCGACGGCAGGTCGGCCCTCGTTTGTGGCCACGAGCCGGGACATGCTCCGCGGTGCTACGTTCAGGAGATCAACGGCGGCAAGCCGCGGGCCGTCACGCCGGAAGGCACGACGAAAGGGATCCTTTCGCCGGATGCCCGACAGATCCTCGTTAAAGCGAGCGGCAGCGGACTCGTCCTCTATCCAGCCGGTGGGGGCGAGGGGCGGCCCGTGCCGGGCACGACTCCCGACGACCTTGCGATCCGCTGGAGCCGGGACGGAGGCTCGTTGTACGTCTGCCGCCAAAGTGATGTTCCCCTGCGCATCGAGCGGCTCGCCCTCCCGGCCGGCAAGCGGGATCTCGTGCGGACGGTCGGACCGGCGGACCTGAGCGGTGTGACCTCCGTCACCTCTCCCTTTCTCGCAGAAGACGAGAAGAGCTACGCGTACATTTTCTCGCGGACGATCTCCCACCTCTTTCTCGTGGAGGGTGCGCGATGAGCCTCGCCGCGGGCACGAAGCTCGGACCCTACGAGATCCTCGCGCCCATCGGCGCAGGTGGGATGGGAGAGGTGTACCGGGCGAAGGATCCGAGGCTGGGCCGCGACGTCGCCATCAAGGTTCTGCCCACCTCGTTCTCGCAGGACCCGGACCGCCTGCGCCGATTCGAGCAGGAAGCAAGAGCGGCCGGGCTCTTGAACCACCCGAACATCACTGCGGTCCACGACATCGGATCGCACGACGGCGCTCCCTATGTCGTGTCGGAGCTGCTCGAGGGCGAGACGTTGCGGGCGAGGCTATCGGGCGGCGCGATCGCGGTGCGCAAGGCGATCGACTACGCGGTGCAGGTTGCCAAGGGTCTCGCGGCGGCTCACGAGAAGGGAATCGTGCATCGGGATCTGAAGCCCGAGAACCTGTTCCTGACGAACGACGGGCGGGTGAAGATCCTCGACTTTGGCCTCGCGAAGCTGACGCAGTCCGAAGGGCAGAGCGGGCCGCAGACGAACCTTCCGACGGCCGCGGCGGCGACGGAGCCGGGTGTCGTGATGGGGACGCTCGGGTACATGTCGCCCGAGCAGGTGAAGGGCAAGCCCGCGGATCAGCGGTCGGACCTGTTCTCCTTCGGGGCGATCCTCTACGAGATGCTCTCGGGCGTCCGCGCGTTCCACCGGGACTCGGCGGCCGAAACCATGTCGGCGATCTTGCGCGAGGAGCCGCCGGATCTTTCGGCGACGAACAAGAGCGTGCAGCCGGGTCTGGAACGGATCGTGCGGCACTGCCTGGAGAAGAACCCCGAGGAACGGTTCTACTCGGCGCGCGACCTCGCCTTCGATCTCGAGGCGCTCTCGGGGCTGTCCGGAACGACAGCCGCCGCGTCCGTCGCGGGCCCGTCCGCGCGCCGGCGGCTTCTTCCCGCGTTGGGCATCGCGGCGATCCTCGCGTCGCTCGCGGTTGGTTACCTGGTGGGTAAAGGGCGCAGTGCAGCGGCACCCCTTAGACTTCGACAGCTGACATTTCGGCGGGGAACCGTGTGGTCGGCCCGCTTCGGTTCGGATGGGAAGACGGTCCTCTACAGCGCCTCCTGGGACGGTGAGCCGACTGGAATCTTCGTCAGCGCCCCCGAGAGCCCAGAGGCGCGGCCCCTTGGCATTCCCGGGGCCGACGTTCTCGCCGTCTCGTCGTCCGGCGACCTCGCGGTGGCCATGGAGAGCCACGTTTCCACCGAGTTTGCGAGAACGGGAACGCTGGCCCGCACGAGCGCGACGGGAGGCGGGGCCCCCCGACAGATCCTCGAAGGAGTCGAGTTCGCCGACTGGGCGCCGAACGGGCAGGATCTCGCGGTCGTCCGGACACTCGGCGGCCGAACGCGGCTGGAGTACCCGATCGGCAAGACGATCTACGAGACGCGCGGCTGGATCGGGAGCCCGCGCATCTCGCGCGGCGGAGACCGGGTCGCCTTCATCGACCATCCGAACCCCGGCGACGACGGAGGTCTTGCTGCCGTCGTCAATCGCGACGGGAAGAAAGTGACGCTCTCGCCTCCCTTCGAAAGTGTCCAGGGACTCGCGTGGTCGCCCGACGGCTCTGAGGTCTGGTTCACGGCGGCGGAAGTGAGCAATCGAGCGCTCTACGGCGTCTCGCTCTCGGGAAAGCTGCGTTTGCTCGAGCGCGTGACTGGCTCGCTGACCATCCAGGACACTTCTCGCGACGGGCGCGTTCTGCTGATCGACGAGGCGCGAAGGCTGGGTCTGTCCGCGCTCCCCCCGAGAAAGACGAAGGAGCGGGAGCTTTCCTGGCTCGACTGGTCGCGCCCCGTCGGTCTCTCGAGGGACGGTAAGACGGTCCTCTTCTTCGAATCCGGAGAAGGCGGCGGCCCGGGCTACTCCACCTATGTGCGCGACACGGACGGCTCGCCCGCGGTCCGGCTGGGCGAGGGCAACGCCGTCGCCCTCTCGCCGGACGGGAAGTGGGCCGTCGCGCTCCTGCACAAGCTCACCGACGCGCATCTGGTTCTGTATCCGACGGGCACGGGACAGCCGAGGCCGCTGCCGTTGCCGGGTCTCCGCGTAGCGGGAGCGATTCGGTTCCTTCCGGATGGCCGCCGCTTGCTCATCGGCGCGAACGAGGAGGGCCGAGGCGATCGGGTCTACCTCGTGGACGTCGAAGGGGGAAAGCCCCGGGCGCTCACACCGGAGAATGTCCGCGGTCCCGGTCCGATCTCCACGGACGGGAAACGCTTTTTCGCGCGCGGCCCGGACGAGAAGGCTTATATCCATCCGATCGAGGGCGGCGAACCGGCGCCGATCCCGGGGTTCGAACCGGGCGACGTCGCCGTGGGCTGGACTGCCGATGATCGAGCCCTCTTCGTCCAGCGCGCCGGAGGTTCCGGGGCGCGGATCGATCGGCTCGATCTGGCGACGGGACGCCGGAAACCCTGGCGCGAGATCCTGCCCTCGGATGCGGCGGAAGTCGTTCGGATCTCCTCGGTTTTTGTCTCG
>CALAQS010000091.1 GCA_937888435.1 uncultured Acidobacteriota bacterium
GCGGCGACCGGCTCGCGTTCGCGAGCGGCATCGTGCGCGACGTCCTCTACGGCGCGCTCTCGCGGCGGCGGCGCCGCACGCTCCACCGTACCTACGCGGATCTCCTCGAAAAGCGTCACCAGGGCCGGCTCGACCGCGTGTACCCCGACCTCGTCCACCACTTCTCGGAGGGCGACGTGCCCGCGAAAGCCGTGGACTACAGCCTGAAGCTCGCGAAAAAGTCCCTCGACGCCTTCAGCCCGGAGGAGGCAACGCGCGTCGCGAAGACCGCACTCGATTACCTCGGGGACGAGGGATGGGAAGGCGAGAAAGTGCTGGAAGGCGACGCACGTCTCCTTCTCGCGCAGGCCTCGCGCATGTCGGGTCACGCCGACGCCGCGCTCCGCGAGGCCGAGGCGGCCGGAAAGATCTTCGAGCGCGAGAAACAGCCGGCGCGCGCCGTCGAAGCGATCCTGTTCGCCGCCGACACGGCGTGGAACGGCCGGAAGGTGGACGAGGCGCGGCGGCTCGTGGAGCGCGGCATCGAAGCGGCGGCCGCCGCGCAGGACAGGGTTCACCTGCCGAAGCTGCTCTCTCTCGCGGCGACGGTCGCGAACCTGCGCGGCGACTACGGGCGCGCCGCCGCATACGGCGCGCAGCTCGAAAGGCTCGGCGGCGGGGAGGGGCGCCGGACGGACACGATAGCTTCCGGCGGCCGGCTGGTCGTCGCGATGTCGAGCCCGGTCGCCGCGGCGGAGCCTGCCACGAGCCGCCTCGTGGAGGAGACCGAGGTCCTCGCGACCGTGTTCGAGACGCTTCTCGCAACCGACGCCGACGGCACCCTCGTTCCCGCTCTCGCCGAGGAGTGGTCCCTCGCTGATGGGGGCCGCTCCGCCCACCTCCGGTTGCGTTCGGGCCTCCGCTTCTCGGACGGCGCGCCTCTCACCGCCGTAGCCGCCAAGGTGTCGCTCGAGCGGGCGATCCGCCTGCGCCCGGACGGGATTCCCGCGGCGCTCGCCGCCGTGAGCGGGGCCGAGGAGCATCGGAGGGGCGAAGCCCCCGAGGTACCCGGCATCCGGGCCGCGGCCGACGACCGGCTCGAATTCGCGTTCGTCGAGCCACTCCCCGTCTTTCCCGCCCTGCTCACCGACGTCACGACCGCGGTCGTGCGCGCCGTGCCCGGAGACGACCGTGGCGAGACGGTGATCGGCACCGGTCCCTTCGTCGTGACGCGCCGCGCGGCGGACCGGATCGTCCTCGGGCGAAACCCGCACTACTCGAAGGATCCCGCCCGGCTCGAGGCCATCGAGTTCCGGACCGGGATGAGCGCCTCGGCGATCGGCTCGGGCCTGCGCGCCGGAGAGATCGAGCTCGCTCGCGATCTCTCCCCGCAGGATCTCGACGCGATCCTGCGCGAGCCGCGCTTCCGTGCGGGCCTCGTCGAGACTCCGAAGAAAGGTACGTACTTCGCTCTCTTCAACTCGAAGAGCGTCCTCGGCGGGAACCTCGCCCTCCGGCGCGCGCTCGCCGGGATGACGCGCAGCCAGGACTTCGTGTGGGCCGCGCTCGGAAGGTTCGCCGTTCCCGCCACCGGCATCCTGCCGCCCGGCATCCTCGGACACGACGCGGGCCGGCGCCGGCCGCTCATGCCTCGCGACGAAGCTCTCGTCCTCCTCGAGGAGGCCGGCCTGACGCCGCCCGTCACTCTGACGGCGGCCGTCCATCCCATCCTCAGGGATCGCCACAAGGCGCTCATGGCGGCTCTCTTCGCCATCTGGAAGGAACTCGGCGTCGAGATCTCGATCGTGACCACCGACATGAAGTCGTACCTGGAGGCACGGTCGAGGGCGGGAGCGGACCTCCTCGTCTCGCGCTGGATGGCCGACTACGAAGATCCGGATGACTTCACGTTCAATCTCTTCCACTCGGGTGCCGGGTACTTCCGGTCCTTCTTCTCGTCCGACGAGACCGACCGCCTCGCCGAGGAGGCCCGAATGGAGAGCCGCCCGGCGATCCGCGAAGGCCTCTATCGGAAATTCGAGGGGATTCTGCTCGACGCGCCCGTTCTCATCCCGCTGTTTCACGAGGTCGACTACCGCATCGCCGGTCCGGGCGTGCGCGGCCTCGCGCTTC
>CALAQS010000092.1 GCA_937888435.1 uncultured Acidobacteriota bacterium
CGCACCAGGACGGAAAACGCCGGCGAATCCCTCGTCCCTGCGCGCCACAGGCCCCCGGCAATTCCCATTGCGCCCCTACAACCTCACGCAAGCAGCTGATCTTCAACTACAAGATCGCTTTCGAGTCCTTCCGTTCAAAGGTTCCGTCGACCCGGCCCTAGGCACTAAGAGACAAGTGCCGAGAGCCGTAGGGCTGACCGGTTCGCCCGCCGTCGTCCAATCTCCAGCGCCCGGTAATTCCGCACCACCGCACTCTGAGCCATCCACCCGGGGATCCTTCAGGAAAAGGGTCGGTTTCTCGAACCTAAACCGCCGTCCGGAAGGGGGCGTGACTCGGGTCTCATCGCGCCACAGTCCCCGGCAATTCCCATTGCGCCCCTACAGGGACCGGCGCGCCGCAGAGGATCACAAGCTCCACATCGCGACCGGGCACGCGGGTAGCGAGGAGACGTTTCGTGCTTCCGGCGAGCAGGACCTCGAGGGGTTGACCTACTCCGAGATCGTGGCTCACTTGGGGAAGGAGCGGGATGACGACGGCTTGCCCTTCACCGAGTTCATTGATGCCACGCAGGCCACCGTTGCTCTCAGCGCCGCGAAGGTCCGCCAGGTCGTCGACCGGCTGCGCCCCGAGGAGAATACGATTGGACTTCTCTAGGAGGCCGACGCCGAATGTCGAACGATCGATTTCAAGCCGACCGCGAATCCGTTCTTTTCCATTCGAAGAGGATGTGGGAAGCCGGGCTCGTCGTCGCTTCGGCGGGCAATGTCAGCGCGCGCGTCTCCGGCCATAACGCCATCGCCATCACGCCGACGTCCGTTTCCTACGACGTGATGACCGCAGATCAAGTCGTGGTCGTCAGCCTCGACTCGGGTCTTCCGATCGAATCGAAAGTCCGGCCGTCCGGGGAACTCCCGACTCACCTCGCCGTCTACCGCCATCGTCAAGACGTCGGCGCGGTCGTGCACACGCACGCACCCTATGTCTCGACTCTGTCGGTTCTCCGCAGGCCGCTCCCTCCAATCATCGACGAGATGATCGTCTACTTCGGAGGGACGATCGAAGTCGCCGACTATGCCTTCACGGGCACCGACGACCTGGGGGCCAACGTGGTCGGCGCGCTCGGCGACCGGGCGGGGGTGCTGCTTTCGAATCACGGCAACTTGTGCGTGGGGAGCGACCTCGCCGAGGCGCTCCATGTCGCGCTGACGATGGAGTCCACGGCCCGCATTTACGTCGAGTCCCTGCGGACGGGCGACCCCGTCGTTCTCCCTGAGGAATCGCTGAAGGCGGGAAGGGCGATGTACGAGAAGCGGCGAAGGCGGCCGCGATAGCCCGCCCAACGTCTCATTTCACACCCGGAGAAGAAGGAGCGCGCCTTCCTGCGCTGCGAGGATCCGGAGTTCATAAGGCAGAGCCCCGCCCGAAGGAGTGTCGAACGCAGGAGAACGCGTGTGGTGAGGGTCGCTTGTCTTGGCGCACTAGGGTCTCCACGTGTCGGTCTGCCTGGGCCGACGTGTGCGCGCCGAGAAACAGACCGAGGGCGTGACTCTGGTCTCTACGCGCCACAGCACCCCGCAATTCCCATTGCACCCCTACAGAAGCCCACCCTCTTGCGAACGCGAATCAAGCTTCCTATCCTTTTTCGTTCGGGACGGTGCGCACCCAGGTCCCGAACGCCTTCAGCTCCTCGAGCCGGCAGGACCAGACGAGCTGTCCGTCCCACACGGTCATGTCCGGACACCCGTCGCACATGTTCTGGTTGCCATTCGGGAGGAAATCCACGGGCTGGATGATCGTCACGGACTGGTAGTGGAGCCGCTTGAAGAGCCGCAGGGGGTTCGTCAGGACGGCGCGGAAGAACCGGCCCGCCGTCTTCCGCACCCCGGAATCGATCACGGAGAGGAGCAGCATGGTCCGGCCCATCCCGGTCAGCTGGGGCCGCGCATAGGCGAGGTACTTCCCGGTCAGGAGGTGGTTGCCCACCTGCATCGCCTCCATGAACCGGGACCCGACGTAGCCATAGACGCTGCCCGGAGAGCCGATTCGCCCCGAGAGCAGCCACTTGAAGGAGTCGGCGGTCTCCGTGCCGTTCAGGAAGGCCGAGGGAGAGAAGCCCGGCTCGCGCTCCCGGATCCGGGCGACGACCTCCGGAGACTTCAGGTCGGCCCGGCGGGCCCCGTCCTCGCTGTAGGGAAGGGTCTCGCGCGGGATCTTCGTTCCGCCCGCGTACCAGTCGAAGGGAAGCTGCGGCACCGCGGCGCGGAAGAGGATGAAGACCATCACCTGGACGATGTCGATGTGCTCCGCGGCCCACTCCGACAGCGCGGGGACGTACTGCAGCGTGTCGTCGTAGACCGTGGCGTTGAACGAGCAGGAAATGCCGCCCGCCTCTGCGAGCATCTCGGCCATCCGGAGCCGCAACTCGTTGAGCTCAAGCTCGTTCTTGTTCTTCCAGCCGGGCCGGCCCTGCTTGCTGTCGACGTGGAACGTGAATCCGACGACACCCGCGCGCTTCAGATCGCGGAGCATCTCCTTGGTCAAGGTGGCGCCGTTCGTGTTGACTATCGGCTTCATCCCGTTCTCGGCGATGAACCGGACGATCTCGACGATGTCCGGATGCATCAGCGGATCCCCGCCGGCGATGGAGATCCCATCGGAGTTCCGCATGCGCTTGAAGAGCCGGATCTCCTCGCGCACGGCCTCCATCGACTTGTGGCCGCCGGGCACGTTCTCGCGATAGCAGCCGTCGCAGGCCAGGTTGCACGCAGACGTGGGCTCGAGCCACGAGATGGCGTTGTCCGGGAGGGACCACGGGAGGCGATAGAGCGCCCGATGGTCGATCTCGGGACCCTGGTATCCAGACGGTTTCATCGCTGCTTCCTCCGGGCGGGAAGGTGGTGGGACCGGGGGAGGTTACAGCAATGCCGTTCGCGTTCCAGCGCCGGCCGGTCTTCAGCGCTCGGTAGTCCCTGACCACCCCGCTCTGAGCCATCCACTCGGGTGCCAACCTTCTTTTAGGCTGCCCGGGTGCGGCCTCGGAGGATGTAAACGGTGCGGTTGGACCGCCGTTTCTCCACCCCGAGCGGGGTCTGGTCCCGAAGGCTCGCGCGCTGAGCCATTACTCCGGGGAGCCTTAAGGGAAAAGGTCGATTACGCGAACCTAAACCCCCGTCCGGCCAGAATGCCTGTCTACGGGGCCGGGATCAAAACGCCTCGGCCGTGCCGAGAAAGAGACAGAATGACCCAGGTTTCTAGGCGCGAGAGCCCCCGGCAATTCCCATTGCACCCCTGCCGTCAGTGTCTCTTGAAGTACTGAACTTCGCGCTCGTGCTTCTCCGCCGCCTGGCGCGTCTTGAACGTACCCAAGTTGCGCCGTTTGCCGGTCTTCGGGTTCTTCTTTCGCGAGTACAGCCGATACCGGCCGTCCTTGAGCTTTCGGATCATCCGCGTTTCCTCCACGAACCTCCGGACCCCCCAAAAACTTCCTCGGATTCTCGCTGCGGCACACCGATTACTTCATCTTCTCCTCGACGCTCCTGATCTTGTCCTCGAGCGACTGGACCTTGTCCGTGCGCGTCCCGACGCGGAGTGTGGCGCTCACGCGCGGTACGCCCATGTCGTGCAGCACCTCGTGACACCGCCGCA
>CALAQS010000093.1 GCA_937888435.1 uncultured Acidobacteriota bacterium
CTGAAGTTCGCGCGGCTCTGGGGCCACGCGAAGTTCGACGGCCAGCAGGTGGACCGCCACCACGTCCTCGCGGACAGGGACGTGGTGGAGCTGCACGCCTGACGCCGGACGGCTCAGCCCGCCGACATCGACCCGAGGAACTCCGCGTTGTTCTTCGTCTTGTCGAGGCGCTCGATGAGGAGCTCCATCGCCTCCACCGTCGAGAGCGGGTTGAGAACCTTACGGAGGATCCACACGCGGTTGAGCTCCTGCTTATCGAGGAGGAGCTCTTCCTTGCGCGTGCCCGAACGGTTGAGGTCGATGGCCGGGAAGACACGGCGGTCGACGAGCTTGCGGTCGAGGTGGACCTCCATGTTGCCGGTCCCCTTGAACTCCTCGAAGATCACGTCGTCCATGCGCGAGCCCGTGTCGATGAGGGCCGTCGCGATGATCGTGAGCGAGCCGCCCTCCTCGATGTTCCGGGCGGCTCCGAAGAAGCGCTTCGGCTTCTGGAGCGCGTTTGCGTCCACGCCGCCCGACAGCACCTTGCCCGAGGGCGGGCACGTGGTGTTGTAGGCGCGCGCGAGGCGCGTGATCGAGTCGAGCAGGATGACGACGTCGCGCTTGTGCTCGACGAGGCGTTTTGCCTTCTCGATGACCATCTCGGCCACTTGCACGTGCCGCGTCGCGGGCTCGTCGAACGTCGAGCTGATCACCTCGCCCTTCACGGAGCGCTGCATGTCCGTGACTTCCTCGGGCCGCTCGTCGATGAGCAGGACGATGAGCGTGATCTCCGGATGGTTCGTCGTGACGGAGTTCGCGAGCGCCTGCAGCAGCATCGTCTTGCCGGTGCGCGGCGGCGCCACGATGAGGCCGCGCTGGCCCTTGCCGACCGGGACGATCAGATCGAGGACCCGCGAGGAGAGGTTCGGGGTCTCGAGGTGGATGCGCTCCTGCGGGTAAAGCGGCGTGAGATTGTCGAAGAGGATCTTCTCGCGCGCGACGTCGGGGTGCTCGAAGTTGACGGCCTCGACTTTGATGAGGGCGAAGTAGCGCTCGCCTTCCTTCGGCGGCCGGATCTGGCCGGAGATCGTGTCACCCGTGCGCAGGCCGAACTTCCGGATCTGCGACGGCGAAACGTAGATGTCGTCGGGACCCGCGAGGTAGTTGTACTCGGGGGCGCGGAGGAAGCCGAAGCCGTCCGGCAGCACCTCGAGTACGCCCTCCGAGAAAATGAGGCCGAGGCGTTCGGTCTGCGTCTGCAGGATCCTGAAGATCAGCTCCTGCTTGCGGAGCGACGGCGCGCCCTCGACCTCGAGGTCCTGCGCGATCTTGACGAGCTGCGGCATGGATTGGTTGTGCAGCGTGCGGATGTCGAGCACCGGCTCGGCGGCCAAGAGGGGAGCGGGCGCTTCCTCGACGTCGGCGGGGAGATCGCGAGGATCGATGTCGCGAGCGGCGTAGTCGGCGCCGGGGACTTTGCGTCGGGGCATGGAGTCACTCCTTCGGGGAGGGGGAAGGGAGCGCCGCGCGCAGAAGCCGCGCGAGCTCGGGGAGATGTTCGCCCGTCTCGGACGAGACGGGCAGGAGGGGGCGGTCGGGGGTCTCGTACGCGGCGGCGAGGACACGGCGGCGCCGCACGCGCTCGGAGGGCTTCACGGCGTCCCACTTCGTGGCAGCCACGATCGTCGGGACGCCGGAGTTCTGGAGAAAAAGCACCATCGAGAGGTCGCTCGGTTGCGGCTCGAGTCGTCCATCGACGAGAAGAAGGGCTCCGCCGACGGGTGTGTCCTTGCCGGTGAGCAACTCCTCGATCATCTCGGAGAACGTCTCCCTCTTCTCTTTCGCCGTTTTCGCGTAGCCGTAGCCCGGGCAGTCCACGACGTCGAATCTCCCGCCCACGCGATACCAGAAGAGAGCCTGCGTACGGCCCGGCGTTTGCGAGACGCGTGCCACCTTCGTGCCAAGCAGGGAGTTCAACAGGCTGGACTTCCCCACGTTCGAGCGGCCGAGGACCGCGAGGGCGGGCACGGCCTCCCCCTTCGGGCGCTCGCCCCTTCCATAAGCCGGAAGGACGAGACGCACCTCGGCGCCCGCGGCGAGCGGACCTCTCAGCGCGCCGGGCCGAAAGCCGGCACCTGATCTCGCGGAAGACAACGTCGTCGTCATGGGAAGGTTCGAAATCCCCCGGGAGGGGGAGAAGAAAGATTTCTTAGAAGGTGGCGAGGGCGCGGTAGCGCCCGCAGCTGAAGCTTATCAGGTTTGCGGCTTTCGCCGGGAGAGGGGTCTCATGGGGAACCTGGCGAAACAGGTTTCCCCTGACTCACGTCAGTGTGCGGTGGGAGGTGTCGTTCCGGCCTCGGGCGCGAGGGCCTTCGGAGCCATGGGCGTGGGCGCGCCCTCGAGCGTGAGGCGGACCACCTCGTCCACGTCCTCGACGAGATGGAACTCCATGACCGTCCGGATCTCCTCCGGCAGGTCGTCGAGGTCCTTCTCGTTCTCCTTCGGCAGGAGAATGGTCGTGATGCCGGCGCGGTAGGCCGCGAGGAGCTTCTCCTTGATGCCGCCCACGGGCAGGATCTTGCCGCGCAGCGTGATCTCCCCCGTCATCGCCAGGTCCTTCCGGATCGGAATCCTCGTGACGGCCGAGAGGATGGACGTCGCCATCGTGATGCCCGCCGAGGGCCCGTCCTTCGGGATCGCGCCTTCGGGGACGTGAACGTGGATGTCCTTCTTCTCGTAGAAGTCGGCGTCCGCACCGTACAGCTCCGCGCGCGTCCTCACGTACGACAGCGCGGCTCGCGCGCTTTCCTGCATGACCTCGCCGAGCTGGCCCGTCAGCACGAGGTTGCCTTTGCCGCGCATGAGCGTCGTCTCGATGTAGAGGATGTCGCCGCCCGATTCCGTCCAGGCGAGGCCGGTGGCAAGGCCGATCTCGGCGGTATCGCCCTTCTTGTTCAGGCGGAACTTCGGCTTGCCGAGGTACGACGCGAGGTTCTCGGCCGTGACCGTCAGAGGCGTCTCGGCGTCCTTGCCGATGATCTTGCGGGCGATCTTCCGGCACACGGAAGCGATCTCGCGCTCCAGGCTGCGGACGCCCGCCTCGCGCGTGTACTTCTCGATGAGGCCGTACAGGGCCCCGTCCTCGAAGACGGCCTGCGAGGACTTGAGCCCGTTCTCCTTGATCTGCTTCGGCACGAGGAACTGCTTCGCGATCGCGACCTTCTCGTTCGGCGTGTAGCCCGAGAGCGGGATGATCTCCATCCGGTCCTTGAGGGCGGGCGGAATCGGGTGCACGACGTTCGCCGTCGCGATGAACATCACCTTCGACAGGTCGTACTCCGTGTCGAGATAGTGGTCCACGAAGGCGTGGTTCTGCTCGGGGTCGAGGACCTCGAGGAGCGCCGACGACGGGTCGCCCCGGAAGTCCATCGACATCTTGTCGACCTCGTCGAGCAGGAACACGGGATTCACCGTGCCCGCCTTCTTCATGAGCTGGATGATCTGGCCCGGGAACGCGCCGATGTACGTGCGCCGGTGGCCGCGGACCTCGGCCTCGTCGCGCACACCGCCGAGCGACACGCGCACGAACTTGCGGTTGAGCGACTTCGCGATGCTCTTCGCGAGAGACGTCTTGCCGACGCCCGGAGGGCCCGCGAAGCACAGGATCGAGCCTTTCGTCTCCGAGACGAGCTGGCGGACGGCGAGAAACTCGAGGATGCGCTCCTTCACCTTCTCGAGACCGAAGTGGTCCTCGTTCAGGATCTTCTCGGCGCGCTTGATGTCCCTCATCTCGCGCGTGGCCTTCTTCCAGGGCACGTTCACGAGCCAGTCGATGTAGTTGCGTGAGACCGTGGCCTCGGCGGAAACGTTCGGCATCGCCTCGAGCCGTTTCATCTCGGCGAGCGCCTTCTCCTTCGTCTCCTTCGGCATCCCGGCCTTCTCGATCTTGACCTTCAGCTCTTCGAGCTCGTCGGACTTGTCGTCCTTCCTGCCGAGCTCCTGGTGAATGGCCTTGATCTTCTCGTTGAGGTAGTACTCCTTCTGCGCGCGCTCCATCTGCTTCTTGACCTTGTTGTTGATCCGGCGATCGATGTTGATCTTCTCGATCTCGATCTCCAGCAGGTCCTGCAGCTTCTGAAGGCGCTCGAGCGGGTTCACGGTCTCGAGGAGCCCCTGTTTTTCGGCCGTGGCGATCGACGTCGGGAGATGCCCGGCGAGCATGTCGGCGAAGGCCTCCGGGTCGTCCATCTTGAGCGACGAAAGCAGCCCCTCGAACGCGAGATTGTGCGAGAGCTTCGCGTACTGCTCGAACACGGAGAGCACCTTCGACAGATACGGCGCGAGCTCGGCGGCCGACGCCCCGAGCGGCTTCGGCTCGAGCCGCTCGACGCTCACCGCGAGATGGCCGGTGCCGGCCGTGAAGGCGCGGATGCGCCCGCGCACGACGCCCTCGACCATCACTTTGATGTGGCCGTTCGGGAGCTTCAGCGACTGCACGACGGACGCGATGACGCCCGTCTCGTTGATGTCGCCCGCCGCCGGCTCGTCCACCTTGGGGTCCTTCTGCGCGGCCAGGAAGATTGTTTTCTCGGACGACGCGAGCGCGGTCTCCAGCGCCGCGATGGACGACGCGCGTCCCACGACGAAGGGCGCCATCATCCGCGGGAAGACGACCATGTCGCGCAGGGGCACGAGCGGAAGCGTCCGGTCGGCGGACGCGAACGGCTCGATGGAGGTGGGATCGCTCATCCCGCTTTCCGGAGCGACAGGATGGGAGCCGCGCGGCGGAGCACGACGTCCTTCGTGATGACGCACTCTTCGATCTCTTCCTCCGAGGGCACGCGGTACATGACGTCCAGCATCAGCTCCTCGAGGATGATCTTCAGGCCGCGGGCGCCGACGTTGCGGACATACGCCTCTTCGGCAATCTGCTCCAACGCGTCATCCGTGAAGCGCAGGTTCACGTTCTCGAAGTCGAGAAGCGCCTGGTATTGCTTGAGGAGCGAGTTCTTCGGCTCCTTCAGGATGGCGACGAGAGCCGAGCGGTCGAGGTCGTGCAGCGTGGCGACGACCGGGACACGCCCGATGAACTCCGGGATCATTCCAAACTTGATCATGTCCTCGGGATGCGCCTTCTCGAGGATGTCGCCGGCGCGCTTCTCTTTCTTGGAGACGATCTTCGCGCCGAAGCCCATGGACCTCTCGGTGAGCCGCCGGCCGATGATGTCCTCGAGGCCCACGAAGGCGCCGCCGCAGATGAACAGGATGTTCGTCGTGTCGATCTGGATGAACTCCTGGTGCGGGTGCTTGCGGCCGCCCTGCGGGGGCACGTTCGTGACCGTGCCCTCGAGAATCTTCAAGAGCGCCTGCTGAACGCCCTCGCCCGAGACGTCGCGCGTGATGCTGGGGTTCTCGCCCTTTCGCGCGATCTTGTCGATCTCGTCGATGTAGACGATGCCGCGTTCGGTCTTCTCCTTGTCCTGGCTGGCGGCCTGGTAGAGCTTCAGGATGATGTTCTCGACGTCCTCGCCGACGTAGCCCGCTTCGGTGAGCGTCGTCGCGTCGGCGATCGTGAAGGGGACCGAGAGCATCTTCGCGAGCGTCTGCGCAAGCAGCGTCTTACCGGTGCCCGTCGGGCCGATCAGGAGGATGTTCGATTTCTGGAGCTCGACGTCGAGCTTGCGGTTCTTCTCGAAGTAGTCGATCCGCTTGTAGTGGTTGTAGACGGCAACGGCGAGCTTGCGCTTGGCCGTCTCCTGCCCGACGACGTACTCGTCGAGGAATTCCTTGATCTCGCGCGGTTTCGGAAGCTTCGTCTCGGGCTTGGCCTGGTCGAGCACCCGGTCCTCGGCGATGATGTCGAGGCAGATGTCGACGCACTCGTCGCAGATGTAGACCGTCGGCCCGGCGATGAGCTTCTTGACGTCCCGCTGGGACTTGTTGCAGAAGCTGCAGCGCAAAACGTCGCCCGTGCCCGTTTTCTTCGTCATACCGGAATTGCCCTGCCCTTTCGGACTCCAGAGGACATCTTAACGCCGCTCCGATACCCCGAACAAGCCGGAGACTCGGGACATTCCCGGGCGGGCGCCTGCGGAACCTATCCTAAATTATGCCGTCTCGCGTGAGGGCGCTTCCGCCACCGCGGCCCAGGGGAGCGCGCTCGTCTCCTGGCTGTTCCGTCAGGCCGCAACCTTGGCGTCGTCGCGGCGGCGGATGACGAGGTCGATGAGGCCGTATTCCTTCGCGGCGTCGGGCTCGAAGATGTTGTCGCGGTCCGTATCGCGCGAGATCTTCTCGACGGGTTGGCCCGTGTGGTACGCGAGGATCTCGCTGAGGCGCTGCTTCGTGCGCAGCATCTCGCGAGCCTGGATCTCGATGTCCGAGGCCTGCCCTTCCGCCCCGCCGTGGGGCTGGTGGATCAGGATGCGCGCGTTCGGGAGTGCGGCGCGCTTGCCCTTCGCGCCGCCGGCGAGGAGCGTGGCGGCCATCGAGGCCGCCTGCCCGAGACAGTATGTCGCGACGTCCGGCTTCACGTACTGCATCGTGTCGTAGATCGCGAGGCCGGCCGAGACGGAGCCGCCCGGGGAGTTGATGTAGAGCGTGATGTCCTTCTCGGGGTTCTCGGCCTCGAGAAACAGCATTTGCGCGATGATGACATTCGCAACGTCGTCGTTGATGGCGGAGCCCAGAAAGATGACGTTGTCCTTGAGCAGGCGCGAGTAGATGTCGTACGCGCGTTCGCCCCGGTTCGACTGCTCGATGACCATCGGAATCAGCATGGGGTTCGCCTCCGCTCCGTAGTGTACCCAGCCCGCGTGCTCAGAGAACGACGGCGGCTTCGGCGAGGAGGAAATCAAGGACGCGGTCGATCCGCAGCTCTTCGCGCACCCCTTCGAGGCGATCCGCCTTCACGAGCGCGCCCTTCAGGTCGCCGAACGTCAGGTCCATCGCCTGCGCCCGGCGCTTCAGCTCAGCGTCGAGCTCGGTGTCCGTCACCGTCACGCTCTCCTTGTCGCCGATCGCGTCGAGAATCAGGTACTCCTTGACGCGGCGCTCGGCCGAGGGCCGGGCTTCCTTGCGGAGGCTGTTCCAGTCGACCTGTGCGTCCTTCAGGTCGACGCCCTCGCGCGTCAGGTGCCGGGCATAGTCCTTGAGGGCGGAATCGACTTCCGATTCGACCATCGTCTCGGGAGCCGGGACTTCGTGGAGAGCGAGGAGGCCGTCGAGGACGGCGCGGCGCCGCGCCTCTTTCACCGCCTGCTCCTTCTCGCGTTTCAGAGACTCGGCAACCTTCTCGCGCAGCATCGCGAGGTTCGCGCCCTCGGCCGCCTCGCCGTCGCGCGGCGTGAGCACGAGGCGCGCGAGCTCGTCGTCGAGCGTGGGCAGGACGCGTGCCTTGAGCGCAACGAGGTGCACCGTGTACAGGACGGTCTTTCCCGCGAAGTTCTTGTCGGGCACGTCGGCCGCCCAGTCCTTCTGGAACGTCACCGTGACCCCGGGCTCGGCGTTGCGCACTTGCGCGGAAAGCTCCGGCATCGTGTGCTCGCCGCCGACTTCAACCATCGTCTTTTCGGCCTCGAAGTCCTTCCCGTCGCCCTTCGGGAACGAGCCCTTGATGTCCACGAGCGCGAAGTCGCCGTCCACCGCGGCCCGGCCTTCGATCGGCTCGTACGTCGCGTGCCCCTCGCGAATCCGCCCGATGAACGCGTCGATCTCCGCGTCGGTCGGAACGGCGCTGCCCGCCGGCACCTTCAGGCCCCGGTAGTCCTTCGGCTCCACCGCAGGCCGCACCTCGAGGTCCACGCGGAAAGAGAGCGGCTCCTCGAACGCGAACTTCAGGTCTCCGATCTTCGGCTTCCCAAGCGGCACGAGGTGCTTCTCGCGCAGCGCCTCTCCGACCGTGGCCTGAATGAGGTGCTCCAGCACCTCGCCTTTCACTTCCTCGGCGAAGCGTCTCTTGATCATCTCGGGCGGTACCTTCCCGGGCCGGAAGCCCGGAAGCCTCACCTGCTTGGCGAGCGCCTTCACCGTGCGGTCGGTGGCCTTGCGGACGTCGTCCGCAGGCACCTCGAACGTGAAGACTTTCTTCGTGGGAGATTCGTCGACGTACGAGGTGATCATCGGATTCCTTCCGGGCGCGTTGTGCGGACACTTGACCTGGTGCGGGAGGAGGGACTCGAACCCTCACGGGTCGCCCCACGGGATCCTAAGTCCCGCGCGTCTGCCAATTCCGCCACTCCCGCGGCGCGGGCCGCCAAATCTAGCACGCGGGGTGCTTGTCGGCGTCGGCGTGACCGTCGAGTCGTGGTTGCCGTGGGGGTCGACGTCGGCGTCTGAGTCGGAGTGAAGGTCGGTGTAGAGGTCGGGGTTTCAGTTGGCGTGGACGTTGGCGTCGGCGTGAGTGTCGGCGTCAGAGTCGGCGTGGCAGTCGGTGTGACCGTGGGAGTGAGGGGGTGTTCGAATAGGTCTGAGCCCCCGCGGACCCGGCCCACCCCGAAAGCGCGCACGCGGCTGCGAGTTTGTAGAGAGTGGCCCTCACTGAAGTTTTCTGTGGTCAGCCTAGCATCAGGCGCTTCAGGGCGGAGCGGGTCCGTCGAGACAGAAGGCGCGCTTGCCGGGACACCGGGTCCCCACGACCGCGCAGGGTGCGGCATCCCCGGGCCGGGGAGCGCCCGTCCGCAGCCGCACCCCCGGAGCGAAGCGCGGCGCGCCCACCCACAGCACGTACTCGGGGGAATCGCCGTCCAGCGCGAGCCGCACGATCCCGCCCGGCCCGCAGCGGCGGGCCACCCCGCGCAGCACGTCCTCGACTTCGGCCTGCAGCGCCGGCTGGTTGCGGAAGTAATCCTCCCAGCGGGACGTCGCGAAGATCGACCGCGAACCGTGCGGAACGAGCGTACGCAGCAGGACGGGGTCGCCGGGCGACGTCGAGACGCCGAGGAGGGGCCGGCTCGAGTTGAGGAGCAGCGCCGGAAGGGCCTGCAGTACGAGGAGAAGCGCGAGGGCGGCGCGCGGGCCGCGGCCGAGGCACTCCGCGACGACCGCGGCCGCTGGAATGGCGAGGAGGACGAGCGCCGGCAGCTGGAGCCGCGCGTTCCACGGCATCCAGCGGACGAAGAGGGCGACGATGAGCCAGGCCACCCAGCCCGCCGCGAACACGGCGAGCACGACGCGACGCCCGGGAAGGGAGCGTGTCACGAGCGCGATTCCCGTCGCCCCCAAGAGGACGAGGAACGTCGCCGTCGAGGGAGCCGTGTCCTCGTGGTTGAGCGCCGGCCACTCGGCGCTGGAGAGAGGCATTGGGCCCGAGATCGCCGGCTCGTCCACGCTGATGCCGAGCCCACGGTGCACGCGAGCCGTGGCCGCGACGAGGGCGCGTCCGCGCACGCCGACGATCCGCAGCTGCCCGAGCTGCAGGACGGCGGAACGGAGGATCTGCGAGACCGCGAGAGCCGGAGCCTTGCGGGGGCCGAGGGCGAGGAACGAGGACGGGCGGACGACTTCGTAGGCGGAGCCGACGGGAGAGCCGAGGGCCCGCGCATTGCGCGACCAGAAACCGACGTTCGGGAGGACGACGAGAACGGCCGCCGCGGCGAGCCCGGCAGCCCACGCCCGGCGCTCCCGCCCCCGCCTGCGCGTGATCCGCCCGAGGGCGGCGCCGCCGGCCGCTCCGAGGAGGGGGACGGCGAGGAGGTACGCGGTCCCCTTCGTCGCGAGGCCGAGACCGACGGCGGCGCCGCCGAGCGCGAGATCGCGGAAGGGCGCGCCGTCCGCGGCAAAGGCGCGGGAGAAGAAGAACGCGACGGCGACTAGATATCCGGCGACGACGACGTCGTTTTGCGTGCTCGTGCTCTGGAGGATCGCCATCGGGATCGTCGCAATGAGAAGCGCCGCCCACGGGCCCGCACGGCTGGGTGGGACGAGTCGAGAGGCGAGCGCGGCCGCCGCGACGATCGAGAACGCGAAGAACGCCCACTGCACGAGGTTGAGGAGGACGTCGTTCCCCGTCAGGCCGAGGAGCGCGAGCTTGAAGTAGGACGCGAGCGGCGGCATCCGCACCTGGCGGTCGATCGGCGTGTCCCACGGGGCGACCGAACCATGGTCCCACCACTCCATGACGCGCGCGTTGTGGTAGACCATCGAGTCCCAGTTGTTCGGGGCCGCGGCGAGCGCGACGACGAACGTCGCGGCGAGGATGGCGCCCGGGAGGGCGAGCGTGGCGCTCCGCGGCATCTGGACGGACCGCCCTCGCACGGCCTTTCGGACCGCCACGAACCCCGCCGCCACGACAGTGGCGGTCGTTCCCCAGAACACGGCCCACGCAACCCGGGATCCCACGAGGCCGAGCGCCGAGAGGACCTCGACCCATGCGACGACCCAAAGGCCTGTGCCGACGGGTGCCGCAAAGAAGACCGTCGCGAGGGCGCTCCGGTCCGTCGGTCCGGCCTCCGCCGGCGCCGGGGCTAAAGGGGCTGCCGTGTCAGCGCTCCAGCCACTTCTTCATCCAGCCGAACACGGCCTCGTGCCAGCGCTTGCTGTTCAGGGGCTTCAGGACGAAGTGACCCTCGTCCGGGAAGACGAGCGCCTCGGACGGCACCCCCTGCCGGCGCAGCGCGGTGAAGAGCTGCAGACCCTGATCGACGGGCACGCGGAAGTCCCGCTCGTTCGTGATGACGAGCGTGGGCGTCGTGATCCTGTCGGCGTGAAGGTGCGGCGACCACTTCGCGAACTGCTCTTTCGCCTTCGCCGTCCAGGGGGCCCCGCCGAAATCCCAGTCCGTGAACCACAGTTCTTCGGTCACCGTCGTCATGGACTCGAGGTTGAAGACGCCGTCGTGCGTGACCGCCGCCTTGAAACGGCCGGTGTGGCCGAGGATCCAGTCCACCGCGTAGCCGCCGTAGCTGGCCCCCGCGATCCCCTGGCGCGACGCGTCCACGAACGGCATCTTCACGACGGCGTCGAAGACGGCGTCCAGGTCGACCATGACCTTGCCACCCCAGTCGCCGGAGATCTCGTCCACGAACTTCTGGCCGAAGCCCGTCGACCCGCGCGGGTTCGGCGCCACGACGACCCAGCCCTGTGCGGCCCACAGGCTCTCACACCAGCGGAACGACCAGCCGTCCTCCCACGCGCCCTGCGGGCCGCCGTGGATGAGGAAGACGACGGGATATTTCTTCGCCGGGTCGAAGGCCGGCGGCTTGATCAGCCAGTACTGCACGCGCGCGCCGCCCGCTCCAGTAGTGGAAAGACTCTCGGGGACAGAGAACGCGACTTCCTTCCGCCACGAACGGTTCTCGTCGGTCAGTGCCTTCGCCTGCCGACTTTTCGCGGCGGGTGAGCCCGTTTTTTCTTCGAGTGAAAGAAGGAAGATCTCGGGTGGCGAGGTCAGAGTCGCTTCCGTGAAGACGAGAACTCCGGGACCGGCAGACAGCGATCCGATGTCCCCGCCCTTCTTCAGCAGCCGGGGCGTTCCACCGGCAAGGGACACTTCGAAGAGATCTCTTCTTCCCTCTCTCTCTGCCGTGAAGTAAACGGTCTTGCCGTCCTTCGACAGTACGAACTCGTCGACCGACAGGTCCGGGCTCTCGAAGAGCGTTCTTTTCGCCTTCGTCTTCCGGTCGTAGAGGTCGAGGTACCAGCGGTCCGCTTCGAACGTCGGCCGCCGCTGCGCGCGCACGAGAATCGACGCGCCGTCGGGCGTGAACACGGGGTCGAAGTCCGCTGCCGCGTTCGCGACCGTGAGCTTCTCGGCTGCGCCGCCCGCGGCGGGCACGAGGAAAACGTCCTTGTTCGTCGTGAAGGCTTCCCGGTCGTTTCCGTCGCGGTTCGAGACGAACGCGATCTCCCTTCCGTCCGGCGAAAAGGCGATGGCGCCGTCCTCGTACTGGTGCGGGGGCGAGTCGAAATCGCCCGGCGTCACGTCCGTCACGGCACCCGTCGCGACGTCGGCCACGAGGACGTGGTGCCGCACGTCCTCTCGCCACTCGTCCCAGTGGCGGTACATCAGGCGCGTGAGGTGATGGACCTTGACGGGGCTCTTCTCGGCCTCTTCGCGCCGTTTCCGGTTGCAGGCTTCGTCCAGGCAGTCCGGAAACACGTCGGAAACGAAGGCCAGCTTCTTTCCGTCCGGCGAGAAGACGAGCGGATCCTGCACGCCCGCCGAGAGGTCCGTCAGCTTGCGCGGCTCGCCGCCCGCCAGATCGAGCAGATACACCTGCGGCGCGCCGCCGCGAGTGGAGATGAAAGCGAGCGTTTTTCCGTCCGGCGAGAAGCGGGGCGCCTCGTCGGTCTTCTCGTTCCGCGTGAGCGGGCGGGGCGGGGCCGAGCCGTCGGCGGCCACGATCCACACGTCCGCGTCGCGCTTCCCTGAGGCGAGGTCGGTCGTCGTGCGCACGAAGGCCACCTGCCGCCCGTCCGGAGAGATCTGAGGATCCGCCACGCGCACCGCCGTGAGGAGGTCGTCGAGGGACATCGGGCGGGCCGCGGGCGCTGCAGACGCGGGGAGAGAAGAACAAGAAATTCTTAGAAAGACGATTAACGCTGCGGCAAACAGCCTCTCACTCATTCTCGAAATCTCCTCTTTTCTTCTCTTCTTCTCATCCACGACCAAGAAAAAAGCCGGCCGCGGGAGCGGCCGGCTTCGAAGAATTCATGGTGAGCCGCGAGGGACTTGAACCCACAACCCACAGATTAAGAGTCTGTTGCTCTGCCAATTGAGCTAGCGGCCCGTGCGGCTCCGGGTGCACCCCGAACCGGCCGCGCAATATACCTTCTCGGCGCCGGAGCTTCAAGCTGGCCTAACGGGGCTTCTTCCGGATGAGCTGCTTGATCTCGTTGTTCCCGAGGCCGGACGAGGCCGCGATGATCAGGGCCGCGTTCCCGGTGCCGATGTCGGGCAGGACGCAAGCGGACTTCACGACGCCGTCGGCTCCCGTGACGCCGCGGAAGAGAATCTGCGGAGGTCGGACGGTGGACACGACACGGATCGACACGTGGGCGCCGGCGAGCGGTTTTTCGGTGAGCGACGTCGAGGCCTTCACGGTGAGCGCCACGGTCTCGCCGGAGATGAGATCGCCGTCCGCCGTGAGCGTGATCTCGAGGTGCTCCGAAGCGGCCTCCGAGGCGAGATAGTCGACGATGACCTGATCGAGGGACCGCAGCGCGGCGCCGGATTTCGGCTTCGGCGGGGCTGCCGGCGCGGGGGCTTGCGCGGGAGGGGGCGGCGCCGCAGGCCGGGCGGGCGGGGCCGCCGCCGCGAGC
>CALAQS010000094.1 GCA_937888435.1 uncultured Acidobacteriota bacterium
GCCTCGCCGTCGGGTTCGGCCAGTCGATCGTCCAGTACGAGAACCTGTCGATCCGCGGGTAAGATCGACCGGGCGAGCTCCTCGTCGGTCGCTGCGCTCCTTCCTCGTCGCCGCCTAATCCGATATCGTGAGGTGGCATCGAGACGGCGGGAAGACGGCATGACAATCGGCACCATCGACGAATCGCAGCGGAAAGCAGCGACGGTCGTGGGAGTCTCGTATCTGTGTGCGCTGCCGCCGGCGATCTTCGCCGAGTTCTATGTGCGCACCCGACTGATCGCCTTCGAAAATGCCGCGGAAACGGCGCGGAATATTTTGGCGCACGAGCGGCTCTTTCGTCTGGGCACGGCAAGTAATCTCATCGTCTTCGCCGTCGATGTCGCATTGATCGTTGCCCTGTACGTGGTCCTCATGCCGGTCGGTCGAGGCCTGGCTCTGCTGGCCGCGGCCTGGGGGCTGATAGAGACCGCAAGCCTGGTCGTCGTCACGCTCAGCGACTTCGACGTCTTGCGGATACTGAGCGATGCCGACTACCTGCATGCATTCGATGCAAACCAGTTGCACGCCCTGGCGAGGCTGTCGGTCGGTGCGCATGGCGCTGCGTATAACGTCGGCCTGGTGCTCGCCGGGCTTCGAAGTACGGCCTTCTGCTATCTGTGGTTCAAGTCCCGCTTCATCCCAAGAGCATTGGCGGCATGGGGAATGGTTGCGTCCTTTCTGATGGGAGCGTGCGCATTCTCGTTCATCATCTTTCCCGAGCTTGCGAAGGTCGTTCCCGTCGGGATTTATGGAGCTCCTATCTTCTTTTTCGAACTGACAATGGGCTTCTGGCTCCTGCTCAAGGGATTACGACACCCCGGAGCTGCGCCCGATGGAGCAACTGGATCAGCGCAGGCGGGCACCGTCTAGCCTCGGCAGCCACGAGAAGACCGGGGGTTGACATGACGCGCACCACAAACGCAAGAATCGCCGGGTTCACGTACCTCTTCTACGCAGCGATCGGTATCTGCAGCGAGCTGCTGATGCACCAGGCGAGGGGAAGCGACGGCGATGCTGCGAAACTCGCACACATCGGCCAGTACGCGACAAACGTGCGCCTGACCATCCTGATTGTGCTGCTCGAAAGCCTTTCGGCCATCGTCCTGGGCGTGACGCTGTACGGGATCACGCGCGATGAGGACCACGAGCTGGCAATGCTGGCCATGGCCTGTCGCGTTGCTGAAGGCATTCTCGGTACGCTCAACATCCCGAGCTACCTGGGACTGCTGTGGCTTGCGAAGGCGGGGGTCGGGACGGGTGCCCCGGACATCCCTGCAACGAACGCGCTGCGTGCCTTTCTGCTGATGCCGGGCGCGAGCGTCCCGATCGGGTCGATCTTCTTTGCCGTGGGAAACACGATCTTCTCCTGGCTCCTCCTGCGCGGACGGATGGTGCCCGTCTCGATCGCATGGCTGGGCGTTTTCGCCTCGGGCCTGCTCGCGGTGGCACTGCCTCTGCAGCTCGCCGGTTTCCCCACGGGGCCGCTGAGCGGCTACACCCAATGGCTGCCGGCGCTCGTATTCCAAGTCGCGATCGCGCTGTGGCTGCTCATCAAAGGTGTCGCGACACCGGCGCGGGGGCAACCGGCCTGAGGTTGTTCCCGTCCGGAGAGACGCTCAGACCTTCTTCGACAGCTCCGGCGCGGCCTCCGGCGCCGCGTAGCCCTCGGCCTCGTGCCCGCCGTGGTACTCGCCGGGGTTCGGCCGGCGGATCTGCGACTGCGGGACGACGTGGTCCCGCCTGAGGCCGCGGAAGTCCTCCAGCGACGTCCACCCGCGATGCGCGTTCTTCTCGAGGAACTCGGCCATCCCCTGCTTGAGCGTCCGGATCACGTTCGGGCCGATCGCGTGGTCGAGCATCGCGGCCGTGCACACCTGCACGGTGCCGCAGCCCAGGAGGAAGTAGTTGAGCGCGTGCGAAAAATCCGAAATGCCGCCGATGCCGGAGAAGGACTTGTCGGGGAACGCATGCGTCATCTGCGCCATCTTCGCGAGCGCGAGCGGGAGGATCGCCGGGCCCCCGAGGCCGCCCGAGGACGTGTAGCCGTCCACGTTCATCTCGAACTCGAGCGTCTCGGGGTCCACGAGCGGAATCGACGGGAAGGTGTTCGACGACGTGATCGCGTCCGCGCCACCGCGGAACGCCGCGCCTGCCTCGACTGCGATGTCCGTCGTCGAAGGCGTGAGCTTCGTCCAGACGGGAACCTTCGCGACTTCCTTCACGGCCTTCGTCACGACCGAGCAGAGCCCGCTGCTCTTGCCGATATTCGAGCCCATGTCCTCGCGGTCCATGTGCGGGCACGAGAAGTTCAGCTCGAGGCCGTCCACGCCCTCGTCCTGACAGGCCTTCGTCAGGAGCTGCCAGTTGTGGAGCTCCTTGTCGCTGCCCGACCCCGCCATGATCGAGGCGACGAGCACCTTCTTCGGGTGGGTCTTCTTGATCCGGGAGAGACGCCCGATCCACCAATCGAGCGGCTTGTCCGAGATAAGCTCCCAGTTCCATGACGAGTGGAGCACGGAATCCGGCCGGCTCTTCATCGAAACGCGTGGCGTCTGGACGTCGGTCCTGAGGAACTTCGTCTTCGCCCCTGCTACGTTCACGACCGGATGCAGGCCGATCGTCTTGGTCACGACACCGCCCCATCCGGCCTCGAACGCCCGCATGATGTTCGTGTCCGATTCCGTAGGAGGCGCGGACGCGAGGAGGAACGGGTTCTCGAACCGGATACCGGTGAACGTGACCGAAAGATCGGCGCTCATGGAAACCTCCCCGGAGAAACGGGAATCTTCCGCTTAAGCGGCTTCGAAGGCAAAGGCGAGACCGCCCCGTTATGCTCTCCTCGGAGGCCGCGATGAGTCTGGCCGTCACCGCCGAGGAGCTGCAGGGGAGCGCCCCGGCGGGATCGTGAGCGGCATCGTCTTCATGACGGCGGCGGACGAGCTACGGCGTGGCCGAATGTGTCACGGCGGAAGGCGTTCTCCTCACCCATCACACGCTGACGTACGTTCGGCCATAGATCTCCTCCGCAAGGTCGAGAACTGGGCCGCGCCGTACGTCCTCGTCGTGACGGTCGCGATGTTCTCGGTCGTCGTCCTTACGGTGGCAGGCTGCTTTTTCGCTTGGGGCGGGCTCGTGATCCCGTTCCTCAGGCCCCTCTACGACTACGCGTGGTTCGTGGGCTTCTTCGCGGCCGGGGGCCTTCATGTCGCGCTGATGTCGAAGATAAGGAAGAGTGCTCGGCGTCAAAGAGGCGGGGCCACCCTGACGTCGAAGAGCGAGTCCGGCAGGCTCTTCTTCTCGTAGTCGAGGTATTCGACAACCGTCGTTCCCGGCCGGAGCGTGTCCACGATCGTCATCCTCGCGAGCGACAGGACGCCGTGGAACGGGCGGTACTCGTCAAACGTCGTATCTCGCGCGGTCTTGCCTGAAGAGACGAGGAAGACCGCCCTGCGGTACAGGCCTTCCTTTTCGTCGATCCAGACGCGCACGACGGGATAGGACGGGTTCTTCCCCGCCTTCGCCGTGAGGCGGAGGACGGCGCAGTTCCTCCGGTCGAGCACGTCGGCTCTCTCCAGGACGGCGTCGTAGTCCTCCGCGAACCGCGTCCGCGCCATGTCGGCCGCCGAGAATCCGCCTTCGAGCCGGTGGCTCTTCGGCACGCGGATCGGATTCCGCGTGTTCGGCAGGACGAGCCAGACTTCATCACCGACCTGAACGACGGACTTGCCGGCGTCGGACGGATTCAGAAAGCGGATACGCGACTTGTCGCGCCCCTTCGCCTCGACCGAGAACATGCCGCCCGCGGGGGACACGCCGGGCTTCGTCGTCGTCACGCGCAGCGTGATGACGACTTCCGGCCAGGCGTCCTTCACGCGCTCGGCGCGGCGCAGCAGCGCCGCCGGATCCTGCGCGCGAGACGCGGAGGCAAAGGCAAGGGGAAGAAGGAGAATTCTGCTTAGAAGGAAGAGAGGGGGCCTAAACATGCCCGAGAGCCTCCACCGGATTCAGCCGCGCCGCGCGGCGCGCGGGCCACCACGCGGCAATGAGAAGGGTGAGCGACATGATCGCGAACCCGAGTCCGTACGCGAGGGGGATGAAGTCCACGTGCAGGACGTTTCCGCGCGTTCCGCCGGGAGGAGGCGGCAGCATGATGCCCGACGCGTTCAGGATCAGCCGCAGGACGAACGAAGCGGCCGCGCCGACGGCCGAGCCGACGACTCCGAGGAGGACGCCCTCGAGCAGGAAGACCGTCCGGATCTGCCCGCGCTCCATTCCGATGGCGAGAAGCGTCCCGATCTCGCGCGTTCTCTCGAAGACCGACATCGTCATCGTGTTCGCCGCGGCGAGGATGACGACCGTCGAGAGTACGAGACCCATGAAGAAGAAGATCGCGATATAGAGGAGCTTGACCTGCTTGTAGAACGCGGCCGTCTCGAGCCAGGTCTTCACGACGACGGGGCGTCCTTTCGCCTCGAGGCTCCGCGAGAGGTCGCGCGCGGTCGCATCCACGTCGGCGTCATCCTTGAGGAGCACGACGAGCGTGTTCGCCTTCCCCTCGGACCTGAGAAGCTTCGAGGCCACCGCATAAGGCAGGAAGAGGAGCCGGTCGTCGATCTCCTTGATCGGATACGAGAGCACCGCGTCGACGGACGCGTCCACCGCGTTCAGCGCTCCGTCGGGCGTCGTCGCCATCACGGTGACGAGGTCGCCCGTCTTCGCGCCGAGAGCGCGCGCGAGGCCGGATCCGAGCATGACCTCGTCGGCGTCGGGATTGGACAAGAAGGTCCCTGACACGACCGTGTCGGAGGCGAGAGAGGCGTTCTTCTCGAGTGCGGGAATGGTTCCGGTGCCGATGTAAGCCGCGCTCTTCTCGCCTTTCGCGACAAGCCCGAAAAACGACAGCTTCGGCATGGCCTGTACGACGCGCGGGTCCTTTTTCACGATGGCGGCGAGGCCCTGCCAGTCGTCCAGCAGCAGGATGGCCGCCTCGTCGTCCGTCTTCCCCGCCGCGCGCGGGTCGAGGAGGCGCAGATGGCCGCCGGTCCCGCGGATCGTCGCGGCCTTGAGCGAGGAGAATGTCTGGGAGACGAAGCCGGATGTCATCGTGACGGCCACGAATCCGACGACGACGATCGAGCCCGTGAGGAACGTCCGGCGCGCGTGGCGGCGAAGGTTCCGCGCCGCGAGGCGCACCCACCGGCTCATGGGCGCGCTCCCGTGGCCGCGCGGTCGTCCGCGACGACACGCCCGTCCTGTAGAGAGATCCGCCGTTCCGCCCGCTCGACGATGCGAGGATCGTGGCTCGAGAAGAGAAACGCGACGCCGCGCGCGCGGTGAAGCTCTTCGAAGAGGTCGAGGAGGTGCTTCGAGGTCTCGGAGTCGAGGGAAGCCGTGGGCTCGTCCGCGAGGATGAGGACCGGCTCGCCCACGAGGGCGCGCGCCACCGCGACGCGCTGCCGCTGCCCACCCGACAGGGCGTCCGGCCGCCTGTCTTCGAGCCCCGCGAGGCCGACGGCGGCGAGCGCCATGCAAGCGCGCGACGCGCACTCCTCCTCCGGCAGGCCTCGTATCCACAGGGCGAGGGCGACGTTCTCTTCCGCCGAGAGCACGGGCACGAGCTGGTACGCCTGGAAAACGAACCCGAGCTTCTCGCGGCGGAGCCGAGCGCGCGCGCGCTCACCGAAACCCGAAACGTCACACCCTTCGAAGAGGAGCGTCCCCGAGTCCGGCTGGTCGAGAACGCCGAGGAGGTTCAGGAGCGTGGTCTTGCCGCTGCCGGACGGGCCGGCGAGGACCGTGAAGGACCCCGCTTCGAGGGCGAGCGTCGCATCGGAGACACCGACGACCTTCTCGCTCCCGACGTGGTACGTCTTCGTGAGGCCGCGCGCCTCGAGAATCGACACGCGCGAAGTATAGGGGCCGTCAGTCGCGCGCAAGCCGCCGCGCGTCGCCGGCGAGCTTCTCGACCCCGCCGGGCTCGAGCCCGTCGTAGTAGCCGCGAATCTCGCGCCTTCCGTCGACGAGGACAAAGCGCGAGGAATGAAGAATCGGCTCCGGGTCGTCGGCGTGGCCGTCCACGACCGCGAGCTTGAAGCCGTCACCCGCGAGCGCGCGCACGGCCGGCCGCTCGCCGCGCAGGAACGTCCAGCGCTCGGGGTCGGCACCGTGCTGGCGTGAATAGGTGGCGAGGTCGGCGAGGCTGTCGTGCTCGGGATCCACGTCGAATGAGACGAACGCCACGCCCGGCTCGTTCTTCAGCGTGCCCGCGAGCGCCGCCATCCGCTCGGACATCGCCGGGCACGTGCCGCCGCAGCGCGTGAAGATGAAGTCCGCGATCCACTCCCTTCCCTCGAGGTCGCGCGCCGCGACGGGGCGGCCGCGCTCGGAGACGAAAGCAAAGTCGGGCACGTGTCCGAGCTTCGGGAGGTCCGTGGCGTGTCCGCGGCTCATGAGCGCGTACACGATCCGGTGCAGGCCCAGCATGCCGAGAAGGACCGCGGCGCCGATGGCGGCAAGCCGGAGCGCTTTCATGGCGTGGCGGGAGCCGCGTGCGGCTTTTCGCCCGCGGCCGCCCGTTTCAGATCTTCGACGAGGTCCTTCGCCTCCCAGTCGTTGCCACGGCGGAGCGAGAGGAGCTTCCCGTCCGGAGAGATGACCGCGGTCGCGAGGCTGTGGACGAACTGATCTCCCGTCTTCAAATATGTGAGCCCGAAGAAGCCCGCGAACTCCTTGATCCTCTCGAGCGTGCCCGTGGCGAAGCGCCAGTGGCCCGGCACCACGCCGGGCGCTCCCTTCAGGAACGGGTCCCGGAAAGCCTTCAGAACGGCCGGCGTGTCATGTTCGGGGTCGAAGCTGACCGAGAGGAGCTGCGTTGCGCCGTAGAGCTTCGGATCCGCCGCGAGGCGGCGCTCCACCTCGGAGAAGTTCAGGTTCATGCGCGGGCAGAAGTCCGGGAGCGGGCAGCGCGTGAAGATGAACGTCACGGCCACGGCCTTGCCCTTGAAATCGGCGAGCGAGAACGCCTTCCCTTCCTGGTCCACGAGAACGGTGGCCGGCGCGGCGTCGCCCGGCTTCCCGTAGTTCCCGGGCGCGGGAATCGTCTGGACGGACGGCGTGCCGGGCGGCCGCGAGACGACGATGCCCTCGAGGTGCGAGCTGCGCTCGCCGACGAGGAGCCTGGCCTCGATCGTGTCGCCGGGCCTGAGGTCTTCTAGAACCTTCGGCTCGGGGACCGCGAACGGCATTGTCATGCCTTCCATGTAGCCCGGGACCTCTTCGTGCTTGACGGTGACTTTCCCGCCCGCGCGGTCGACCGACACGACGACGCCCTTGAGGGCGTACGGCTTTTCGAGACCCGCTGCGGGCTTCGGCGGTTCGCTCTTCCGACAGGCGGCAGTGGCAAGGGCCGCCACGGCGGCCACAGCCGCGGCGAGGAGACAAGCTCTTCTCATCCGGCTCACCACCCCAGCACGTACGCGAAAATCAGGGGCGCCACGATCGTCGCGTCGGACTCGATGACGAACCTCGGCGTCTTCTCGCCGAGCTTGCCCCACGTGATCTTCTCGTTCGGGACGGCGCCGCTGTAGCTTCCGAGGCTCGTGGTGGAGTCGCTGATTTGGCAGAAGTACGCCCACAGCGGCACGCCGTCGCGCCGGAGGTCCTGGTGGAGCATCGGCACGACGCAGATCGGGAAGTCCCCCGCGATGCCACCGCCGATCTGGAAGAAGCCGACCGGGCTCACCGGCGCGGTCGCGGTGTACCACTCGGCGAGGGCCGTCATGTACTCGATGCCCGTCCGCACCGTGTGGACGTTCTTGATCTCACTCTCGATGCAGTGCGCCGCGAAGATGTTGCCGAGCGTCGAGTCCTCCCAGCCGGGGACGAACATCGGCAGATTCTTCTGGGCCGCCGCGAGGAGCCACGAGTCTTTCGGGTCGATCTGGTAGTGCTCCTTCAGCTTGCCGGAAAGGAGAATCCGGTACATGAACTCGTGCGGGAAGTACCGCTTGCCCTCCCGGTCCGCGGTCTTCCACTCGTCGAGCACGGCGCGCTCGATCCGCCGGATCGCCTCCTCCTCCGGGATGCACGTGTCGGTGACGCGGTTCAGGTGCCGCGCGTGCAGCGCTGTCTCCTCGGCGGGGCTCAGCTCACGGTAGTGCGGGATGCGCACGTAGTGGTCGTGCGCCACGAGATTGAATACGTCCTCCTCGAGGTTCGCCCCCGTACAGGTGATGGCGTGGACCTTCCCCTGCCGGATCATCTCGGCGAGAGACAGCCCGAGCTCGGCCGTCGACATCGCCCCGGCCATCGTCAGGAACATCCTGCCGCCGCCCGCGAGGAGCGCCTTCCACGCTTCGGCCGCGTCCACGAGGGTGGCGGAGTTGAAATGGCGGAAATGGTGCTTCAGGAACGCGCTGATCGTCATGGCCGGAGCATAGGAAGAAGAGGTGAAGTTGCCAAGGGAGATCCCGTAGGATCGGCGGCGTGAGCGCCTCCGAGACACTTCTCGTCACCGGCGCCGCCGGCTTCATCGGCGCCCGCTTCGTGGAGTCCTGCAACGCCCGCGGCGTGAGCGTCGTCAGCGTCGATCGCCGGGAAGCGTTCGCGAGCCGGCCCCAGCACGCTCGCCTCGACTTCGGGACGACGCTCGACGTCGAGGAGGTCGCGCCGTGGCTCTCGGCCTCGCGCTTCTCCCTCGCCGGGATCGTCCACATGGGCGCGATCTCGTCCACGACCGAGCTGGACGAGGTCCTGCTCCGGCGATTCAACGTGGACTGCTCGAAGAATTTGTGGAACGAGGCGCGGCGGCTCGGCATTCCGTACGTCTATGCCTCGAGCGCCGCCGTGTACGGCGACGGAGCGCTCGGGTTCGACGACTCGGACGCACTCGTGCCGCGGCTAAAACCGCTGAACCCGTACGGCGAGTCCAAGCGCCGTTTCGACCTCTGGGCGCTCGAAGAGGCGGCGGCGGGGCGCACGCCGCCGGCCTGGGCGGGCTTCCGCTTCTTCAACGTCTACGGCTTCGGCGAGCGCCACAAGGGGCCGCAGGCCAGCGTCGTCCTCCACGGCTACGACCAGGTGAAGGCGAAGGGCGAGATCCGCCTTTTCGAGTCGCACCGCGCGGACGTTCCTCACGGTCACCAGTCGAGGGACTTCGTGGACGTGTCCGACGCAGTCGAGGCGGTGTGGTTCGCGCTGAAAAAACCCGTGATCTCCGGGATCTACAACGTCGGAACCGGGAAGGCGCGCACCTTCCTCGACCTCGCAAAGGCCGTCTTCACGGCTCTCGATACGCCCGAGCGAATCGTCTTCGTGCCGACGCCCGAGGCGATCCGCGCGCGCTACCAGTACTTCACCGAGGCGAAGATGGAGCGCCTGAGGGCACAGGGATTCGCGAAGAGTCCGGTCGGCCTCGAGGACGGCGTCGAATGGTACGTGCGCCGCCTCGAGTCCGGGCCGGGCTGAGCCCCGGGCAAAACCGAAGTCAGCCCTTCGGCAGGTTCTTCTCCGCGAAGTCCCAGTTCAGGAGGTTGTCGATGACGGCGGCGACGTAGTCCTTCCTGCGGTTCTGGTAATCGAGGTAGTACGCGTGCTCCCAGACGTCGAGCGTCAGGAGCGGCGTGGCAGCGGTGGTGAGCGGGGTCTCGGCGTTCGGCGTCTTGACGACCTTGAGCTTCCCGCCGTCGGCGACGAGCCACGCCCAGCCGCTCCCGAACTGCCCCATCGCGGCGTCCGAGAACTCCTTCTTGAACCCCTCGTAGCCGCCCGCAAAAGACGCGTCAATTTTGCCGGCGATCTCCTTCGGCATCTTCGCGTCGCCTTTCGGCCGAAGGCTGTTCCAGTAAAACGTGTGGTTCCAAACCTGGGCGGAATTGTTGAACATCGCCGCCTTGTCGGCCTTGCCGGCCGACGACTTGACGATCGAGACGAGATCCATGTCGGCTTCGGGCTTTCCGGCCACCATGCCGTTGAGGTTGTCGAAGTACGTCTTGTGATGCTTGCCGTAATGGAAGCCGATCGTGTTCTTCGAGATGAAGGGCTCGAGCGCGTTGTCGGCCCAGGGAAGCGGGGGAAGAATCATGGGAAACGCTCCTTTCGCGATCGCGGGAAAGCCCGCGTCTTTCACAGCTAGAACGGCGGCGGCGAGGGCGGCGGTCTTTACGAAATCGCGGCGGTCGTTCGGGTGGTCGGTCATTGAACCTCCTTGAGGTGCCTGGAGAGAGGGCATCTCGAATCCTAGCAACCTTTTTCCTTTATCGCCGTACTCTTCAGCGCGTCGACGTGTCCCAGGACTGCCGGAGGAATCTCATGACCCGACGTGCCGCCACCATCACTTTCGTTCTCGCCGCCGCGCTTCTCGTGGCCGTCCACGTTTCCGCTCAGAGCTTCGCCGTCGAGAAGCTCACTTTGAAGAACGGGATGACCGTGATCCTCTACCCGGACCACAGCCTACCCGTCGCAGCCGTGAACGTCTGGTACCGCGTGGGCAGCAAGGACGAGCAGCCGCGCCGCAGCGGCTTCGCGCACCTGTTCGAGCACCTGATGTTCATGGGCACCGAGCGCGTGCCGAATGGCGACTTCGACCGGATCATGGAAGCGGCAGGCGGTTCGAACAACGCTTCGACGAGCGCCGACCGCACGAACTACTTTTCGTCCGGCCCCGCCTCGCTGCTCCCCACGCTCCTCTGGCTCGACGCGGACCGGCTCGAGGATCTCGCGCGCGCGATGGACCAGAAGAAGCTCGACCTGCAGCGCGACGTCGTCCTGAACGAGCTGAGGCAGACCTACGAGAACCAGCCGTACGGCCGCGCGGAGCTCGCGATCCAGTACCTGCTCTATCCCGCCGCGCATCCGTACCACTTCGCGACGATCGGCACGGAGGAGGACCTGAAGGCGGCTCAGGTGAACGACGTGAAGGACTTCTTCGCGACGTACTACACGCCGTCCAACGCGAGCCTCGTCGTCGCGGGCGATTTCGACCCGAAGGAAATCCGCCCCCTCGTCGAGAAGCTCTTCGGCACGCTCCCACGCGGGGCCGAGCCCCCGCGGCGGGACGTGACGCCCGCGACGCTGAACGGCGTGAAGCGGGGAGTCGCATTCGACAAGGTTCAGCTCCCGCAGCTCTCGTTCGCGTATCACGCGCCGAAGGGCTTCGGCCCCGGCGACGCCGAGACGGACCTCGTCGCCGCCGTCCTCGCCGACGGGAAGAGCAGCCGCCTCTACAAGCGCCTCGTCGTCGACGAAGCGCTCGCCACGTCCGTCACGGCGAACAACGAAAGCCAGCTCCTCGGCTCGGTCTTCCGCATCGACGTCCAGGCGCGCCCCGACGCGGATCTCGACCGCGTCGAGAAAGTCGTGGACGAGGAGCTCGCGCGCTTCCTCGAGGGAGGGCCGACCGAAAAGGAGCTCGACGAGCGCAAGGCCTCGATCGAGGCCGGGAAGCTCGCCGCGCTGCAGCGCCTCGAGACGCGAGCGGACTTCATGAACCACTACGAGTTCTTCTGGGGCGAGCCGAACAGCTTCCAGCGGGATCTCGACCGGTATCGCAACGCGACGAAAGCGGCCGTCCTCGAGACCGCGCGGCGCGTGATCACGCAGAACGCACGCGTCCTCTTCAGAGTCCTCCCCGAGCAGCCGAGGCGCGCCCCCGGCCCGCGCGACGCGCGTCCGAAGGACGGCGCGCCAGCCGCGTTCCGCCCGCCGGCACCCGAGCGCTTCACGCTCGCGAACGGAATCCCCGTACAGTTCTGGAGCACGCCCGACTTGCCGCTTACCGCCGCCGCGCTCGTTTTCCAGACGGGCGGCCCGCTGACGGCCGCGGACGGCGACGACGCGGGCCTCGCTTCGATGACCGCCCAGATGCTCGACGAGGGCGCGGGCGACCTGGACGCGCTCCGGTTCGGCGAGGCCGTCGCCGCGCTGGGCGGACAGTTCTCGGCATCGGCGAGCCACGACGCGCTGGAAGCGAGGATGACGATCCTCTCTCGCAATTTCGCGAAAGGCGCCTCCCTCCTCGCGGACGCCGTGCGCCGGCCGCGGCTCGAGGAGAAGGACTTCGCGCGCGTGAAAAGGCTCGCGCTCGACGATCTCGCCCAGTCCGACGAGAGGCCCGACGAGGTCGCTGCGCGCGTCGTGAGCCGCGCGCTCTATGGCGACCGCCATCCCTACGCCTGGCCGGTCGACGGAACGCCGGCGTCCCTCGAGGCGATCACGCTCGACCATGTGAAAGCCGAGCGCGCGGCTCTCGTCCGTCCGGACCTGGCGACCCTCGTGGTCGCGGGCAGCCTTTCCGTCTCCGAGACGAAGGCGGCGCTCGAGAAGGCTTTCGGCGACTGGAAGGCCGAGGGTCCCCGCCCGCCCGCGGTCTCGCTTCCCGCGGCCTCGTCTCTCACGATCCGCGGACCCCGGGTTTTCCTCGTGGACCGCCCCGAGGCGCCGCAGACGGTCGTGCGCTTCGCCGCGCCCGCGCCGAAGTTCGCCGATCCGGCACGCCCGAAGCTTCGTCTCCTCGGCACGATCCTCGGCGGCAGCTTCACGAGCCGCCTGAACCAGAACCTCAGGGAGAAGAACGGATACACGTATGGGGCGAGCGCCCGCTTCGGACTCGGCCGCGCGCTCGGCACGTTCAGCGCCGGCGCGGACGTCACCTCGAAAGTGACCGGCGCTTCTCTCAAGGAGTTCCTCGCCGAGTTCGCGCGGCTCTCGGGCGGCGACGTCACACCGGAGGAGGCCCGGAAAGCGCGCGATATCGTCAAGAACACCGCCGTGCAGTCCTTCTCGGGCCTCTCGGGGGTTCTCGCGACCGCCACGGGCTACGTTGAGCTCGGCGCGCCTTTCGAAACCCTCGGTGAGGACCTCGCCGCGCAGGCGACGCTCGACGCGCCCGCGTTGAACGCGATCGCGAGAAACGCGCTTGCGCTCGACCGCGGCGTCCTCGTCCTCGTCGGAGACAAGGCGGCGATCCTGCCGCAGCTCAAGGACGTCGGCCTCCAGGCTCCCGTCGACGTCGATAGTTGGGGCGCTACACGCTGACGATGATCCCTTCGCGGATGCAGCCCGCCTCCGCGTCCCAGACCGGCGGATCTCCGAACTCCCGGGCGTTGCCCGTGGCCCAAAGGTAGGCGGTGAACGCGGCGGCGGCCGCGTCGAGCTGATCGTGAGTGACGGCATCGCATCCGACGGGCAGCTCGAGACCGTGCTCGCGCAGGATGTCGTAGCGCGCGCGCCGCCCGGCCGGCAGGCTCTTTTTCGGAGGCCTTCGCCCCGCCCACTTCGGCCACGCGTCGCCCGGATAGACCTCCAGGAGCGCCGTCGTCTCCCACGGCGCCTCCCCGAGGAGCCCGAGGCCGGAATTTCGGAGCGCGCCGAAGAGCTCGACGCTGCCGCGGATGAGGCCCGCATGAGGTATTCCGGCCCTCGCGAAAGTCTCACCTGACTTGCCCGGGGCCCGCAGAACGCGCTCGGCCTGCCGCATCGTCCGGCCCCTGGCCGCGAGCCCCTGCGGTCCATCGATCGCGACGACAAAACCTTCCGCTGCGACCTCTTCGGGGATCATCCTGTCGCCGGCCGGGTCGTAGGTCCACGTGACGAAGTGAACGCGTCGCCACCGATCCATGAGGGCGAGCGTCACCGGGCGGCTGGTATGGGCGAAGGGGTCGATGAGGTCGATTCCGACGAACCAGGCGCGTGCCGGGGGATGGACCTCCACGTTCGACGCTGCGACCCCGGCCGTCCGTTCGAGCGTGGCACCCCCCTGGCGGTGGGAAAGGCGCTGCAGACCGTCGTACGCCGCGTACTTGAAGCACTCGGCGAGCGTCGGGAAGTTGAAGACCGAGTGGAGAAAATCGTCGAGGCCGCCGTCCTTCAGCATCACCATCTGCGCAATGTGGACGAGCTCCGTCGCGCCCCCGCCGATGAGATGCGCTCCGAGCAGCTTCCTCGTGGCGGGGTCGAAGACGAGCTTCACGAAGCCATCCAGGTCACCCGTGATCTGCCCCCTCGCGTTGTTCTCGTAGCGCGCACGGCCGACCTCGTACGGAGTCCCCCGTTCTTTCAGCTCTTCCTCCGTGGCGCCGATCATGGACACTTCGGGGATCGTGTAGACGCCGTACGGAAAAAGTCGGGCCACCCCGGTCTTGAAGGGAATGTCGAAAGCGTGGCACGCGGCGACGCGCCCCTGCTCCATCGAGGTTGCGGCCAGCGCCGGGAACCCGACGACATCCCCCGCCGCATAAATCCGGGGCACGTTCGTCTGGAAGTGGTCGTTGACCGGAATCCGCCCCTTCTCGTCGAATACCACGCCGGCCTGTTCCAGTCCGAGCCCCTCCGTGTTTCCGCGGCGCCCGGCCGAGAACAGGACCTTGTCCGCCGCGAGCACGCGCCCGGATTTCAACGTCAGCCTCAGAGCGTTCGCGGAGAGATTCGCCTCGCGGCTGATCGTCTCGACAGCGTCGCCGAGAAGCACCTCCCCTCCCATCCGCTCGAGCGCGATCTTGAGCGTCGACGACACCTCGCCGTCGAGAAAGCCGAGGAGCCGGTCGCGCCCTTCGATCAGCGTCACCCTCGTTCCGAGGGCCGCAAAGAGAGAAGCGTACTCGCAGCCGATGACGCCGCCACCGACCACGGCGAGGGACTTCGGGATGCGGTCGAGGTCGAGAATCCGGTCCGAGTCCTCGACGTCCGGGTCGTCGAACGTGAGGCCGCGCGGCGGAAGAGGCGAAGAGCCCACCGCGATGAGGGCCGCATCGAACCCGAGCCGTCGCGTCTCTTTGCCGTCCCCGTCGAAGACGCCAATCGTGCCAGGGTCGAGGAAGCGCGCGTGGCCGGTAATCGTCGCGATCTGGTGGCGTTCGAAGTTACGCTTGATCTGCCGCGTCTGCGCCGCCGTCACGTCGCGGAGCCGCCCGGTCAGCTGGCGCAGGCTCTTTTTCCGGTCCAGACGAAGCGTCATTCCGTAGAGCTCGCGCCGCCGGAATCCGGTCAGGTACAGGGCCGACTCGCGCAAGGTCTTGGAGGGCAAGGTCCCGGTGTGGACGGAGACGCCGCCGGGCTCGGCCAGCCGCTCGACGAGGGCAACGGACTTTCCGAAGTACGCGGCCTGGGCGGCGCCCTTCTCGCCGGCCGGCCCCGAGCCGATCACGACGAGGTCGAAGCGTTCCACGTCGGCTCGCCGGGCCTAGATCTTGGATTCCTTGAACGCCACGTGCTTGCGGACGACGGGGTCGTACTTCTTGACCTCCATCTTGTCCTGATGGATCTTCTTGTTCTTCGTGGTCGTGTAGAAATAACCCGTGTTCGCCGTGGAGACAAGCTTCACCTTCTCGCGCATGGCCTAGACCCTCTTCCCCTCGCGCCGCATCCCGGCGACGACGGCGTCGATACCCTTCTTGTCGATCGTCCGCATCGCGGCCGTCGATACGCGCAGGCGCACCCATCGGCCTTCGCTCGCGATCCAGAAACGCTGGGAGCGGAGGTTCGGCTTGAAGAGCCGCTTCGTCTTGTTGTTCGCGTGGGAAACCTTGTTCCCCGACACCGCGCGCTTTCCCGTGACCTGGCAGATTCCGGACATCTCGAGCTCCTCCGACAGAATTTACGAGATTAGCAGATCCCTCGTGGGGGCGCAAGTTATGCGTTCGCAGAGGCTTCCAGGGCGTCACGAGCGAAACAAGTGCGCTATGCCTTCGACTGCTTCGCGACGGCTTCGGCGGCCTTCTTCGCGGCCTCGGGATCGCCGAGGTATTGGCTCGACACGCGGTGAAACTCCGTGTCGAGCGTGTAGACGAGCGGGATCCCTGTCGGGATGTTCAGCTCCGCGATTTCGGCGTCGGAGATCGCATCGAGATGCTTCACGAGCGCGCGCAGGCTGTTGCCGTGCGCCGCCACGAGCACCTGCTCTCCGACCGCGAGGCGCGGCACGACGGCGTCGTACCAGTACGGGAGCGTGCGGGTCACGACCGTCTCGAGGCTCTCCGTCCGCGGCAGCAGCTCGGGCGGCAGCTTCGCGTATCGCGCATCGAAGCGCGGGTGCGAGGGATCGCCCTCGTCGAGCGCCGGCGGCAGGACCGCGTAGCCGCGCCGCCACTGGTGGAGCTGCGCGTCTCCGTATTTCTGCGCCGTCTCCTTTTTATTGAGGCCGGTCAGCGCGCCGTAGTGCCGCTCGTTCAGACGCCACGAGCGCTCGACGGGCAACCAGAGCTGGTCGAGCTCCTCGAGGACGATCTGGGCCGTGAGGATCGCCCGCGTCAGGAGCGACGTGAACACGCGGTCGAAACGGAAGCCCTCCGCCTTCAGCAGCCTCCCGGCGGCATGGGCTTCGTCGACGCCCTTCGCGGAGAGCCCCACGTCCACCCAGCCGGTGAAACGGTTCTCGAGGTTCCACGTGCTCTCGCCGTGGCGGACGAGGACGAGCTTGTTCGGAAGCGCCTTGACCCGAGCTGATGAAGATGCCGTCATGGACGAAGGATAAACCGGGCCGGATTGGAGGCGCCGTCCGGCCCGGTGAAGGTCAAAACGCGTACTTGAGGCGGCCCGCGAACGTGCGCGGTGGAATCACGTGCGTTCCTCCAAACGTGGATTGGAAGTTGTAGAGACCCTTCTCGTCGAAGGCGTTGAGCAGATCGAGCTGGAGCTCGACGGGAATGCCGTGCGAGTGGAGGCGCGCTCCGAGCGAGAAGCTCCAGACCGTGCGGGAGGCCACGCGCTGCGGGTCCTGGTCGAAGTGGATGTACGGATACGCGTACGCGGTATCCGGGCTCGATAGGACGTCCGCGGGGGCGCCCGCGTCCGTGACGAGGCCGGAGTCGTAGCGCTGGGTCAAGCCGACCCACAGGCCGCTCCTCCCGAAGTCGTAGAAGAGCCCGACTTGCTCCTGGATGTCCTGGTCGTGGTCGATGAGGAAGCAGCCGCCCTGGAACGAATCGAGGGCGTCCGAGGACAGGAAGAGCCCCCCGACGAACGGGTTGCAGTACCGCGCCACGACGTGTCCGACCGACGCGTAGCCGCGAAGCCCTCCCATGACAGGTGCGAGGTCGAGGCGGAGATTCCAGCCCTGGAGGAAGGCGGTCGCGAAGTTCAGCGGGAAGACGATTCCCGTGTTGAAGAACTGGTCCTGGTCGGCCGCGTTGTGGACGCGCCGGTACCAGAGCGAGCCGTCGAAGCGCAGTTTCGAGCCCACCCCCTGCTGGAAGCCGACGTTGTACGCGTCGTGCCGTTCGGAGAGGTTGTAGAGCTGGCCGCCTCCCAGTTGCTGGTTGGCCTGGATGTCGGGAGGCGTTATCGACACCGCCTGAGCGGACGAGGAAATCAGGATGTTCTCGTACTCGGGCGTGATGAACATCCGGTTGTAGGACGCGCGGAAGACGGTGTTCGTCGCCTTGAGGAAATACGCGAGTCCGATCCGCGGGGCGAGCTGGTGCTCGGACTCGAACAGGTCGTTGTGGTCGTAGCGGACTCCGACGTTGACGGTGAGGTCGTTCCAGCGGATGTTGTCCTGAAGGAACGCGGCGAGATAGGTGCCGGCGTTCGAGCCGGAGAAATAGAAGGGCTTGCCGCCTCGCGTCCCGTCGTACGGCGCGAGGTTGGGGTTGTACCCGTCCGCGTTCGGGTCGTTGAAGCCGGGATCGGTGATCAGGAACGAGAACTGCTCCTTGATCGGGAACCGCTTGGCCTGGACGCCGACCTTGAGCTCGTTGACGCCGACAGTGTCCGAAAGCGCCACATTGATTCCCTGATTCTCGAGCGAACGGTTCTGGTCCGCCTGCACGGGCGTATCGAAGGGCGACGAATAGAGCGTGAGCCGGTTGTCACGCGCGTAGATCTGGCCTTCGAGGACGAGTCCGCCCCCCAGAACGTTCTGGTAGCCGAGGTTGGCGTTCCAGTCGTTGGAAACGACCTGCTGGTCCTGGCCGGCTGCTTCCTGCGAGGGGAGATTCGTCACGTCGCGATGCGTGCGGCCGATGTTTCCCGTCAGTCGCCAGTTGCTCGTGGAATCCGATGACACGCTGTCGAGGCGCAGGAAAGCCCGCAGCGAGTTGCCGTCGTTGTGGAAGTTGTCGAACGACACGGGATCGAGGAACCGGTCGGAGCGGGAGGTGTCCAGGTCGGCGAACCATCCGAACCGGGCGCTCCCGCCGCCCGCGGAGATCGAAGCCGATCCTGTGTTGAACTGGGCGCCGCCCACCGAGACTTCGCCCTTCACGCCGTTCGTTCCGAGGCCCGAGCGCGTCGTCAGGTTGATGACGCCGTTCGCCTTCTCGCCATACTCGGCGGGGATGCCACCCGTGATGATCGTCAGATTCTCGGCAACCCCGGGATCGAGAGAGTTCGAGAACGTGATCCCGATCTGGTCTCCGATGGGCTGGCCGTCGATGACGAGAAGCTGCTGCGAATGGCCGCCCTGGAAATGGTACCGGCCGTTCTCGTCCTGGGAAAAGCCCGGCGTCGAGGTCACGATCGACTCGAACGCACGCCCGGGCATCGCGGCAGGCGACCTCCGGATGAGCGATTTGTCGATGTCGATGTGCGTGGACGGGTCGTCGGTCTCGAGCTCGACGGGCTCCTTCTCGGCCTCGACGGTCGCGGACGCCTTGACTTCCGCGAGGGTCAGCGCGATGTCGCGGACGAGCGGCGCCGCCCCCCTCACGTCCACGTCAGCATGGAAGGGCTTGAACCCCTGCACGTCGGCGGTTAGGTGATATGGATTGGCCGGGACGTTGTAGAGGAGGTACGAACCATCCAACCCGGTCGTGACCTGCTGGCGGTAGCCGGTGATGTCGTTCGCCAGAACGATCGCGACTCCGGGAAGCGGCCTTCCGTCGGGACCCGTGACACGGCCGCGAACCTGCCCGCCCGTCGCCGTCGCGGCGGTCAGTGGTAGCGAGTGGACCAGGAAGAGACAAAGAAAGAGAAAAGAGCGAGCGGCGCTGCGCGCCGCGCTTAGAAAAGTCATGGCAGTCGATGCCTCCACGAAAAAAACCTCTGATCGCGGAGGGCGCATGCCCCCCGACCGTGAATGACGACGTCGGAACGTGTCTTCTAAACGGCCAGGGAGACGGGAGGCGCGCGGGCGGGAAGCTCGGGGGCGGGGGCGAACGGGATGGTCCGCTCGGCGCGGATCTCGAGCGTGCGGCGGACCTCGGGTGGAACGAGGAAGAGCGGCGCGGCTGCGGGCGCAACCAGCGAGGCAACCGCGCAGGCGGCACACGGGTGTTCCTTCTCCGGCACGAACGGCGCATGCGCAGGATGGTCCGGCGGGAAAAGGAACGTGCCGTGCGACAGCCTCTCGAAGCCGTCAACGTGCCCAAACGCGCCGCCGAGCGCCATCGGCGCGAGGGCGAGCACGACGAGCAGGCGCCGGAACCGGGTCAGCCGCACGGCGGAATCTTACACGCTCGTAGAATCGCGCACGCTCCGCGCGGGGCTAACGCTGATGTTCTGACGAGCGGCGGCTAGAATGCGCGGCACATGCATCGTCTGAGGCAGGCCTCGGCCGCGCTCCTGCTCGCCCTCGTGGCGGCGGCGGCTGTCCTTCCGGTCGTCGCGGCGGGCGCCGCGCGCCACGGCTGCCATTGCCCCGCATTGGGGCGATTCTCCCTGCCCGCCCGCACTCCACCTCACTTCTCCCCGCAACGCCCCCTCCCCGTCTTTTCTCTTTCTAAGAAATCCTCCGTTCCGAATTTCTTCAGAAGGAGAACTGCATCTT
>CALAQS010000095.1 GCA_937888435.1 uncultured Acidobacteriota bacterium
CGAAGGTCATGGCGGTCGGCAGAGACAGCCCCGTCGCGATGACCTCGATCTCGCCCGACGCTTTCACCCTCAGAACCCGGCCCGTCCCGGGCGTCGGAAAGGGATTGCCGGTCGTGTTCTCCAGGACGTACATGCGCCCCAGATGGTCGAACGTCACGCCCACGACGGTGGTGAAACCGGTCGCCCGGACTCTGAAGTGGCCGCTTGGTGAGAGTTCGTAGACGCTCTGCGTCCCCGGAATGATGGGGAAGGGTCCGAGGCTGCCGAAGAAAAAACTGTTGCCGTGATGGACAAGCGCAGTTGGGCCGATCCAGCTTCGGTTCTCGGCGGTTGGAGGGGGAGAGGTCGCGGAGATGTCGACGACGCGGCGGATCTCACCGGTCGTCGGGGAGATCCGGTCGATCTCCTGGTGGTTCGGCTCGACCGCGTAAAGGTCGCCCTGCACTGCGACCATGCTGTACCAGGTGCCGTCCGGCTCGAAGTCGTCGGGATCCGGATTGGCGACAGGATTCGCCTTCACGAAGGCGCTCAGGTCGGCGACCATCTCCCATGTCCCGTCGTGATGGACGCGAATGATCCCGTTCGGGAAGTTCTGCACGCCGTGCGAGCAGCCCGCCCCGGCAAGCACCGCATAGAGGGTATCGTCGACAAATGCGATGTCGGCCACGCCGCTGACGAGGCTGCCCTGGTCGGCGGTCGTCTGGCTGGAGGGAAGATTGTCCACGACGGTCGTGCGCACCCCGTTGCGGTCGATCATCGAGATTCGCGAGCCGGTCTGGCTGCCCGTGTAGGGTCCGACGGGAGGGACGACCTGGTCGCACAGCCCCACGGTCGAGTTCGTGCCGCCGATGCCGCCCTCCGCGACGTAGAGGTTGCCGTCCGGCCCGAACTTGAGCCCACGCGGGTTGTTCAGCCCGGTCGCAAATACGGAAACGGTGGCGGCCTGCGGTTCGCGCCCCGCCGCCATTGCAACATTGCGCCCAAGAGGTGCTGACAGGGCGACTGCTGCAAAGAGACAAGCAAGTCTCGACGCTGGATGGGGAGAGTTCGAGTTCTTCATTGGGGGCTCCTTTCGTTGTCGTCCGGGGCGAGAGTTGCCGAAGCAACCGCAGGAATCGTGTCTCTCTCCGAGAATGAGATTCCGTTTCATCAGGTGGAATGTGCGTCGGCAGGACCGGGAAGTCCTCGGCAAATTCTCAGCGTTTTCTGAGGAACACCAGTCCGTTCGGGGCTGTGTCGAGACTCTGTTCCGACGTCGCGCGCGCCTGTGAACGGGCTGCACCCCACGTGGATTCCGGACATAATCAGAGCCAGCGTTCCATGCCACTGAGAGAGGGCTCGAAGATCGGCCCCTACGAAGTCGTCGCGCCGCTGGGCGCCGGCGGGATGGGCGAGGTCTGGCGGGCACGGGATCCGCGGCTCGGGCGCGACGTCGCCCTCAAGGTCCTTCCGGACGAGATGGTTCGCGACACGGGCCGAATCGCGCGCTTTCGCGCCGAGGCGCGCGCGGCGTCGGCGCTCAACCATCCGAACATCGTCACCGTCTACGACATCGGCGAGGACGCCGGCCGGACCTACCTGTCGATGGAGCTTCTCGAAGGTGTCAACCTCAGACAGCTGCTCGACGGCGGCGGGCTTCCCCTTTCGAAGGCGCTCCAGATCGCGACCCAGATTGCCGACGGCCTGGCCGCCGCGCACGCGAGAGGCATCGTCCACCGGGACCTGAAGCCCGAGAACGTGATCCTGACGACCGACAACGTCGTCAAGATCCTCGATTTCGGCCTCGCGAAGACCTCGCCGCTCGCCAGTTCCAAAGGCGAGAACGAGGCGACGATGTCCGCGGCGCCCGCCACCGAGGCGGGCACGCTCCTCGGAACGGTGGGCTACATGTCGCCCGAGCAGGCCTCGGGAAACCTCGTGGACTTCCGCTCGGACCAGTTTTCCTTCGGAACGATCCTCTACGAGCTCGTGACCGGGCGCCGGGCCTGGAGGAAGGCCACGCCCGCCGAGACGCTCGTGGCGATCATGAGGGAGGACCCGCCGCTTCTCTCCTGTGCCGAATCGCCCATCCCCGCACGTGTGCGCCGCGTCGTCGGGCGATGCCTCGCCAAGAGCCCGGACGAGAGGTACAGCGCGACCCGCGACCTCGCCCGGGACGTCAAGTACCTCGCGGACCAGACCTCTGACGCAGTGGGGCCGTCGGACCTCGGCCTCACGGTCGAACCTCCGCCTCGCCCCAGGCGCCGCCTCGCCATGCCGGCCGTCCTTGGTCTCCTGGCCCTGGCCGCCCTCTTAGCTCTCGGGGCGGCCCTCTGGATCCGGCAGCACCGGGGGCCCGCCGCGATCGAGTCGCTCGCCGTTCTGCCGTTCGAGAATGGCACTCGCGATCCCGATAGCGAGTATTTGAGCGACGGCATCACCGACAGCCTGATCGACCAGATGTCGCGGGTGCCTGCCCTCAGGGTCATGGCCCGCGCCACGGTCTTTCGCTTCAAAGGCTCCACGGATCCGCAGGAGGCGGGCCGGAAACTGGGTGTCGGCGCCGTCCTGATGGGAAGGATCTCCCGGCGAGAGGGCCGTCTCTCGATCTCGGCGGAGCTGGTGGACGTTGCGACGGGTGTGCGCCTGTGGGCCGACAAGTACGACAGGCCGTTCACGGACCTGCTACACGTGCAGGACGCGATCGCGTCGGAAATCTCCGACGGGCTCCGTCTCCGCCTCACCGAGCCCGAGAAGCGCACCCTCGGCCGGCACGGCACCGAGAACACGGAGGCCTACGAGCTCTTCCTGAAGGCTCGCTATGCCGCAACCAAGGACACCGAGGAGGGATACCTTCAGGCGAGGCGGCTCTTTCTTCAGGCGGTCGAGAAAGACCCGGGCTTCGCGCGGGCGCAACTGGGCGCGTCGGACACGTATGGCTTGATGGCCATGGATGGTTACATCCCGCCCGCCGAAGCCTGGGCAGGAGTGAACGAGGGAGCGCGAAAGGCCCTCGCCCTCGACCCGGGCTTCTCGGAAGCGCGCGCCGCGCTCGCGGTCCCCCGGTTTTTTTCCGACTGGGACTGGGCCGGCGCGGAGCGGGAGTTCCGGGAAGCGGGCGGCGAGCCAGGGCCGACCAGAGGAAGGGGGCAACCCTTCGCCCTCCTCCTCTGGGCGAGTGGCCGGATCGACGAGGCGCTCGCAGAGGCCGAGAAGGCGCGGAGGGCCGACCCGGGGAACCTGAGCTTGATGATCGACACGGCCGACTACCTCGCAAAGGCCGGGCGGCTCGAGGATGCGATCGGTCGCTACCGGGCCGCCATGGAACTCGAGCCTTCGGACCCCCGGGCATTTTTCGGCCTGGCCGAGATCCTCCGGCGCCAGGGCGACGTGACGGGCGCGATCGAAGCTCTTCGCAAGGCGTACGAACTGTCAGGGGAGGACGACGGCGTGAAGGCGCTCGCGGAGGCCCGCACCGAAAAGGACTACGAGAGCGCGCAGGTCGCGGTGGCGAGGGTCCGGCTCAGTGACCTGCGGGCCCTCGCGAAGGAACGGTACGTCTCTCCGCTCGATCTGGCGCGGCTGGAGGCGCAGGTGGGGGAGAAGGAGAAGGCGTTCCAACACCTCGAGGCAGCGTTCGTGGAGCGTTCCCCCGGGCTGGTCCTTCTCAAGGTGGACACGGCCTGGGACCGGATCCGCGATGACCCCCGGTTCGCCGCTCTGGTCAGGAAGGTTGGAATCCCCTGAAACGGGCCCTGCTCGCGCCCTCAGATCCTCGGGTTGGGGGCCTTTCGTGCCTTCGCGTGCCGGTCGACTGCCTCGTCGACGGCGTCGAGGAGAGAATCGCCACTCGCGGGCGACTTGAGCGCGACTCCCCACGTCTTGCGGGCCGTCGCGACTTCCTGGCGTGACGCGTTGGAAAGCACGGGGAGGATGAACGGGCCGGGGGATCCGGCCGGGACCAGTGTTTCGACGGTCCGCACGTCCGCGATGTCCACGAGCACGATGCCCGCGTTCCCGTCCTTCAGAATTCTGCCCAGCTCTTCCGCGGAGGCGGCGACGGCGGGGTGGTAACCCGCGCGGCTCAGGACGCCGTCGACGGAGAGATTGCCGGGTCCGCCTCTCAGCGTGGAGGAGAGGGGCGCATAGATCACGACCGTTGCGCGCGCGCCTTCGCGCTGAAAGCGCGCGCCGCGCCCTGCCACGAGGAACTTGTCGCCGCAGGCGAGGAGGCTGGTGCCCACGCACAGTCCCGCGACGCCGATGAGACCGATCACGCCAACGCGGTATCTCATGAACCCCTCCTAAGGCTGGGTGGCCGGTTGAGAGCCGGTCTCAGTCTGTCAGTAGACTAGCAAAAAGTCCCGTCCGCGTCACTTCGCGCCACCGAAATACCATGTCGCGCCGACCGTGTAGGCCTGCCCGTCGTGCGTGTCGGTCCCCCAGACATACTTGGTGAAGGACGCAAAGACGTCGAATGCACCGACGGAGTCACTGAGTCTGGGTCGAACATATCATGCTGCGCATTGGTCTCTTTCTCAATGGCCGTAGCCTCAATCTGGCGCCGCGGCCTGCCGAAGTCCTTGTGGAATTCTCAGGAATTTCTGAGGACGGCGAGCTTCCGCTTTTGAAACGGGCCGGTTAATTCGCGCGACTCAGGACGCTGTCGACGGATAGATTCCCGACTCCACCGCTCAGAGTGGAAGCGGGAGGCGCATAGACCTGGACGCCCGGCGGCGCACCGAGGTTCGTCGCGATTCCCTCTCAGCCTGGCAGATGAAGCGCGGCCCGGTCACTGGCGGAACGGGCCGCCGAAGTAGTACGTCAACCCCACCGTGTAGGCCTGTCCGTCGTGCGTGTCGGTGCCAGCGACGTACTTCGTGAAGTCCGCGAAGACGTCGAATACGCCGATCGAATAGGAGAGCCCGCCGCCGATCCTCCAGTAGTTGTCGCGCAGGAGACGGTCGTGCTGCTCAAGGCGTTCGGGCGTATTCACGTCACCCGGCGGAAAGAACGGATCCCCCGAGGGGGAACCGAATTGCAGCCCGCCGTGCGTCCGTTGCCAGCGCGCGTCGGCGCGAACGTAGAGGCGGCGGGACACGGCGTACCCGAGCTCGAAGTAGCCGTTGCTCCGGTCGTTCGGGATGCCCAGGACCCTCTCCACGAACGCGTATGTGTAGCCAGCCTGCACGAAGGCTCTCGGCAGGAATCCGGCCAGGCGACGCGCCGCTCCGAAGCCGACCTGGAATTCCCTGAGATCTCGACCGACGACCGCCTCTCCCCGATGGTTGTAGTCGTGGCTGGGCAGGACGGCCCGCACGAGCGGCGTGACGGCCCACGGATCGTCGAAGAGGCGGTAGCGAACGGCGAGCGAAAAGTCCTGGAACGAGGAGTGCCAGCAGTGGCAGGAATCAACCGGCAGGTAGGGAATGAAGTTCGGCGGCGGGTTCGGGTCCGTCCATTTTGCGAAGACGTAGGCCAGCCCCAGGGATGCCGCGAGCCGATCCGTGAAACCGTATTCCGTCTCGAGGAGAAAGCTCATGTCCACGCTCGTGCCGCCCGTGGGTAATCCGCCTGGCAACGTGAGGCTCCCATCGCTCAACCGATGACCCGTGTTGTCGACGTACTGCCATCCGAACGTGACGGTTCCGACGCCTTGGGGGAGCGTGAACGCCTGCGCGGCGACGGGCACCGGCACGGACGCGAGCGCGCCCGCGATCGTGAGCGAGCGTAGGAGACGTTTCATCACCGAGTCTCCGTCGAACATATCATGTTGCGCATTGGTCGCTTTCTCAATGGCCGTAGCTTCAATCTGGCTACCCGGCCGGTCGAAGTCCTTGTAGAATTCTCAGGATTTCCTCATGACCGCCAGCCCGAGCCTTCCGAAAAAGGCCTTCATCGGCGCGTTTGCTTTCGACGCGGAGCGCCGCCAGCTCATCGGAGGAGGCGGCGCGGTCGCGCTGTCTTCGAAGGAGTTCGAGCTGCTGTCCCTCCTCGTCGCGAGACGGCCGTGCGCCGTTTCGAAGGACGAGATCCAGGACGCCCTGTGGCCCCGCACGATCGTGGCCGAGACGAGCCTGACGACGCTCGTCAAGGAGCTTCGAACCAAGCTCGGACAGGCGGGGCGCGGTGGGCCCATCCGCACGGTGCACGGCTTCGGATATGCGCTCGAGGACGACGGGGCGGCCACGGCGCAGGTACCGACGCCCCGGCTCCTGCGCGGAACGGCGGAGATCAGGCTTGCTTCGCCCGAGCTCATTCTGGGACGCGAGCCGGGTCTGCCCGGAACCATCGACGACGCCTCAGTTTCGCGGCGGCACGCGCACCTGAGATGGGATGGCACGGCAGTCGTCCTGACGGATCTCGGGAGCAAGAACGGGACGTTCGTAAAGGGAGTCCGTGTCTCGGAGCCCGTCGCTCTCGAGGACGGGGACGAAATCCGGCTGGGCCTCGTCTCGTTCGTCTACCGCGCGCCGCGTGCGGCGGGCGATACAAACACGAAGACGGTTCCCTGAGTCCGCGCGAACCTTTCAGTACCCTTCGCCGTTTGCCGCAGCGACCGCTTTTCCGCGATGGACGCGGAATACGATGACGAAGTAGAGGATGGCGAGGGGGAGGCCGATCGCAAGCCAGCCCAGGGCCGTGCGCAGGCCGGCCGGATCTCCTGCCGCGTTATAGGCGGTGAGCGAGAGCGAGGCATCCGACGTGGACCGCAGCATCACCGGGAAGACGCAGGCCGCGGTCGCCATGGAGAGGCCGGCGAGGAAGGAACACGAGCCCAGGAACGCGGTGCGATCGCGCCCGCGCGACGAGGCGGCGAAGACGACGGCGAGGCCTGCGGCCGCCGTCGCGGCCAGGAAGATCGCCAGAGGCCGCCGGGGGAGCGCGGTGAGGAGGTCGGGGTTGACCGCCGCCGTCGCGGCCGTCACGACGATCCAGAGCACCGCGACCACGGCATGGAGCCGGCGCACGAGCGCCCGGCTTCTCTCGTGCACGGGGCCGTCCGTCTTCCACGCGAGAAACGTCGCGCCGTGGCCGAGCAGAGCGGCGAGCGCGAAGACGCCTACGAGGACCGTGTACCAATCGAGGATTCCGACGGGATCCTTCGCCGTGAAGTTCGTGAACAGCGCGAGCTCGAACCAGCCGCCTGAGTCCAGCGGAACGCCGCGGATCAGGTTGCCGAGAGCGGCGCCGAAGAAGACCGGGAGGAGGGTGCTCGCGACCGCGAATCCGAGATCCCAGGTCCTGCGCCAGATCGAGTCGTTCACGTGACTCCGGAATTCGATGGCGATCCCCCGCAGGATGAGGGACCAGAGGACGAGGAAGATCGCGAAGTAGAAGCCCGAGATCCCGGAGGAGAGGATCTTCGGGAAGCCGACGAAGAGAACGCCGCCCGCGGCCAGCAGCCAGACTTCGTTTCCGTCCCAATAGGGACCGATCGCGGCCAGAACCTGGCGCCGCTCGGAATCGCTCTTCGCGACGAACAGGTGGAGCGCTCCGGCACCGAAATCGAAGCCATCGAGGACCACGTAGGCCGTGAGCATCAGGACGGCGATGGCGTACCAGAGCTCAGGCATGGGCCGCCTCGCGCTGCGGCGTCCCGGGCGACGGTCCGTGGCCGATCTCCCGCGCGATCAGGAAGAGGAAGAGCACGCCGAGGACGAGATAGAGCCCGCAGAACCCCAGCAGCGTGAAGAGCGCCGTGCCGCCGGAGACTGTGGGGCTCGAGCCCTGCGCCGTCCGGAAGAGGCCGTAGACGAGCCAGGGTTGCCGTCCCAGCTCCGTCGTGACCCATCCCGCGATGACGGCGATGTACGGAAAAGGGAAGGCCAGCATCAGAACCCAGAGCATCGGACCGGTCTTCTCCAGGCGGCCCAGCCAGGCCAGCAGGTTCGCGGCCGCCATGATCGCGATCAGGATCGTCCCGAGGCCCGCCATGATGTGGAAGGCGTAATAGAGAAGCTCGATGTTGTCGGGCCAGTCCCTCTCGGGAAAGTCGTTCAGGCCCTGGACCTCGCTCGACGTGTGGCCGAAGGCGAGCACGCTCAGGACCAGGGGCACCGTGACCGGATTGTCGAGGCGGTGCTCCCGCACGTTCGGCTGGCCGATCATGGTGAGGCCCGCGCGAGGCCCGCTCTCGAAGCGGCCCTCCATGGCAGCGAGCGCCACGGGCTGGTACCGGGCCACGCCCTTGGCCTGAGCGTCGCCGGTGGGGAAGGCGACGAGGACGCTCGAGATCAGGCCGGCTGTCGTGCCGAGCTTCAGGAAAAGGCGGGCCTGTTCCAGGTGCTTCCCCTGAAGAAGGTAGAAAGCGCCCAGCGCCGCGACGACGAAAGAGGCCGTCACGACGGCGGAGGTCATGTTGTGCGCGAACTGCGCGATCGCCCAGGGGTTGAAAAGGAATGCCCCGAAGTCCGCGAGGAGGAGCGAACCGTCCGGCCCGACGCGGTGCCCGACCGGATGCTGCATGAAGGCGTTCGTCGTGATGATGAAGTAGCCGGAGAGCCAGCTCCCGACGAAGAGCGCGACCGCGGCCGCGAAGTGCCCGGCACGCGACAGCCGCTTTTCGCCAAAGACCAGGAGCGACAGGAAGCTCGATTCGAGGAAGAAGGCGAAGACGCCCTCCATCGCCAGGGTGTGCCCGATGACGTTGCCGGCGTAGCGGGAGAAGCGCGCCCAGTTCGTCCCGAACTGGAACTCCATCGGGATGCCCGTCACGACGCCGACTGTGAAGTTGATGCCGAAGATCCGGATCCAGAAGCGCGCGGCCTCGTTCCAGCGCTCCCCGCCGCTTCGCAGGCCCAGCGCCTTCATCACGACGATCAGAAACGCCAGCCCCATCGTCAGGACGGGGAAGAGATAGTGGTAGATCAGGGTGAAGGCGAACTGGAGACGGTGGAGAAAAAGGGGGTCACCCATGAGGTTCCTCGAGCCAGGCCGCGCCGGGGGGATGCACGATAGCTCATGCGCACCCCGGGTCGGTCGGGCTTGATCGCTCCGGACCGCTGTGAGACCGTCCGCAACCGGAGGCGCGTAGAGACGTGAGCGATTCGGCAGCCCTGCGGGTGGATCCCGTCTCCTCCAAGGCCGACCTCAAGGAATTCGTCGAGCTGGCATATCGAATTTACGCCGGCGACCCGAGCTGGCCGCCACCGTTGCGCTCGGATGTCCGCTGGATGCTCGACGAGGCGAAGAACCCGTTCTGGAAACATGCGAAGCGCCGGCTCTTCCTGGCGCGGCGCGCAGGGAAGGTCGTGGGTCGGATCGCGGCGATCGCGGACGCCGAGCACAACCGCGTGCACGCGGACAAGACGGGTTTTTTCGGATTCTTCGAATGCGAGAACGACGTCGAGGCGAGCCGGGCGCTTCTCTCCTCTGCCGAAGGCGCGGTGCGCGAGCTGCTGCCCGGCTGCGACCGGCTGCGCGGCCCCGCGAACCCCTCGCTGAACGACGAGGTGGGCGCGTTCGTCCCTCAGGAGAGCGATCCGGGATTGCCGTTCCTGATGATGACGTACAACCCCGCGTATTACCTCGACCTGTTCGCGGGCGCGGGCTATTCGAAGGAGAAGGACCTCGTCGCGATCCTCGCGCCGGTGAGCGACGTCTCGTTCAAGCGCCTCGCGCGCCTCGCGGAGGGCGTGAGGCGCCGCGAGCCGAAGCTCGTCGTGAGGCCGATCCGCATGAAGCGGTTCGACGAGGACCTCGCGATCGTCAAGACCATCTACAACGGGGCGTGGGAGAAGAACTGGGGCTTCGTGCCGATGACGTCCGACGAGATCGACGCGATGGCGAAGAAGCTCAAGCCCATCATTTACCCGCCCTACATCCTCTTCGCGGAGATCGACGGGAAGCCCGCCGCGTTCCACCTCGCGCTTCCGGATTTCAACCAGGTCCTCGTGAAGATGGGCGGGTCGTTGTTCCCGTTCGGCTGGCTGAAGTTCCTGACGGAGAAAAAAAAGATCGACCGCTGCCGCACGATGGCGCTCGGCGTGCTCCCGGAGTACCGCAAGCGAGGGCTGGACGCCGTCCTCTATTACGAGGCCATGAAGGAGGGCATCCGCATCGGCCACAAGTGGGCGGAGTTCTCGTGGATGCTCGAGGACAACCTCGACATCCTCAAGCCCCTCGAGATCTTCGGCGGCCGGATCTACCGGCGCTACCGGCTGGTGGCGAAGCGGCTGTAGATCGCGTTCCCGGCGGGCACGGTGACGAGCGCGAGCGCAAAGCCCGCGATCACGTCCGCGACGTAGTGGTACCGGCAGTAGACCGTGGCCACGATGAGGCCGACCGCGAACGGCAGGAACGCCC
>CALAQS010000096.1 GCA_937888435.1 uncultured Acidobacteriota bacterium
GACAGCGAGCACGCTTCGTGACCGTCCGTCGGGGAATGGTTTCGCTGGATTTCGCCGGCCTCTTCTGAGAAGCTCTGGGCAAAGAGCGCAATGGAACTGAACACGGCACAGGATGGGCGTGTGACGGTCGTGACCGTGAAGGGCGATCTCGTGATCGGCGATCCCGAGGCGGTGTTCAAGAGGACCGTCATGAGCCTGCTCGAAGAGGGGAAAGTCGACCTTCTGATCGACTGCTCCGGTCTGCGAATCGTGGATTCGACCGGTCTCGGCGCGCTCGTGCGTGCTCTCACGACGTCGCAGAACGAGGGGGGCAGCGCCAAGCTCCTCCGAGTCGGTCCCCACCTGAAGAAGCTCCTCGAGATCACGAGGCTCGATTCGGTCTTCGAGACGTTCGACGACCGCGAGCGGGCCGTCTCGAGCTTCTGAATCGAGCCGGGGCCGCGAGCCGCGCGGGACGATGCCGATGGCCGAAGAATACGGAAGGCGAGAGACCGCCGAGGTCGAGGCCGCCATGTTGGCGGAGCTGGCCCGCTGCGAGAGCCTCGGCGAGAAGTCGGCCTGGGCGGCCCGCTGGGCCGCGAAGATAGCCGGGGCCGACGCATCTCTCGTCTTCGCCGGCGATCCCCTCCAGCCGACTCTCGTCTGCACCGGAGCGTTCGGCGAGGGGGCGGCGAAGAGCCTGCGCAGGACCGTCTCCCGCGAGACGGGCCTCGCGCGGGACGTCCTGCGCGACCGAGGGGCGCGGCTGATCCGGAGGGAGGAGATCGCCTCCCTCGGGGACCCGCTCCTGAAGGAGCTACCGGGAGGCGCCGAGGGGGCGATCCTCGCGCCGCTCCTCCTCGAAAAGGGGACGGCAGGTCTCGTCGTCCTCGTCTTCCACGAGACGCCCGACAAGGCGCGCCTCGCGCGCCTCGAACCCTTCCTCCAGCACGCGGCAGCTGCCCTCGGGAGGGCGCGGGAGGCGGAGAAGAAGAAGGCTGGCCTTCTCGCGGCCATCGAGCGCCTCACAAACCTCTACGACGTGACGAAGACGTTCGGCTCGACCATCGACCTTGGAGAGCTCTCGACGCTCATCGCGAGGAAGTCGGCCGAGCTCGCCGGCGGCGAGGCCGCGTCGCTCTGGATGCTCGACGAGGCGAACGGCGAGGTAGCGCTCGCGGCCACGGCCGTCAACCAGGCTTACGACCTGCGGTCCCCGGACGGCGGCGTGGGCGGCGCGGTGGTGGGCGACGTCCTCGCTGGCCGGGAGATCGTCCGGCGGAACGGCCTCGACGCCGACGACCCGGTCGGCGGCGGGGACTCTCGCTTCCTCGTCCGCTCGGTCCTCGCGGTCCCCCTCGTCGAGGACGGGACGCCTCTAGGCGCGATCGTCGCCGTCAACAAACGCGGTCGTCACCCGGAGTTCACGGCGGCGGACGAGGAGCTGCTCGTCGATGTCGCCCGGCAGGCCGTTACGGCCCTGCGGAATGCCCGGCAGTACGAGGCCGAGAAGAAGGTCCAGGAGCTGGACGCTCTTCTTGCCGTCAGCCGCGAGATCACCTCGACGCTAGACCTCGACAAGGTCATGCGGACGATCGTCAACGCGACGTCCGCTCTCATCCAATACGACCGGTGCGCGATCGCCATCCTCCAGCGGGGCAAGCTGCGGGTCGGGGCCGTCTCGGGGGCGGCCGAGGTGGACCGGAAGAATCCGTCGGTCCTCCGGACGGAGGCGCTCCTGGAGTGGGTCTTCTTCGGCGGCGCCAACGTCGCCGTGACGCGCCGCGAGGACGGCACCATCGCGACCGACCGCCCGGAGACCGAGGAGAAGTTCCGGACCTTCTTCGACGAGAGCGAGCGCAGCGCCTTCTACGGCGTCCTGCTCGAGGACGACGAAGGCAAGCTCGGCGTTCTCGGCTTCGAGTCGACGGAGCCCCTCGAGTTCGACTCGGAAACCCGGGACCTCCTCCAGATCCTCGTCAACCAGGCCACGGTCGCCGTCCGCAATGCCCAGCTCTACCAGCAGGTCCCCTTGCCGGGGTTCCTCCGGCCCCTCGCGGAGCGGACTCGGAAGTTGCGGGAGCAGCCGGGGAACCGCACCCGAAGATGGGCGCTCGGGAGCGCGGCGGCCCTCGTCCTTCTCACCGTCCTGCCGTGGAACGTCCGGGTCTCCGGGCCGGCGCGGGTTGTGCCGGGGCGGCGGATCCCGGTCACCGCCGCTGTGGAAGGCGTCGTGGAAAGCGTCGCGCACCGCGAGGGGGATGCCGTTCCCGCCGGAACCGTCATCGCGACGCTACGCGACGATGCTTACCGCGCTGCCATGGTTGAGGCGCGCGCGGCCGAGCAGATCGCCGACGCCGAGGTCTCCCGCCACCGCGCCGAGGGGAACGCTCCCGCCCTCTTCCAGGCGGCGGCCCGGCGCGACGAGATGCGGGCGCGGGCGGCTCTCGCTGAGGAGAAGCTCGAGCGGACGAGACTCCGTGCGCCCGAGGCCGGCGTCATCCTGACGCCCCGGCTCGAGGAGCGCGTCGGCCAGCTTCTTCCCGCCGGCGCCGAGTTCGCGGTTCTCGCCGAGCCGTCGGCCGTCCTCATCGAGGTGGCCGTGCCCGAGCGCGACGCGTCCCTCCTCGCCGCCGGCCAGAAGGTCGACGTCAAGGTGAACTCCTACCCGTACCGGACGTTTCCCGGGACCGTCGTCCACCTCGGCGCCGCGGTTCGCGAGGAGGGCGAGGAACGCTTCGTCATCGCCGAGGCGCGAGTCGAGAACGCGGCCGGGCTGCTCCGGCCCGGCATGCTCGGGAAGGCCAAGGTCTCGACCGGCCCCCAGCGTCTCCTCCGCGTCCTCCTTCGGAAGCCGGCGCGCTGGATCTGGGCCCGGATCTGGCCGCTGCTCCCGTGAGCGCTGCCGCGCCGGCCCCGGCCTCGCGGTACGTCGCGGCCGCCAGCCGCGGACGCGCCGCCGAGGCCCTCGAGGCGCGCCACGGCCTCCGGCTCGACCGCCCGGCGCTCCGGAAGGATCTCGTCATCCGGCGCCAGGTGCAGGTGGGCGAGGTGAGCTGGGTGGTCAAGCAGCCGGAGGCGAACAAGTTCTACACGTTCGACGACGGTGAGTGGGGGCTCATCGAGCTCTTCGACGGGACGCGGACCCGGAGCGAAATTCTCGAGGAGTATCTGCGCCGGATCCCGAGCGCCGTGATCGGGCTGACCTTCGTCCTCGACTACGAAGAGATGCTGCACAAGATCGAGTTCCTCGAGCAGTCGGCGTCCGAGAAGAACCTCCAGCTCCTGTCGAAGTTCAAGAACCTGAGGCAGCGGGCCGCCGAGGAAAGGGCCGAGGGATTCAACGTCCTCTTCATGCTCTTCAAGGTTTTCGACCCCGACCGGATCCTCACCCGGACGCTCCAGTACGTTCGCTGGCTCTGGAGGCCGCCGGTCGTCGCGGTGGCCTGCGTCACCTTTCTCTTCACGATCGGCGTCTTCGCGACGCGCTTCGACACGATCTGGACCCAGACGATCGAGCTTTACTCGTTCCTGAAGAAGCCGTTCTGGGACTTCGTCCAGTTCTGGGTCATCCTGACCGGCCTCGGCTTCGTCCACGAGTTCGGTCACGGCTACACCACGAAGATGTACGGGGGCGAGGTCCACGACATGGGGATCGCCCTCCTCTACTTCACGCCGGCTTTCTACTGCGACACGACGGACTCGCTCCTCTTCCCGAACAAGTGGCAGAAGCTGACCGTCACGGTGGCGGGCATCTACATCGAGGCGATCCTCTGCACGATCGCGACGGCGCTCTGGGTGGCGAGCTACCCCGACACGCTCCTCCACGAGCTGGCCTACAAGACGATGCTCTTCACGGGGGTCTCGACGGTCTTCTTCAACATCAACCCGCTCGTCAAGATCGACGGGTACTACGCCCTCTGCAGCCTCACCGAGATCCCGGAGCTGCGCGAGGAGTCGTTCCGCTGGATGGGCGCCCTCTTCCAGCGCCACGTTCTCCGCCTGAACGTCGAGGTGCCGGTCGTGTCGCGGCGGAAGAAGCGGATCTTCCTGATCTACGGGCCGCTCGCCCTCGGCTACATCGGCTTCATCATGGCCTTCATCGCGAGGCTTCTCAACAACTTCTACTCGAAGGTCGTCCCGGAGCTGGCCGTCGTTCTTCTCCTCGTCACGCTCTACTTCTTCTTCCGGAGGCGGGTCCGCCTCGTCGTCCGGATCTCCCGCCTCTTTTACCTCGACAAGAAGGAGCTCGTCATGTCGCCGCGAGCCCGCCTCCCACTCCTCGCCGCCGCCGCCGGTCTCGTCCTGCTCCTCGTCGTCCCCTGGGGCCGACGGACGATCCGGATGGACGCTGTCCTCGAGCCCACCGCGTCGGCAAAGGTGGAGGCCCCGGAGGACGGGGTCGTCCGGGAGGTCTTCGCCCGCGAAGGGGACGCCCTCCGGGCGGGCCAACCGCTATTCCGGATCGAGAGCCCCGGCGTCGCAGCCGATTTTGCGTCCCTCTCGGCCCGCCGCGCGGGGGCCGCCGACGAGGCGGGAAGGAGCTTCCGGTCCGGAGACGCCGGGCAGGTCTATCGGGCCGAGCGGAACGAGGGGGCGGCCGCGGCCGGCGTTGCCCTCGACGCGGCGCGCACGGCGCGGCTCGCCGTGCCGAGCCCGATGGACGGGCGCCTCCTGACGGCAGGGGTGGAGGATCTCGTCGGCAGGTGGGTCACGGCGGGAACCGTTCTCGGAACCGTCGGTGACATACGGCAGCTGACGGCGACGTTCCCTGTGTCGGAGCGCCTGCTGACGGATCTCGCCGTTGGGGCGCCGGTCTCCGTACAGCTCCGCGGACGCCCGTTCCGGATCCTCCTCGGCACGATCGTCTCGATCGCGCCCGCGTCCCAGCCCGCACCGCCCGCCGCCCCCTCGGCCCTCCGCCCGTCCGAGACGCCGGGCCGCTTTGTGGCGGTGGCGCGCTTCGAGAATCCCGACGGGAGCCTGAAGCCGGGGCTCGAGGGAATCGCGAAGATCAAGGGTCCGCGGACGTCGCTACTCGGCGCTGGGTTCCGCATCCTCTCCCGCTGGGTCCGCGCGATTTTCTGGTGACCGCAAACGTGAGCGCCCCGGCGAAACCGGGGCGCTCGAGATCTTCCGAGATCGTCAGGCTTTCAGCCGTCGATGTCGTTCGATGTCCGGGTCAAGACGCGTTGCG
>CALAQS010000097.1 GCA_937888435.1 uncultured Acidobacteriota bacterium
TCCTCTTCTCCCCGGTTCTCCCCCGAGCAGGCGTCGCGCATCCTGACGCTGCGCAACGTGGGCCTCGCGCAGCTCGAGGAGGATAGGGCGAAGGAGGCCCGGGCGACCTTCGCGAAGCTGGCGGACGCGGTGCCGGGTGAAGCGCTGCCGCTCGCGAACGGCGCGATCGCGGCGGTGCGCGAAAAGGATCTTCCGGGCGCGGAGGCTCTCCTCGGCAAAGCTCTCGCGCTGGGGGATCGGGCAGACCTTCATGCCATTCGCGCGCTCCTCGAGAACGAGCGAAACCGGCCCGCAGCCGCCCGCGCCGCTCTCGAGAGAGCCGCGTCCCTCGACCCGCGCGACCTCGAGTCGCGCTGGCGCTTCGCGCGAAGCGTGGAGACGGACCCGTCCGCGTCGCCGGCCGACAAGGCCGGGCGGCGCACGCGCCTTGCGGAGATCGTCGCCCGCTCGCCCTCGAACCTGCCCGCGCTCCTGAAGCTCCTCGTCCTCGAAGGGGAGGCGGGAGACGGGGCCGCGCTGTCGAAGGGTCTCGCGGAGCTGGACCCGCTCGTCTCGGACGGCGACGCACGCTCGCGTCAGTTTCTCGGGGAGTCGAGGACGCTTCTCGGCGGCGGCGACGTCAAGGGCGCGACCGTCAAGGTCCGCGTCCTGGAGAACGTCCTGCGCGTCACGCCGCGCTATCAGCAGTCGCTCGGAGAGGTGTTCACGCAGGTCGTCGGACTGCCGGTCGAGAGATTTTCGTCGAAGGTGGAGGAGGGGCTGCGCGCGGGCGCGGGCCCCGTGATCCCCGTGACGTTCCGCGCTCCAGCCGCGTCCGAAGAGAGCGTCGAGAGAATCCTCCGAAGAGTGGACCTGAAGAACTCGGGCACCCCTGAGGCGTACTCCGTAGCCGCCCCGTTCACCGCCGCCGCTTTCTTCGACTTCGACCTCGACGGCGACCTCGACGTCTACCTCTTCGGCGGCGCCAGGCCCGATCAGCTTCTCCGCAACAACCTCGACGGCACGTTCACGGACGTGACGGCGAAGACCGGCGACGCGAAGTTCACGTCGAAGAAAGTCGTCGTCTCCGACGTGGACCGCGACGGCGACCCGGACCTCGTCACGATCGACGCGAAGGGCGATCTCGTCCTCCGGTTGAATCTCCGCCAGGGCGTCTTCAGGAACGTCCCGCTCGGCGTGTCGGGCGCGCTGGACATCGCGGTCGAGGACGTGAACGCGGACGGCGTCCCCGACATCGTCGTCGCCACCTCGAAAGGGTTGCGGCTGCTCTTGGGGAAGGGAGATGGGAGCTTCTCAGAAGGCACCGGTCAGGAATTCGCAGGGGCGCCCGGCGGCGCCGCGTCCACAGCGGCCGTGCGGGCGGTCGTCCTGGCGGATTTCGACAACGACGGCTTCCCGGACGTGATCGCCGCAACCGCGAACGGCGAGCTCCGCGCCTGGCGAAACGACGGAGCCGGTAGGTTCACGGACTGGCCAGTCTTCTCTTCCCCTTCTAAGAAATCTTCCTCTTCGTTCTCTTCGGACCTGGCAGGTGTCGATGCCCTGCTTGCCGTCGACGTCGACAAGGACGGGGATCTCGACCTCCTCGTCTCGGCCGGTGGGAAAACCAGAGTACTCATCAACGGTGGCGGGAACGCGAACGGCTGGCTGGACGTCGTTCTCGAGGGGCTGCAAACGGGCTCGGGCAAGGTGAACAAGCACGGCGTCGGCAGCCTCGTCGAGGTGAAGGCTGGGAACCTGTATGTCGCGCGCACCGCGGGTCTGGTGCCGACGCACTTCGGCCTCGGCGCGCGCACGAAGGCCGACGTCGTGCGGGCCACGTGGACGAACGGCGTGCCGCAGAACCTGTTCGATCAGAGATCGAAATCCGTCGTGAAGGAGGTCCAGCAGCTCAAGGGCTCGTGCCCGTTCGTGTACGCGCTGAACGGCGAGACGGGGGTCTGGAATTTCATCTCCGACGCCCTCGGGCGCTCTCCGATCGGGCTTCTCTACGACGGCGTCCACCTCGCGGGCGCGGACACGCGCGAGTGGCTCTTCATCGGCGGGGACGCCCTGAAGGCCGACGCGGACGGCCGGCTCCAGCTCGACTACACCGAAGAGCTGTGGGAAGTGGCGTTCCTCGACGAAGCGACGCTCGTGGCCGTCGACCATCCTGAGGGCACGGGCGTCGTCCCGAACGAGCGGATGATTCCGGGCGTCACGGAGAAGAAGCTCTTCACGGTGGCGCGTCCGCGGCCCGTGCGCGCCGCCTTCTCGGACGCCTCCGGCCGCTCCGAGGACGTGACCTCTCGCCTCGCGCGCCGCGACCAGATCTACGTGAGCCCGGGGCCCGAGATGTTCTATCAGGGCGTGAGGCAGGAGCATTCCCTGGTGCTGGACCTCGGCGACGTGAAAGCGGGAGATCGCATCGTCCTGTTCCTCTCGGGCTGGATCTTCTACACGGACACGTCGATCAACGTCTCGATCTCGCAGCGGAAGGATCTCGCGCATTTCCCGCCGCTCCTCGAGGTGCCGGACGGCGCGGGCGGCTGGAAGGTCGCGATGGAGTCGTTCGGGTTCCCGGCGGGCAAGACGAAGACGATGCCCGTCGACCTCACCGGCCTCGTCGACCCGAAAGACCCGCGCGTGCGCATCCGGACGACGATGGCGATCTTCTGGGACGAGGCCTTCGTCACGGTGAACGATCCGGCCGTCGACGTCGTCACGACGCCGCTTGCGCCGTCCTCGGCGGTCCTCTCCGAACGCGGCTTCCCGCGCGGCGCCCGCGAGACGCCGGACGGCCCCGAAGTGTTCGACCACGGCGACGTCTCGACCGCTCCGCGCTGGGAGGACGTGCCCGGCCGCGTCACGCGGCTCGGCGACGTCACGGAATTCCTAGCGAAGACCGACGACCGCTGGGTCGCGTTCAAGGGCGGCGATGCGATCCGCATTGTGTACGACGCCTCGAAGCTGCCGGCGCTCGCGCCTGGCTGGCGCCGCGACTACATCCTCGTCTCCGACGGCTGGGACAAGGACTTCGACAAGAACACCGTGACGGGCCAGTCGTACGAGCCCTGGCCGTTCCACGCGATGACGGCGTACCCCTACCCCCCGTCCGAGCGCCATCCCGATCCGAAATTCCTCGAGGAGACGCTCACGCGAACGGTCGGGCCGGAGCGCTTCCGGAACGCGCTGGGGGAAAGATAGTTTTGCTCGCTCGTGAACCGGGCCGACTGCGACGACCTACAGTGGGGCTGGTGTAAGGGTGTTTTTTCTTAGAAGTGTGAATTCTCTGACAGCAGCCGCACTCGCCGCGCTTCTCCTGTCGCCCGGCCCCTCTTACCCATTCATGGAATCTTCCTCTTCCTCTTCTCTTTCTCTTTCCCCGATCCGCTTCACTGACGTGACGAAGCGCGCGGGGCTGAGCTTCAGGTTCGCTACCGACCTCCGCCGCGGGCGAAATCTCGCCACCATGGGTGCGGGCGTGGCGATGGGGGACTTCGACGGGGACGGATACCTCGACCTCTTCTTCACGGGGTCCGTCTCGAACGGCAAGAAACCGGAGGCGGGGCCGTGCGGCGTCCTCTACCGCAACCGCGGCGACGGCACGTTCGAGGACGTCACGGCGCGCTCGGGAATCCGATCGTGCGGCTGGACGATGGGTGCCTCGTGGGTGGACCTCGAGGGCTCGGGACGCCTCGATCTCGTCGTCACGGGCGTGGGCGAGACGACGCTCTGGAAGAACCTCGGGGACGGGACGTTTCGCGAGGAGGGCGCCGCCCGCGGGCTCGTCGTGCCGGGTTATGCCGTGGGGCTGGCCGCGGGCGACGTGAGCGGAAACGGGCGAGTCGACCTCTACGTGGTCGGGTATCTCGACACGGACTACGGGAGAGAACAGTCCTTTCCGCAGCTCCAGGTTCGGATGCCGGAAGACTATTCCGGCCAGCCGGCGACACTTCTCGTGCAGGATGCCGAGGGGCGTTTCCACGAGCGCGCGGAGGCCGCGGGCGTGACGAACGCGGGCGGCCGCGGGCTCGGCGCGGTCTTCTTCGACTACGACGGCGACGGGCGGCCCGACCTCTACGTCACGAACGACCGCGTGCCGAACGTGCTCTACCGCAACCGCGGAGACGGCACTTTCGAGGATGTGACGGTGGAAGCTGGCGCGGGCGCACGGGACCAGAAAATCGCGCGTGCCGGCATGGGGCTCGCCGTGGGCGATGTCGATGGCGACGGCCGGCCCGACATTCTCGTCACGAACTTCGCCGGAGAGCCGGACACGCTGTATCGAAACGTGGATGGGGTTCTCTTCGACGACGCGACCGAGGCTTCCGGGGTGGACCGCGCCTCGCACCCGTACGTGCAATGGGGGACCGACTTCGCGGACTTCGACGACGACGGCCGTCTGGATCTCGTGGCGGCGTCCGGCCACCTCGTGCCGCGCATTCTCCTCACGTTCGCGAAGTTTTTCCGTAAGAACGGCATGGGCGTCTACGGCCTCGGCGACCACTCCTACAAGCAGCCGCCGCTCGTATGGAGGAATGAAGGGCATGGCCGCCTCGCGGACGTCACGGCCGGATCGGGCGACTGGGCGGCCCTGCGCCTCTCGGCCCGGGGGCTCGCGGTGGGCGACGTGGACGGCGACGGGCGGCTCGACGTCGTGCTCGCAGCGATTTCGGGCGGCATCCGCCTCATGAAGAACGCGACCGCGTCGCACGGTCACGCGCTCGAGATCCTGCCGGTCGCGGGGGCGGACCGCCGGACCGTCCTCGGAACGAAGGTCGTCGTGACCGCGGGCGGCGTCCGGCAGGTACAGGAGTTCATCCTCCGGCCCTCATACGCCTCGGGGGCGTGGGTGCCGCTGCACTTCGGGCTGGGCGACGCGGCTTCGGCCGCGGTGGAGGTCATCCCGCCGGGAAAGACGGCCCCCACGCTGAGCTTCCAAGCCGTCGCCGCCGACCGCCTCTACACCCTGCGTGACGGGAAGCTCGAAGAGAAGAGGAGTTTTCTTGGAAGGTAAGGAAGGCGTTCCACTTCGTTCTTATTTTGTGCCTCAACGATCCAGCAGGCTCAGGGCTGGAATCAGGTGGCCGCCTGGTGCGCCCGCAACAACATCGATACGGACGAGGCGCTTGCGTGGGCGGACCGGCGCGGTGGGACTCGATGCTGGTGTGTCCCTCTCGAGGCCGAGAGCGAGGCCCAGTCAGAAGAGCGTCGCGAGCCCCTCCATCTCGTCGGCAGCGTAGATGTGCGTGCCGGGGGGGCGTTCGCGCGCGACATAGACCATCGCGCGCGCGACCGTATCGGCCTTGATCGGCCGGTATTTCCGGGCGGGCCCGACGAGGGCGATGGAGAAGAAGCGCGCGGCCGCGATCCCGAACTCTTCGCCTGGCCGCTTTTCGGGCCGGTGGCCCACGAGGAACGACGGCCGGAAGATGTGGAGTCCCGCGAAGCCGAGCTTCGCGACGGAGTCCTCGGCCTCACCCTTCACCCGGCTGTAGAAGATACGCGACTTCGAGTCGGCGCCGACCGCGCTCACGAGATAGAAATGGTCCGCGCCTGTGCGGAGGGAGGTTTCCGCGAGGCGCACGACGTATTCGAAGTCGATCTTCCGGAACGCCTCCTCGGAACCGGCCTTCTTCATCGTCGTACCGAGGCAGCAAAAGACGTCCTGCACGCGCGGAAAGGCCGACATCCGGCCGAGCCGCTCGTAGTCGATCGTCCGCTGCTCGAGCCGCTTGTGGGTCACGTTGAGCGGGCCGCGAACGAACGCGACGACGTGCTCGTGCAGACCGCTCGCGAGAAGGCGGCGCAGGCAGTGCGCGCCCACGAGACCGCTGGCGCCCGCCACGATGGCCGTGCGTCCCGACATGATGTTGCAGACCGATTGTAGGCGAGAAT